>JBAVJU010000302.1:0-14838 GCA_049687935.1 Desulfobacterales bacterium | reverse complement strand
GTGATGCAGCTTGTCGTCCTCGCGCCGTATCGCCTGAGGGTAGAATACCAGCAGGATCAGGATAAAAAGCGGGCCGCTCCACCAGAGCCCGGAAGCCAGCGAAAATCCGCACCCCAGCAGGATGTTGCCGACATAGAGCGGGTGGCGCACGTAGGCATAGGGGCCGTCGGTCGCCAGAACCTTGTTTTTCTTGATGTGGCCCGAGGCCCACAGCCGCACGGCGATGCCGCCGCAGGCCAGAACCACGCCGGCCCAGTATAGCCCGGCCACCGGCCAGCCCGCGACGGTCACCAGCACGACGAAGGCGATTCCGATAAACTGCCGATAGCGGTCGCGGCGGTAGCGGATGTCGTGCAGAAATCGCTTGGCGCCGATGTCTTTGATCATGGAGCGGGATCTCCCAGATTTGAAACGCTCGGTTTCGCTTATATTCACTTCAATGCTTTGACCGATTTTTTAAAGTTTGAAGTATGAAAGATTGTCAATGGGGTGTCAAGGACGTTTTCCGCGGCAGAAGCACTGGAGGGACCCGTTAAAAACGTGTCCCTAAAAATAGACAGCCAACCGATTTGCGGTTGGCTGTCTAAGGAGGAAAACAGATGATGATTTGTTGAGGATGCTAGTGTTAGAGCAAGGTCCATGCCAAAATCAACGAAACCGCAAACAATTCAAATCCCTTTGTAACCCCCTTAATCTTCAATACTTTTTTAAATCCGTTACCTCGCGGAGCTTCGCCCTTCCGAACACAGATAGAGCCGGCAGTTCAAATTTATGAACCCCGATAGGGGAGAAAACTAACAAACACATAAATAACAATAAGTTAAATTGTGTCGCGCGGGTTTAAAATTTTGAATGCGCCCGCATTTGTTCAGCTGTCGCCCGGGAACCGGCCGTTTCGCGCACATCTCCAATGTTTATTGTTTTGAACCGGTTCTGAATAAGCCGCCCGAACGCTTTATTCGGAACTGAAGATTTAAAGTGATTCTTGGTAAACCTTGTCATGAAGCAGGGTGACCGGATTATAAGTCGGAATGTATGATTTTTTCTTCACCTATAATTTGAGGATGATTTTAGACTGCCTCGGAATCATAGCCCGACACCATCGATGACCGCCTGGCAATACCGACATCGACCCTCTTCGAGGGCGGTGCTTCTGATCTGGAATCCCCACCGCTCGATGACAGTTCTGCCGCAGTTGTAGCAGAAGGTGTTTTCACCGTCTTCACCCGGCACATTGCCGGTGTAAACATACCGAAGTCCGGCTTTCAGGCCGATGTCACGCGCCTTCAAGAGAGTGGCCAGCGGTGTCGGCGGCCGGTCGGTCAGCTTGTAGGTCGGATGAAAACGGCTGATGTGCCAGGGCGTCTCGGGCCCCAGGTCCGTCACCAGAAATTGGGCCAGCTTTTCCAGTTCCCCGCTGTCGTCGTTGAGGCCGGGCACGATCAGGGTCGTGACCTCCACGAAAATACCACGGGATTTCATCTGTTTCAGGGTCTCCATAACATGTGACAGCTTGGCGCCGCAGACATCCCGGTAGTATCTTTCGGTGAAGGCTTTTAGATCGATGTTGGCGGCGTCCAGGTAGGGTCGAATCATCTCGAGCGCCTCATCGGTCATGTAACCATTTGTGACAAAGACATTTTTTAACCCTTTGGCCTGGGCCAGCTTGGCGGTTTCATAGGCAAACTCAAAAAATATGGTTGGTTCCGTGTAGGTGTAAGATATGCTTCGGCAGCGGCCTTTAAGAGCGTCGGTGACCACCTCCTGCGGTGTGCATGAATCTCCGACGATCAGGCCCCGCTGGTCCTCCGGCATCTGCGCAATGTCGGCATTCTGGCAGAAACGGCATTTGAAGTTGCACCCGACCGTGGCAATGGAATAGGAGCGGCTGCCGGGCAGAAAATGATAGAGCGGCTTCTTCTCGATGGGATCGATGTGGCGCGCGATCAGTTTCCCGAAAACCAGCGTGTGCAGAACGCCCGCACGATTCTCGCGCACACCGCAAATGCCGCGGCGGCCCTCTTTGATGAGGCACCGATGGCGGCAGAGGTTGCACTTGACTTTGCCGTCGCTCACGGTCTCAAACAGGTAAGCTTCCATGGCCATTATCCTGTGTATGTGAACATAAATTCAGGGCTGCTGATGCGAGTTGCGTTTCGTGCTCGTTGGTGGTGCAACCCGATGCCGTCCCCGGCATCAACCGGTCACCATGCCGGTGGACGGTTTCGTCCTGGTGGCGTATTTCCAACGGCCGGGTCCTGAAAACCGGCACCAGAGTGATCACCATCCCGATGAAGGTTCCAAACGGGCAGCGCTGCACGAATCGGGATTGCTCGAAATTCTGGACGAAACGGCCGCACCCGGCAGGGAACTGGTTGACCGTTCGCCAGGTCTGCGGCACCGGACCCGCAATGGACCGGACGAGCCGTTTCAACTGCCAGATGCCGAAGAAGCGGGCATGGTTGAATATGGTCTCGTAAAAGATCCCGGCGACCCGACGCTGGATGCCCTTTAGGGCATACCGGTTGAGGACGCCGATGAAAACCCGGTCCTTTGCGACGCGGCAGGCTTCTTCGATGGCCTGGCGCGGATCGTCGACGAATTCGAGGGTGGTCATGAAAAACGCGTGATTGAAGGAATTGTCGTCGAAAGGGAGGTCCTCTGCGGATCCCCGGTAAAGGCTGACCCGGTTCCCCAGTTTCTTGAAACTGACATCGAGCATGTAGGGTGAGGCATCGATTCCGGTGACGTTCAGCCCCCTTTCGATCAGCGGCGCCAGGCTGGTTCCGGTTCCGCAACCGATCTCCAGAACCGCCTCTCCCCTGGCCGGCTGGAGCATGTCGATCATCAGGGCGTTTTCACGTTCGGCTTCGAGGCGAAAACGCGGTTCTTCGAACCAGCGCTCGAAAGCTTGAGCATCCTTGAAATCGAACACGTAGCCCATGGCGGTAACTCAGCTAAAATTGGCTTTAGACCGCTGCCGGCTGATCAGACGGTACCTTCAGGACGGCTGCTCGGAATCCGGGTCGGCTGCCGGCGTGGCGGCATCGGCCGGTCCGGATTTCTTCTTTCGGCGGCGGCGGCGCTTTTTCTTACGCGTTGCCGGTGCAGCTTCCTCACGCGGTGTCGGTGCAGCTTCCTCTGCGGCCGGCGTGGATGGCGGCACTGCTTCGGTCGCCTTGTCGGGCAGAAAACCGAAAAAGGCCCCGGGGAATCTCTGCGGCCAGGGTTTTTCGGAAGGCGTCTGGCGCGCCACTCTTTTTTGAACGCGCTCTTTTCCGTGGACGGCCCGCACCTTGCGCCCCCGTGAGGCAGCCGTCACCGGACCGCTCCGGTCGGCAACATACCAGTCATCTTCCGCCCAAACCACCGGAATTTTGTAGCCCAGCATCTCTTCCACGGCTTCCAGGTGAAACACGTACTGTTCGCAGGCCAAAGAAAACGCCTTGCCGGTTTTGCCCGCCCTGGCGGTCCGGCCGATCCGGTGGATGTAGTTTTCGGCATCCTGCGGCAAATCGTAGTTGATGACATGGCTGATGTCTTCCACGTGTATTCCGCGCGAGGCGACGTCGGTGGCCACCAGGATTTTGATGCGGCCGTTCTTGAAATTTTCCATCAACTGGAACCGTTTGCGCTGGTGCAGATCACCGGTGATTCCCTCGGCCGGACAATTGTTGCTTTTGAGTTTCTGGGTCAGCCATTCCACACCGGCCTTGGTGTTGATGAAGATCAGCATCCGGGTCCAATCTTCACGTGCCAGGATCCCCAACAGCAGGGGCAGTTTTTGGTCTCGCCCGACATGAAACAGCACCTGGTCGACCCCCTCGACCGTCACCTCTTCGGGAGTGATGGAAATAAACTCCGGCAGGTTCATGTATTCGTAGGTCAGTTCCAGAACCCGGTAGGAAAGGGTGGCCGAAAAGAGCATCGACTGCCGTTTGTCATAGCGCGGCAACTTTTTCAAGATATAGCGCATGTCCTTTTCAAACCCGAGGTCGAGGAGACGGTCGGCTTCGTCGATGACCACGAGCTTGATGCCGCTGGTTTTAAAGATGCCCTGCTTGAAATAATCGATGATGCGTCCGGGTGTGCAGATGACGATATCGACGCCCTCTTTCAGGATCTCCGCCTGCCGCTGATAGTCGATCCCGCCGACGATCTGGGCCATCTTGAATCCGGCATGGCGACCGATTAAGTTCGCCTCTTCGTAGATTTGATTGGCCAGCTCCCTGGTCGGTGCAACAACCAGGGCCGCCGGCAATCCGGGTTCTCGGTCGGTCAACGCCAACAGCCGGGTGAATATGGTGACCAGAAAGGCCGCCGTCTTGCCGGTTCCGGTCTGTGCCTGTCCGGCCACATCACGGCCTTCCAGCGACACCGGCAGTGTTTGCGCCTGAATCGGGGTGCAGTAGGTAAAACCGGCCTCGGAAATTCCCGAAAGAACTTCAGCCGGTAGATTGAATTCGGTGAAGGTTGTACGGGTGAGAAATTTTGGTTTTACCGCCCTCAGGTCGGAAGTCAAAGTTTCGGGCTCGTCGGACATGATTTCCTCAAATGGTTGATACACAGGACATTAACGAATTATACCCAATGCGCGCGCCGATTATACCCATTTCGTAATATTTTGCAAAATGTTATTTCATCAAATATCAACCGATTGGGCCCTAAGAGGCGTTTACCGTCACCTCGGCGGCCGGCCCGCCGGCCATCGGTTCTCGGAGAAACTGACCATGGAGCCGGGTGACCGGATTTTTAAGTGGTCAACTGTTTGAGCGCATTAGCGAGCATTGAACCGAACAACAAGAAGGCTTTGGTCGAGTTCAGGATTTTGGAGTGTATGGTTCATTTCTTTTCGAAGCCTCAGCCTTGTTCGGTTTTATGCTCGCTTTTGCGCGGGTTTTGAGCGCTTTAAAATCCGGTTACCCGGCGTAATCTAACGGCGTCTCGTTTTCACCGTGAATTTCTGCCTGCTGGCGGTCATGCTTGCCGCGATGCGCTCTTTTGTGGTACCTGATAAAGACTGCAGTCCATTTCTGGATCGGAAACTGACCAATGCATTGATACAAACCGTGGATGGGCACCGCCCGATGGACCGGGCCATCCTAAAAAAGGGAGGACGATCGTGAACCGTACCAAGAATTCTTTCCCGGCGCTGATTCAGCGCGAAGACAGCCTGTTGGTTGTCATCGATGTTCAGAATAAACTGGCTCCCCTTATCCATGACACGCCGCAGATCGTGGCCAACATCGTCAAGCTCGTCCGGTTGGCCAGGGTGGTAGAGGTGCCGGTCCTTCTGAGCGAGCAGGAAAACCTGGGAGAGACGGTCGATGAGATCAGCTTGGAGCTGAAAGAAACACCTCCTTTGAGAAAGCTGTGCTTCAGCTGCTTCGGTGAAGAGGCGTTCACCCGCCGCTTGAAAGCCCACGACCGCCACACCCTGATTCTCACCGGAATGGAAGCGCACATCTGTGTCGCCCAGACCGCCCTCCGAGCCCCGCTGGATTATCGGATCGTGGTGATCGCCGACGCCGCCGCCTCGCGGTCGCCTTTCGACCGCGACATGGCCCTCGAGCGGCTGCGTGAAAACGGGGTGACGATCATCTCCACCGAAATGCTGATGTACGAGTGGCTCGAACGGGCCGGCACCGACACCTTCAGGGCGGCCCTGCCGTTGCTCAAGTGAGGGGTGGCATGCTGGAATTTTTCAACGTAACGGATCTTGCGAGCGTATTGAAAAATGCGGAGGCGTTCTCTCCGGTTGGTACGGAAACCGTCCCGCTCCCGGAATCCTGCGGCAGAGTCCTGGCAGATACCCTTTCTGCCGATCGAGATCTTCCTGAATTTTCACGGGCGACCATGGACGGTTACGCGGTCAAGGCCTCAGACACTTTCGGGGCCTCCGATGGCAGCCCGGCCTACCTGACTGTCAAAGGCACCGTGTCCATGGGACAGACGCCGGCGTTTTCCATCGCACACGGCGAGGTCTGCCGAATTTCCACCGGCGGCATGCTGCCTGAAGGCGCCGACAGCGTGGTGATGATCGAACACACGGAAATGCTGGACGACACCACGATCGAGGTCTACCGCAGTGTCGCACCGGGCCAGCACGTCGTGGAAGTCGGCGAAGATTTTCGTGGCGGGCAGATCATTCTCGAAGCCGGTCAATACCTGCGACCGCAGGAAACCGGCCTGCTGGCGGCCTTCGGCCAGCAAACCGTCCGGGTTTACAAGCGTCCGACGATCGCGATCATATCGACCGGCGACGAAGTCGTTCCGATCGACAGCACGCCGGTAGCGGGCCAGATCAGGGACGTCAACAGCTATTCTCTTTCCGCGCAGGTGCTGGCAGCCGGCGGCATGCCCGTGCGCTACGGCATCGTGCGCGACAACTACGAAGCGCTGTATGCGACCTGCCGCGACGCCCTGGCCGGCTCGGACATGATTCTGCTTTCCGGGGGCAGTTCGGTCGGGGTTCGCGATTTCACGATCGATGTCCTGACCCAACTTCCCGATTCACGCATCCTTGTGCACGGCATCTCGATCAGCCCCGGCAAGCCGACCATTTTGGCCAATACGCAGAACAAGGCCGTTTGGGGCTTGCCGGGTCACGTGGTATCGGCCATGGTCGTTTTCAGAGTCGTGGTTCAGCCGTTCATCGCACGCGTGGCGGGGTTGTCCCGCTCGCAGCGACAGGTTTTCAGGATTCCCGCCCGGCTGAGTCGCAACATCGGTTCGGCTCAGGGGCGCACCGATTTTATCCGCGTGCGCCTCACCCGTAACAACGATGAATACCGTGCCGAACCGGTTCTGGGCAAATCGGGCTTGCTGAACACCATGGTCATGGCCGACGGATTGATCGAAATCGATGTCAACACCGAGGGGCTCGATGCCGGCGCAGAGGTCGCGGTCATTCCTTTGTAATAGAAACTTGAAACTGGAAACTCGAAACTCAGGACCCGCAACCTGTCAACCCGCCCTTAACGTCTGTGCCCTTGTCGGAGAAAAGCATGCATACCAAGCGCAACATCTATCTTAAAATGAAAACGCTCCAGGAGGCCCGGGACATTTTGTTTCAGCGTTTCGGGTCGATCGGCGCCATGACCGGTGAAACCGTTCCGGTAACCGATTCGGTGGGGCGCGTGTTGGCCGAAGCCGTCACCGCCCGGCTGTCATCACCCAATTTCCACGCGGCCGCGATGGACGGCATCGCGGTCAGAGCGGAAAAAACCTTCGGGGCCAGCGAGACGCGGCCGAAAGAGCTGATCATCGGTGAAGACGCTTTTTATCTGAACACCGGTCACGTGATGCCGGAGGGGACCGACGCGGTGATCATGGTCGAAAAGCTCGATCGTCTCGACGAGCACCGGGTTCGGATCGAAGCGCCGGCTTTTCCCTGGCAGCACGTCCGCAAAATGGGCGAGGACATTGTCGCCACCCAGCTGCTTTTTCCCCAGAACCACCAGATTACGCCCTACTGTCTCGGGGCGCTCCTTTCGGCCGGCATTTTCGAGGTGGCGGTCCGCCGCAAACCCAATCTGCTGATCATCCCCACCGGATCCGAGATCGTCGACTGGCGCCACATTGGCCCGGACCAACTGCTCCCCGGTCAAGTACTCGAGAGCAACTCTTACGTTCTCGGCAAACTGACCGAAGCCTGCGGCGGCACTTACGTCAAACACGACCGGGTCCAGGACGACCTGGAAGCCATCAAAGCGGCGACCGAAAAGGGCCTCCGGAGCGACACCGATATGGTTCTGATCATCGGCGGCTCTTCGGCCGGTTCGGAAGATTACGCCCGCCACGTGATCAGTTCTCTGGGTCAGGTTTATGTGCACGGGGTTACCATGATGCCCGGCAAACCGGTGATCATCGGGGAATTTAACGACAAACCGGTATTCGGCATACCCGGTTACCCGGTTTCGGCGATCATCGCCTTCGAACAGTTTGTCCGTCCCCTGATCCGCCGCCGGCTCGGGCTGCCCGACATCGCGCCCCAGACGGCCATGGTCGAGCCGACCCGTAAAATCGCCTCCAAACTCGGCGTGGAAGAATTTGTGCGCGTCAAGCTCGGGGAGGTGAACGGCCGTATCGTGGCCACTCCTCTGCCGCGTGGCGCCGGCAGCATCACCTCGATCACCGAAGCCGACGGTATCATCCGGATTCCGAACCATGTCGAAGGAATCAACGACCAGCAGCCGGTAGCAGCCGAACTGCTGCGCCCGTTGTCGGCCATTCGCAACACCATCGTCATCGTCGGCAGCCATGACAACACCCTGGACGTCCTGGCCGACCAGCTTCGCGCCGGCAGCAGCGGCTTGTCGCTGTCATCGAGCCACGTCGGCAGCATGGGGGGGCTGATGGCCGTCAAGAAAGGCCTGTGCCACCTGGCCGGCTCGCATCTTCTCGACACGGCCGACGGCAGTTACAACACCGCCTACATCAAACGCTATCTCCCCGAACTCTTCGCCGCGAAGCAGGTCCGTCTGATAAACCTGGTGTTCCGGGATCAGGGCCTGATCGTTCTGCCCGGAAACCCGAAACGCATTAAAGGGATCGGAGACCTGGCGCGCGAGGATGTGACCATGATCAACCGGCAGGGCGGTTCCGGCACCCGCATCCTGCTCGACTACCGTTTGCGGGAACTGGGCATCGACCCGAGTCGGATCAACGGCTACGGCAACGAAGAATTCACCCACATGTCTGTCGCCGTGGCCGTCCTGAGCGGCACGGCCGACGCCGGTCTGGGAATCTGCGCGGCGGCCAGGGCCCTGAAACTCGACTTCGTTCCGGTCGTCACCGAACAATACGACCTGGTGGTGCCCGAAGCGTTTTTCGACACCCGGAACTTCCAGACCCTTCTGGAGACCATCCGCAGTGCCGCCTTCAAAAATCGGGTCGAAACCCTCGGCGGCTACGGCACCGCTAAGACCGGCGAGATATTGCTATAGGCTTTGAGATAAAGGTTTTGGCTGTGTTATCGGTCATCGGCGTATTACAACACAGCCTCCTCCCTCTGGCCTTGCCAAAACCTTTATCTCAAAGCCTTTATAAACAGGATGGGCACAAGTGAAATACCGCATCATCGATCACACCGCGGATCTCGGCCTGCACGTGTTCGGAGCCGATCCATCCGAGTTGTTCGCCACCGCCGCCCGGGCCATGTTCGACATCATCGTTACCCCAGAATCGGTGCAAGCGGCGCAATCCCTCAACCTGAAAGTTGAAGGGGCGGACTGGCCGGACCTGATGGTCAACTGGCTGCGGGAGTTGCTGTATCTGTGGTCGGGAAGAGGGCTCCTGGTGCACTCGGTGGACATTCTCGACATCGGTGCCCATCGGATCACAGCGGATGTCGCCGTTGATACCTACGACCCGGCGCGGCATGCGCTCGGCAGCGAGATCAAAGCCGTCACCTATCACCAGATAACGGTCAACCGCAAATTGACAGGCTGGGAGGCAAGAATCATATTTGACATATAGAGAAGTTTTCAATGGCATCCCTGCAGTGCCGCTTCTCCTGACAGGGATCTGCCGTACCCGTGCGGAAAAATCGCCATGCAACTCCGACAGATCGATTCCTATCGCTGGGAAATTCCGATGACCGGCTCCATGCGGGTGCCCGGAATCGTTTACGCCTCCGCCGACATGCTGAAGGGTTCCGATCAAAGGGAACCGCTCAAACAGGTGGCCAATGTCGCCACCCTGCCCGGCATTCTCAAAGCGTCCCTGGCCATGCCGGACATGCACTGGGGTTACGGATTTCCCATCGGCGGCGTGGCCGCCTTCGACTGGCAGACCGGCGTCGTTTCTCCCGGCGGTGTGGGATATGACATCAATTGCGGCGTTCGACTGGCCGCAACCGACTTGGTCGAAAAGGACGTTCAGCCCAAGCTGGAATCCCTGGTGAACGCGCTCTTCCAAAATATTCCATCTGGCGTCGGGTCGCTGGGCTCCCTGAAGCTCTCGGTCCCGGAAGAAAAGAAGGTGCTCCGGGACGGCAGCCGGTGGGCGCTGCGGCAGGGTTTCGGCGAGGATGGCGACCTCGAGCACACCGAAGACGGCGGCTGTCTGCCCGACGCCGATCCGGAGCTGGTGAGCGCGCGTGCCCTGGAACGCGGCCAAAGGCAGCTGGGCACTCTGGGGGCCGGCAACCATTTTCTCGAAGTCGGCCTGGTCGAAGAAATCTTCGATCCCCGTGTGGCCGGGGCCTTCGGTCTGTTCCAGGGGCAGGTGACGCTCATGCTCCACTGCGGATCGCGCGGCTTCGGCTACCAGGTCTGCGACGATTTTCTGGCCTCGATGACCAAGCATGTTCAACAACTCGGCCTCCAGCTACCGGACCGGCAACTGGCCTGCGCCATGATTCAGTCGGAAATGGGCTCACGCTATCTGAGGGCCATGGCCTGCGCCGCCAACTACGCCTGGGCCAACCGACAAATTCTGCTGCACCGATCGCGCGAGGTCTTCCAGCGGGTCTTCGGCCTGGGACCGCGGGACCTGCGCATGCGGCTGGTGTACGATGTCTGTCATAACATCGCCAAAAAAGAGGAGCATGTCATAGACGGCAAAAAACGCACCGTCTGCGTTCATCGCAAAGGCGCTACGCGTTCCTTCCCGCCCGGCCACCCCGCTCTGAATGAAGGCTACCGCATGGTCGGGCAGCCGGTGATTATTCCTGGCGACATGGGAACGGCTTCCTATGTGCTGGTGGGAACCGACAAGGCCCTGGCGGATACGTTCGGTTCCACCTGCCACGGGGCCGGCCGGCTGCTGAGCCGCAAGGCCGCCAAGAAGGCCAGCAAAGGCCGGTCGATAAACCGTGAGCTGGAAGACAAGGGTATCCTGGTCCGCTGGACCGGTCGGGGCACGCTCGCGGAAGAGATGCCCGAGGCCTACAAGGACGTTTCCGAAGTCGTGGCGGTCGTTCACGGGGCCGGCATATCACGAAAAGTGGCCAGGTTGCGGCCGATTGCGGTGGTCAAAGGCTGAAACAAAAAAATAGTGGTCCTCGATGAACACTTAAAATTCGGTTACCCGGCGTCATATGCAGGGATCTTATGTTCACCTTAAATTGCTGACCCAAAAAGAGAGGGATTGATGAATCCACAAATGTTCCGGGAGTATGACATCAGGGGCATCACCGGCAAGGACATGACGGCGGCGGACGCGGCCTCGATCGGCCGTGGCGTCGGGACCTTTCTACGCCGGCACGACGCCCGCAGTGTCACCGTGGGACGCGACTGCCGCCTGACCTCCGAGGCCTATTCGCAAAAACTGATCGAGGGACTCCTGGCGACCGGCTGTGACGTGACCGATATCGGGGTGTGCCCGACGCCGGTTTTTTACTTTTCGATCCAGCAGCTGAAAAAAGACGGCGGCGTCATGATCACCGCCAGCCACAACCCCCCCGAGTACAACGGCTTCAAACTCTGCCTCGGCCTCGACTCGATCCACGGCGAAGACATCAAGGCCATCCTTGGCCTCATCGAACACGAAAACTTCACAGAGGGCCGGGGGCGGCTGTCTTCCGCCGCCATGATCCCGACGTATATCGATTATGTGGTGAACAACATCAGCCTACCGCGCCCCTTGCGGGTCGGGGTCGATGCCGGCAACGGAACCGCCGGCGTCGTCGCGGTGCCGATCATGAAGCGACTCGGGTGCGAGGTGCACGATATCTACTGCGAGATGGACGGTCATTTCCCCAACCACGAGGCCGACCCCACCGTGGCCGAAAACATGCAGGATCTCATCGCGCTGGTTCAGAAAGAAGGTCTGGATCTCGGCATCGGTTTCGACGGCGACGGAGACCGAATTGGCGTCGTGGATGAGAGGGGCCGCATCATCTACGGCGACAAATTGATGATCATTTTTTCCAGGGAGATTCTTTCTCGAAAACCGGGGGCGACCTTCATCTCGGAAGTGAAATGTTCCAAGACCCTGTACGACGATATCGAGAAGAACGGCGGCCGGGCCATCATGTGGCGCACCGGTCACTCGCTGATCAAGAAGAAGATGAAAGCGGAAAAAGCCGAGCTGGCCGGGGAAATGAGCGGGCACATGTTTTTCGGCGACCGCTATTTCGGGTTCGACGACGCCACCTATGCCGCCTGTCGCCTGCTGGAGATCCTCTCCACCACCGGTCGCAGGATCTCCGAGCTGTTGGCCGATGTGCCGCCGACGTTCACCACCCCGGAAATTCGCGTCGATTGCCCGGACGAGATCAAATTCGGCCTCGTTGAAAAAGTGACTGATTATTTCCGCCGGCATTACAAGGTGATCGATATCGATGGCGCCAGGGTTGTCTTCGACGATGGTTGGGGACTGCTGCGGGCGTCAAACACCCAGCCCGCCCTGGTGCTGCGGTTCGAGGCCATGACGGAAGGCCGTCTGCGGGAAATCAGAAATCTTGTGGAAGAAACCCTGAAAAAGCTGCGCTCATAAAGTCGATCAGCTTCAGCCTTATTTATAGAGGTGGTTGGGCAGGCGGGTAAATTTCCGGCGGCGTTCTTTATCTTTTCCGACCTCGACGGACTGGAATCCACGACGGTCGATACCTGTCCGGCGATCCCTGCCGGACCTTCTTTCCGAGATGGTGATGGGCACCGACTTCTTGCGCCTGTCGCTCCACAGTCGTCGGCCGCCATTGTCCATCATGGCAATAAAAGACAATTCATTCATGATTCCGTCGGGTACCTCGATTCACTTTGTCCTGCATCAAGTGTCGATCCAAAAATAGTCCCCCTCCGAAGGCTTCAACCCTGGATGCGGCTGACTGCAACCGCTCCGGGCAACGGTGCAATCGCATCCGTTTGACGGGGACGCCGGTTCACTTGGTAGGTGAATTTCCGCCCCTTGTCAATCTCTCATTCGGTGCCCGGTAGGTGGCGCCGGACCAGCCGTTTCTTTTTAACGTATCCGGACGGTGTTGTTATCGATCGGCCGATGGCGGAGGCAAAAAAAAAGACTTGACATGCCACATCGTGGTATGCAAGGATACCATTGAATGCCAGGTTGATGGACCTGGCACAACAACCTCCTTTCATTGTGGGCGGGTCATATCCCCTGTGACCCGCCTTTTTTATGCCGTCGGTTTCGATGACGTCGGGGCCGGACAGGTCTTCATCATCTCGCGGACTTGTGGTTTGGCCTTCGGTTTAATGGGTTCCCCGCTAACAATCAGGCTGACTGTTGACTTCAAATAGGGCATCACCTTCGGAATTTATGGGAAAGGTAATTTCAGCGGTCGGTAATTCTCGCCTCACCACCAACCGGAGAACAGGTATTGACTCGGCTGCTGCGGGAAACCGTGATCACTGGTTTTCCCAGCGGGCATTCCTGATGCTGAAACCTGATCACCGTGTTGACAGAGTTCACGCTTCGGGCATATAAAATAAGGTGCGCTAAAAGCGATGGTTGGTATCCGGTTGTAAATTGTGCCTGCGAAGCGGGCTCATTCCATCCCCACGGGTATCGTTTGAAAATGCTGTTCACAAAAAGCCGTTAAATAGGCGTATTCGATCATGAAAATAACGATCCTGGGTGCCGGGAAAGTCGGGACGACGATTGCCCTTATGTTGCACAAGAGTGACTTTTGCTCGGACATCCGGATCGGCGATATCGTCGAACAGCCGGATTTCGGTTCCTTTGTACCAAGGGCCTACACTCGGCTCGATTTCAAGGACCCGATTGCACTTGGAAAGCTCATCTCCGGCCGTGATGCCGTCGTCAGTGCGGCTCCCTTTTACCTGAACCGAACCATTGCCGAAACATGCGCCCGGGAGCGGGTGGCCTACTTCGACCTGACTGAAGATGTGGAGACCACCACATTTATCCGCGCTTTGGCCCAGAATGCCGCCGTCCCGTTTGTGCCTCAGTGCGGACTGGCCCCGGGGGCCATCAACATCATCGGCAGCAGCTATGCCCGCAGGTTTAAAACCGTTCGAAGCCTGGAGTTGCGTGTCGGGGCCTTGCCGCTCTACGCCAGCAATTCAATGAAATATTACCTGAGTTGGAGCACGGCCGGTCTGATCAACGAGTACTGCCAGCTGGCGGAAGCACTGTACAATGGACGCCGCATCAATGCCTTGCCGCTGGAGGGACTCGAACGGCTGACCATTGACGGTACAGAATATGAGGCCTTCAACACTTCCGGCGGAGTTGCAACCATGTGCGAGACTTTTGAAGGCTGCGTCAGCGATCTGAACTATAAGACCATCCGCTACCCCGGACATCGGGATTTGATGCGGTTTCTCTTGCACGACTTGAACCTCGGCCGAAACCGGCATGTTTTGACCCAGATTTTCGACCAGGAAGTGCCTTTGACAGAGCAGGACGTCGTCATCATGTACGTGAACGTGGTCGGCAGTGATGAGGGTCCTGTCATGCAGCGAAATTTCGTCAAGAAGATATACGGTCGACTGATCGACGGGACGTCGCTTTCAGCGATTCAGTTGTCGACCGCGGCCGGCCTGGTGGCAATTCTGGAACTGTTTAGTCGCGGCAGCTTGAAGCCCGGCTTTGTAAAACAGGAAGACATTGCTGTCGAAGACTTTTTTATGACCCACTGGGGCCATGCGATTTATGATCCCGCGTGTGAGAAAAGCCCGCACTATCCACCCGCCTGCAACCATTAAGTGTAATATAACGTATTACTTTGCCATCCTCCTGTCTATCGGAATAAACTGTATTAATTCAGATAGCTATCGATTCGACCAAAAAGCTATTGACAAGCAGAGTGGAGTTGATATGATGAGCGCCAAGGTTATATGCCGTTGTTCGATCCCCTGCCGGGGAGCATAGCTGGGGAGGGTTTAATTTGATCAGCAGCTTGCATTC
>JBAVJU010000301.1:0-6534 GCA_049687935.1 Desulfobacterales bacterium | reverse complement strand
GTTCTATCGCATCGATGTCACCGATGTCACCCAGCATTTCCACAGCCTTGGTGCGCACCCGCATTGCCTCGTTCGGATCGAGCAGAATTCGCAGAACCGCCGGCCCATCTTTTTTAACGTAGCACTCCGCCAGGATGGAGAACCCGCGTTTAATCGCCTCTTTAAGGCCCTCTTCGAGCGCTCGCGCTTCTTCGTCGATAATCTGGCCTTTTGCCCCCATGGAACTAAAAACCGGTATCAGCTCGAACTGTTCGGTGCCGGGATAATTCATGCACCGATACGAGGCCGTGTGGGCATAATTCTCCTTCATGTGATCCCATCCCTGGGTGTACAGCTGGCATGAATCGTTGAAACAAATAAAAAGGTATGGCGTTCCCCATCCTAAACCGTCGCCGATAGATATCGGCGGGACTTCCCAGAGATTCATCGGCTCGCCGCAGTGCGGACAAAGCGGTTTTTTCATGGCGAGCACCTTCTCCAGAACTTCTTCTCTTGTCTCAAAAGCCATTTATGTCCTCCATGGTGTCAGCAAACGTGTCATAATTTCCCGCCGCATTTTCGCATTAGCGAAACGGGCACAGCTTGTCATGATTAGCGCCCCGAAAGAGCGTTCTCAACGTAAGCTTGGAAATTCAGTTGTCAACGCCCCCTGCTCCAAGGACTCGACCGACCTTAAAAGGTAACCTGATGACGACCTTCAAGACGGGGTGGGTTTGTTAAGAGACTTGATTCTGTGGATATGATACAGGGATTCCGGCAGAAATTACTTTCCGATGAGGAAGATGCCGAAGCTGGCCCGCAGGTTCGGCATGAAACCTATGGTCCTGCCCTCACGGCCATTTACCCTGATGGCGGTTTCTTTGAAGATCTTGAAGCCGACGGTACGGGCGAATTTTCTGAAATCCTTCAAAGAAATTACGCGGATATTGGGCGTGTCGTACCACTCGTAGGGGAGTTGCCGGGTGACCGGCGCATAACCGGTCAGCAGCAGTTGCAGGCGCACCAGCCAGTGGCCGAAATTCGGGAAACTGACCACCGCTTTTTTCCCGATGCGCAGGATCGTGCCCAGCAAGGTTGCCGGTTCGTAGACTTGTTGCAGGGTCTGGCTCAGGATGACCGTATCGAAGGCCTCGTCCGGATAGTCGCGGACCTCGGCGTTTAGGTCACCTTGCAAAACCGTGACGCCCTTTTCGACACATTGGGCTACCTTTTCCTCATCGTGTTCGATACCGGTGCCGTGGACTTTCTTGCGGGTCTTCAGGTAATAGAGCAGATCCCCGGCGCCGCACCCCAAGTCAAGTACGCGGGAGTTCGGTGCGACCCAGGCCGCAATGATCTGAAGATCGAACCGGATGCTAGTGTTGTCGAATTTCAGTGTAGACATGTTCCAAAAAGCCTTTGATCAGTGATGTCAACCGTGTATTGGGCAGTAGAAAAGCGTCATGGCCCCACTCGGCCTCGATTTCGCAGAAGCTCACCTCGAGGCCGTTTTTTTTCAGGGCCTTGACAATGGCCCGCGATTGATAGGTCGGGTACAGCCAGTCGGAGGTGAATGATACGACCAGAAATCTCGCTTTGGCCTTCGCAAAAGCGCCCACCAGCGAACCGGCACCGTGCTGTCGTTCCAGATCGAAATAGTCGGCGGCCTTTGTGATGTAGAGAAAACTGTTGGCGTCGAAGCGCTCGACGAATTTGGTGCCCTGATAGCGAAGGTAATTCTCCACCTGGAAATCGGCGTCGAAGTTAAAAGAGAAATCGCTTTTGTCCTGCAGCCGGCGTCCGAATTTGTGGCGCATGGCTTCATCGGAAAGGTAAGTGATATGGCCGATCATGCGGGCGACCGCCAACCCCAGATCCGGCCGATGTCCTTCGTAGTAATCGCCGTGGTTCCAGTTTGGATCGGCCATGATGGCCTGCCGTGCCACTTCGTTGAAAGCAATGGCCAATGCGGAGTGCCGGGTGGTGGTGGCCAGCGGGACGGCCGCAAATACCATTTCCGGGTAGCGGACGCACCACTCCAGAACCTGCATGCCGCCGATGGAGCCGCCGATGACGGCCAATATTTTTTCGATTCCAAGGTGATCCATCAAGGCTTTCTGGGCCCTGACCATGTCGCCGATGGTGACCAGGGGAAAATTGTGCCCATACGCCTTGCCGGTGGCCGGATTGATCGAACGGGGTCCGGTCGATCCCATGCAACTGCCCAGAATGTTGGTGCTCACAACGAAAAATTTGTCCGTGTCGATTCCTTTTCCGGGCCCGATCATGATATCCCACCAGCCTGGTTTCGGGTCCTCGCGGCTATGAATGCCGGCGGCATGGGCATCGCCCGAAAGGGCGTGCAGCACCAGAATCGCATTGCGGCGGTCTGCCGCCGGCGTCCCATAGGTCTCGTAGGCAAGGGTTATCGGACCGAAGCGCGTACCGCTTTCAAGCACCATTTCCGACGGCGGAGCGGCGAATGTGAAGTTTTTTCGCGCGACGATGCCGACCGAAAGGCCTTGTTGATCGTGTTCGATATATTCGCTCATGTCATTTAAACGTCAGAAACGGTAAGTCAGCCGGTTGAACCCGGCAAAAAGCGGGTCGGGGAAAGGGGCGGTTAGACCTTCAGCAATTTTTTGAAGATTCTGCAGGATCGGCACACGGCCATTTTGTCCTTCCAGTTTTTTTGCACAGTCCCGTTGCAAACGGTGCCGTTGATGAACCAGCACAGCGAACCGGATCGGAATTCCCAGGCCGGGCAGTTTTCTCTGCGGCGCTGCGGACACTTTTTGACATTCCAGCAGTCGGCAGTCAGCTTGCGACCTGTTTGCCGGCAGGACAACAGAAAAAAAAGCTGCCGTTCAACGGCGGCCGGCACCGGTCGCCAGCCCTGCTCGTAACTGTGAACCGCTTTTATGGACACACCCAGCAGTTCGGCCATTTGTTTCTGGGTCTTTTTCAACTTTATGCGGTAACTTTTGAATTCTTCCTTTTCCATGCTGGATTCTTTCCGTACCCGGTCGCGGGATGATTAAAAGTGGGATATAATTCCCACATTGTGGTATTGTCTGTCAACCCAAAACAGACCACAGCCATTCGGATGGAGGCCGACGGATGCATCTGGTAAAAGTGCACATCGTTCAGAGCAGATTTCCGACGCGGAAGCACTACCCTTTCGATCTGGATTTTTTAAGAAAGACCACCACCCTTGATTTTCAGACCCCGGTGACTTTTTTCGTCGGAGAAAACGGCACCGGCAAGTCGACACTGCTCAAAGCCATTGCGATGCGCAGCGGGGTGAACATCTGGCAGGGGGAAAGGCGCATGCGCTATGCCGCCAATCCTTACGAAGAGCTGTTGTTCAGGGCCCTGGACTTGGAATGGAAGAAAGGCCAGGTCCCGGGATCCTATTTCGATTCGCAGGTTTTCAGAAACTTTGCTCAGATTCTGGATGACTGGGCCGCCAGCGACCCCGGCGTGCTGGCCTATTTCGGCGGCAAGTCCCTGATGCAGCAGTCTCACGGCCAGTCGCTCATGTCATTTTTTCATTCCAGATTCCAAATCGAGGGCCTATATGTGCTGGACGAGCCGGAAACCGCCCTTTCCCCGAAGAGTCAGCTCGAATTGTTGACGCTCTTGAAAAATTCAGGGATCGCCGGACACGCTCAATTTATCATTGCCACCCATTCACCGATCCTGCTCGCTTGCCCTGAGAGCCGGATTTTCAGCTTTGACCGCACGCCCGTTAAAACAGTGGAATACGAGCAAACCGATCATTATCGCATCTACAGGCGTTTCATGGAAGACCGGGCACGCTACCTGCGGTAGGACACCTTTCGAAACCGGTTTTACGGGTGGAGGCGCCCACCTTATTTTTATGCTGCTGCAGTTGTGTCAGTTGAGTCGGTTAGGTCGGTTTTGTCAGTTTCAGGATCTCATTGATTTTACGGACTATACGCTCATGGCCCTTAAGACACCACTGGTTCGGGGTTACGAGTTCTGAGTTTCGAGTTTCAAATTTCTATTTGCGGGTCTGATTCAATTTTCGTACTAAAGTATTGCCTGGCGGCTGCAGACGTTTCTTCGGGGGGCGTGAAAGTGGTCATGTCGCCCAGCATGACCTCGAAGCCGGTGTGGTCGTTGCGCACCCAGGGGGCGTGGTTGGCGCGGACCATCAAGACCATGCGCAGTTCGAGACGGCTGCCCGGTTCCTCTATCGCCAGCAGTCCCAGGTTATAGCCGTTACGGCCGATGCTGCGGTAATATTTTTGAATGTTGATGATCCCGGTTGCCAGATCCTCCCATTGACTTGACGCCAATTCCACCAGCGAATGGGCACCGGGTAGAATGCCCCAGATTTCGAAAAATCCTTCCGGTGCAAAAGCCGCTGTCCATTCCCAGGGGCCGGTCCGGCCGATGTAGCGTGCCCCTTTTTCTTTCTCGTGTTCAAGGTAGACGGAGAATAGTTCACGCCCGGTGTCTCGATGGAATTGATCTGTTTTTTTCCTTAAAAATCGATGGTGATTGGAGGCGATGCGATCGGCGTTGATCTGCAGATGGGGGTGAAGCAGCGAGCCCCCGGCTGACGGCAAGTGGTTCTGAGTAATGGCCGTGTAGAACGCCAGAGGATCATGGTTTCGAACACGTTCGAGGTAATTGCGGCAATTGAGGAGGCAGTTGGTGTATGAGGAAAGGGAGGCCGTACCGATTTCGACGAAATGATCATCAGTGAACAGGCTGACGGCGGAATGGTTTCCATAAGGATAAAGGTTTGGAAATAATAGGGAATCCCCTTGCAACATGCGGCCTTCCGGCGCCAGATCCGGATCGAGACGGGGTGTCTGCACGTTTACCTGGGGCCGGCAGAATGGACAGGCAGCCCGATCGCCTATGTCGGGCGGCGGATCCGGTAACTCCTCGTTGCCGACATCTTTTTCGTTTACGCGGCTGTAGGCGATCCGGCAAGAGCGTCCGGAAATCGGATGGGTTCGAATCTCGATCGGTTTTTCAACCCGCTGACCGTAAGGGTCCATAAAGATGGCCGAAATCCGGTGGCTTTCGAAGGTGACGCCTGGGGTGTGCATCATCGCTTGACCTCCCGTTTGCGTCTCTTAGTACCATCGCTTGACACCTCGGTCAATCACACTTAAAGTTTAAAAGTTAAAAAAACAAGCACTCCCTGACGGCAACCGCCTGTACCTGCCTTAGCGGGCTGGGGAAGGACGAAAGAGAGGATTCCATGGCAGTAAAACCGTCATCAAAACAAAAAATTATGATCGATCTTCAAAAGCTGAACGAGCTCAACGCAGATGGATGTGCGGCCTGCGGTAACAAGTTCACGTTGGGCGAGACGGCCGTTGTCGCTTGCGGCGCCTGGGCGGGCGGTGCAAAATTCATTCACGAGAACGAGGCGGTGTGGGATGCCGAAAGTCGAAGCTTCGTGGAACGCCGCTGCTTCGAGACCCGTAGGGGAAAAATAGGATGAGCCGATACGTAACGGTCACCCCAATGCATCTCGTCGACTTTTTCTGTTGACAGTCTCGGGCTGTTGGGATAAAGATTCTCGCAATTTTTACGGGCCAGTGTATGAGGGCATTTCTGGTGCTGATATTGTGGCGATACTTTCTCATGTGACATTTCATGTTGGGTAACTTCTCGAGTTGGTCTGAACTTGCGCTGAATTGACAATGCTCTAAATCGCAATGCCCGTTTTGAACCCCTGAGCGGCTAAAAGCCCTCGGGGGTTCTTTTTTTACGCTTCGTATCGAACATGCCGTCCAAGGCTTCTACGATCCGATCCGGGTTGATTTCTTGCAAGCAGTTGCGTTGCGGACAGTCGGGTCTATCGGTATCGAAGCAGGGGCTGCAGGGTGACGCAGACTTCACAATGCGGACGTGGTCGCCGAACGGGCGCCACCGGTCCGGATCCGATGGCCCAAAGATGACCAGGGTCGGCACACTCAGAAAGGCTGCCAGATGGCTGACGCCCGAATCGTTGCCGATGTAAATGACGGCGGATTCAAGGACAATGATCAATTCTTGAAACGTCCGTGTTTTAACGACTTGTGGTTGTGATTGCGGGCTGTGTTTCAGCACCGCTTCGAGATCGACTTCCGCCGGACCCAGGATGATCGACGGTTGCAGGCCGCGCTTTTTCAATTCTGCAGCGACCATCATAAATCTTTCCAGCGGCCAGCGTTTTTTCACGCTCCCGGCGCCGGGGCTGATGATGGCCCGTGCACCGGCGCGGCGTTTTCTGTTCGCGTCACCTTTTAGGTGAAATAGGGCTTGTGAAAACCGGCGGCGGGCCTCTTTGTCCAGCAGATTACAGTTCCGCACCTGGCGGGCCAGAAATTCGGTTATGTGATTTTTTTGAGACACAGCCGGCCATGGCAAGATACGGTACACTTGGAGTCCGTTGATTTTTTTCACCGACATTTCCAGGAGTTCTGAAAACGAAAACAGCAGTATGCTGTGGTAGGTTGACATAAGTGTGACCACTTCCGGGTCGGTCCGATCGGTATAGAGACTGGCAAACCGGGCAGCTTC
>JBAVJU010000300.1:0-2936 GCA_049687935.1 Desulfobacterales bacterium | reverse complement strand
GCCTCGTATCGATGCATGAACTATCCCGGCACCGAACAGTTCGAGCTGATACCGGTTTTCAGTTCCATGGGCGCAAAAGGCCAGATTATCGACGAAGAAGCGCGAGCGATCGAAGAGGCCCTTAAAGAGGCGGTTAAACGCGGGTTCTCCATCCTGGCAGAGTGCTACGTTAAAAAAGATGGGCCGGCCGTTCTGCGAATTCTGCTCGATCCGAACGAGGCGATGCGGGTGCGCATCAAGGCTGTGGAAATGCTGGGTGACATCGGTGACATCGATGCGATAGAACCGCTGCGCAACCTCAAAGTCGGCAACCAAATTTTAGAAACCAAATTGCAGGAGGCCGTTGGCAAAATTCATGCGCGCAACTTCACGCGGGAGTGCCCCTTCTGCGCCGAAATCATCAAGAAAAGGGCTAAACTTTGCAAGCATTGCGGCAAGGAGGTTGCCGGCCTGTGAGCCCCGTCAAACGTCAAGGTGGCAGCCCGCCAAAAGAAAGCAGGGAAATCGACGCTCAGTCGGTTTGCCCGGTTTATTGACGACGGAAAAATAAACGGGAGACCGGGGCCGGTCACACTCTTCAGGCTTGCGGCGGTAAGCGGCGTGCCACATTGACGTACTCGCAGTTGTAAGTCCGGAAGATCAGTCGTTCGCGCTCTAAACGTTCGGCCGGGCAGGCAATGAGCGTCATGTTTTTCAATAGGTCGCGGGTCGCGTGCTTTTCCGGAATGGACCCGAGACCTTCACCGATTTTTTTGCCGCTAGTGGTTTCGATTACCATGGCGGTCGTTCCGTCGGACACTACCGCGAAGGGAATTTGGTAACGCGGGTCGAGCAGGCGGGCCGCCGCTAAAATCTCCCGCTCGCATGAGCCCAGTGACCCGGGAACACATTTGATGACCATAACTCGCGTTGTTCCTCCATCCACGCTGACCACCAGATCCACTTGAGACGCATAGCGCTCTTTACCGACATCGAATTCAATCTGTGCGTCTACCTCGATATCTTCCTTCGCGTATCCCTTATCGATGACCAGCAACCGTTCAACCGCCTGACGGTTCGACTCGGCCCCGATCTCGGGTACGTCTCTGCCCGTCACAAAATCTTCGATCATGCGGTACGGCTTGAGAGTATCGGCCAAAATTATCCTCCTATCTCCGGTTCATCAACGGTTTCTTGAGGGACACGGGCATCGATCATCAATCCCCACGAATCAACCCCTATGGGCTCACTAAAAAATAAATTCGCGTTTTTGGGCGTTGAGGCGCCCGACCGGCAAGGCGCGAAAACGCAGGAATATCCGGATATTCCGAGTTTTCGCAACACAGCCGGACGGGATGCATCGACGTCCAAAATGTGACGTTATTTTTGAGTGCGCCCTAATAATGAGGTTCCCGTCATTTCAGGCGGTTTCTCGATTCCCATGATGTCGAGAATCGTGGGAGCGATATCGGCCAGGACTCCCGGACGAAGGTCGACGCCACGCCGGGAATCATCGACGAGAATAAACGGCACTGGGTTGAGGGTATGGGCGGTATGGGCACCGCCGCGTTCGTCGATCATCTTTTCCGAGTTTCCGTGATCGGCCGTTATCATCGTTACACCGCCCATACCGGCGACTCGTTCGACAATTTGCCGCACGCAACGGTCCACCGTCTCACAGGCTTTGACGGCTGCTCCAAGAACGCCGGTGTGGCCCACCATGTCCATATTGGCAAAGTTCAGCACGATCAGATCGTAACGGTTGGAGGTCAACCGCTCGATGAGCGCCGCGGTGACCTCAGCCGCGCTCATTTCCGGCTTCAAGTCGTAAGTGGCCACCTCGCGCGGTGAAGGAATCAGACATCTGTCTTCGAACCGAAAAGGCTTTTCCTCGCCGCCGTTGAAAAAATAGGTGACATGGGCATATTTTTCGGTTTCGGCGATTCGCAACTGCCGCAGGCCGTTCAGACTGATGACCTCGCCGAGAAGGCCCGTGAGGTGCACCGGCGGGTAGGCGACGGGCAGGGTTAATTTTTCATCGTAGAGCGTCATGCAGACATACCCGCAGAGGTTGCGGACCACCTCACGCCGAAACCCGTCGAAATCCGGCACGGTAAAGGCACGCGTGATCTCGCGGGCGCGATCGGCCCTGAAGTTGAAAAAAATGACCCCGTCGCCCTCGGCAACCATGGTCAGGGGGGCATCATTTTCATCGGTAACCACCATCGGCTTCACGAATTCGTCGGTTTCTTCCCGCAGATAGGAATCAGTGACAGCCGCAATCGGGTCGAGGACCGCGCGCCCCTTGCCCTGCACATAGAGTCGGTAGGCTTTTTCAACGCGCTCCCAGCGACTGTCGCGGTCCATGGCGTAATACCGTCCGCAAACCGTTGCGATCTTGCCACAAGCGCCGGCATCAAGATGTTCCTGCAACCGGGTCAGATAACCAACACCGCTGTCAGGTGGGGTGTCGCGTCCGTCGAGGATGGCGTGGACGAAAACCCGCTCCAGGCCCTTTTGGTCGGCCATGTCGACCAGGGCGAGCAGGTGATCGAGTTGGCTGTGAACACCGCCGTCGGACACAAGGCCCAGCAGGTGCAGCGCCGACCCCCTCTCGCGAACAGTTGACATCACCGTCGTGAGGATCTCGTTTCGGAAAAATGAGCCGTCGGCAATGGCCCGGTCGATGCGCAAAAGGTCCTGATAAACGATTCGGCCGGCACCGATGTTCACATGCCCAACCTCCGAATTCCCCATAATCCCTTCCGGGAGTCCGACCGCGGGGCCGGCGCACTGCAGGCGGGTGTTCGGATACCGTGTCACGAGGTCATCCAGGAAAGGGGTCCGGGCGAGGTGGACGGCGTTGCCCTCCCCGGCGGAACCGATCCCCCAGCCGTCGAGGATCATCAG
Source organism: Desulfobacterales bacterium (assembly GCA_049687935.1). Lineage (GTDB taxonomy): Bacteria > Desulfobacterota > Desulfobacteria > Desulfobacterales > SG8-13 > JARFQH01. The sequence continues at coordinate 47 of JBAVJU010000300.1, read as the reverse complement.
CAAACAGGGTTTGGGCTTATTCATCGGCATTATCCGTCGGTGTTTTT
>JBAVJU010000299.1:0-5601 GCA_049687935.1 Desulfobacterales bacterium | reverse complement strand
TAAACGGCGTGCCGGGTGATCTCTGCGACAATTTGCGGCCAGACGGCTTCGGGCAGGGCGTGTCCCATTCCCGGGATGATTTTCAACCGGGAACCGGGGATGGCTGCCGCGGTTGCCAGTCCGCATTCAACCGGCAGCAGGGGGTCCACTTCGCCATGAATCACCAATGTCGGGACACTGATGGACTTGAGCTTTTCGGTCCGGTCCCCGGCCGCCATGATGGCGGCGAACTGGCGCGCCACCCCGGCCGGATTCAGGCCGCGTTCATAAGATTGTTCGGCCCATTTCCCGGCCAGCGCCTCGTTCAACGGCATTACCGGGCCGCTCAGAATTCTAAAGGCCCGCACGAAGCTCTCGACGTAGCCGTCATGGTCGGCAGGAAAGGGAGCGTAAAGAATTTCGAGCACTTCCGGTCTTGGGGGCGGAAGGAGCGGATCGCCGGTGGAGGACATGATGGAGGTCAGGCTGCGCAGGCGCTCCGGAAAGTGGATCGCCATAATCTGACCGATCATGCCGCCCATCGACTCGCCCACGACGTGAGCCTTGTCATAGCCCAAAACCGCGAGCAGTTCCGCGGTATCTGAGGCCATATCTTCGAGCGTGTAAGGCAGTGCGGGCGTCTCACCCCGCTGCAGGGCAGCCGCTATTGCGGTCGAGTCGGGAACTTGCATCCAATCGAGCTTTGTCGACAGCCCGACGTCGCGATTGTCGAAGCGGATCACCCGGTAGCCGTCGGCCGCCAACTGCCGGCAGAATTCACCATCCCATAGAACCATCTGGGAGCCGAGACCCATTATCAGAATCAAGGGGGACGCATCCTCGTCCCCGAAAGTCTGATAGGCGATATCAATCCCGTTGGCACGGGCAAATTTAACCTCGCTGCGGGAAATATTTTGCATTGTTTGTCCTCGCTTACCGAACCCGGCAAATCAGCCCTTTCAGGTAGGCGCCTTCCGGGAAATTGAGCGCAACCGCATGATCGGAGGCCTGTTCCAGGTGTTTCAGTATCTGAACATCACGGCCGGCATCCAAGGCTGCGTCCGCTACGATTTTCTGGAAAAGGGCGGCATCCACATGACCGGAGCAGGAAAAAGTGAACAAAACGCCGTTCGGCCTGATCAACTTGAAAGCCAGAAGATTGATGTCCTTGTACCCTCGCGCCGCTTTTTTCACCTGGTGGCCGGAACCGGCGAACTTCGGTGGATCCAAAATGATCAGGTCGAAGCTGCGCCGGGCATCCCGGAAAGACCTCAGCGCCTGAAAAACGTCGGTGCTGATGTTTTCCACGGCGTGGATGTCCAGGTCATTCAGCGCCAGTTGCCGGTGCAGGATGTCCAATGCTTCCGGTGACGTCTCCACGTTCACCAGACGTTCTGCGCCGGCTTTGAGAGCTTGAAGGCCGAAACCACCGGTGTAAGCGAAGCAGTTGAGCACATCGGCACCGACCGAAAACGCCGCTACTCGTGCCCGGTTTTCACGCTGATCCAGGTAATAGCCGGTCTTGTGGCCGTGGCGGACATCGACCAGAAGACGCAAGGGCCCTTCCCGTATCTCGATTCTTTCAGGTGGTTCTGCACCCATCAGGACGCCGCTGGACGGCGCCAATCCTTCTTTCAGACGGCCATCACCTTCCGATCGTTCGTAGATGCCGGCCACCGGGATCAGCTCTGCCAACTGCCGCACCACCTCTGTTTTCCAGTGCTCGGCACCGGCGGAAAGAAACTGGCACACCAGGTAATCTTCGTAGCGGTCGACAATCAGACCCGGCAGTCCGTCCGATTCCGCATTGACCAGTCGCAAGGCGGAGAGCTTGCTCCCGGCCTGAAGCAACTGACGCGACTGCAATGCGCGGTTCAGACGGCTTTCAAAAAACTGCGGGGTAATCTCCTCGGCCGGATCGAAGGACCAGACGCGCACCCGTATCTGCGACTGGGATGAAACGGACCCGATCGCCAGCGGTATTCCGTCCGCCGACAGCACCCTGACGGTTTCTCCGGCCGATACCGCCGGGCTGGTGCGATCTATCGCACCTGAAAAGACCCAGGGGTGATGCCGGTGCAGTGACTTCTCCCGGCCCGGTTTTAAAATAACGACGGCCTGGTTTGTCCCCAATGATGTGTCTTTCATGCGCTATCGGCGTTGGGTCCGGTCTAAGGGCTCGCTCAAAAATAACCTGCCATTTTGGACGCCGATGCATCCCGTCCGGCTGCGTTGCAAAACTTCGGAATATCCAGATATTCCTGCGGTTTTACGCCTTGTCGGCCGGCTGCCGCAACGCCCAAAATCACCAACTTATTTTTTCGCGAGCCCCAAGGGCTCGGTTAAAAAAGGACTTGCCATTACAAAAATGAGATCAGCCATTCCGCGGGACCTGAACAGCTGTTGTTTCGCTCGGCCCGTTTTTGGCCATCCGGAAAGTGGCCCGAAATTCCATGACCGGGCGTTTTTCTTGATTGAAGAGTGTTGCGCGGCCGTAGAATCGATGGTGTCTTTTAGCCGTTACGCGGGCTCTTGCGGTAACGACGCCACTTTTAACCGGATACAGAAATTTCGTTTCGATGGAAGTGGTCGCAAAATGGGTACCGGGCGGCACCAGGCTCTTGATCGCCATGACGACGGCGGTATCCGCCAGGCTGACCAATGCCCCGCCATGCATCAGCCCGCTTCCTTGTGCGAAATCGATCAGAAACGGCATGGTCAGCACGGCAGTACCGTCACCCGACGTCACAATTTTCATGTGCAGCAGTCGCCCGAAATGGGCCGGATCGATCCAGGGCCTGGCAGTGATCGTATGCGGACCGGTCAGTGAGGCGCGAGCGCAGTAACCGCGTCGGTGTTTCCGCGTTTGGGGAGAGCCACTCGTTTTCAAGGCGTTTTTCATTGGACAAAGATGCCCAACATCAGGATAATCGACAGCACTGTCAGGCCGAGGCTGACGGCAAGCAGGGCCACCGAACGGATAACCCGTGTCGTGTAGGCCGGTTCGAAAGAATCGCCGCGGCTGAAGTTGATCCTTTCGACATATATGCTCACAGCACCGAGCACGACACCGGCAGAGGCCACACCCAACAACAGCAGATGGTCGCCGTTTCTCAGTGCCCAGTTAGCCAGGATGAGAAAAAAAATGAGCAATATCCAGAAAATATACCGATAAGTGGATGTCAGATAGAATTTGCGCAACTTGTCTAATTTGACCACTCAGCCCCCGAATATTTTTTCGAAACGCCGGGTTCTCGTTGTCCGTCGGCATTATGTAAAGGCCACACTCACATCCAGAAATGGTTAAGTAATATACTTCGCACGGTCGTGCAAGAACATTGATGCGGTGGGCAGAATCGCTGAGGCTGCCCATGGGCGGCGCATAGCGGTCGCTTCGGTGTCGGATGAAAAAGGGATGCTGCGGTTGAAAGGTCTCAGGCAGATAGGGTCGCCCAAGATCAGTCAATGGCTTCAAAAACAATTTTATGGTTGACCAGGTTCATGGTTTTTAAACGGCCTTTGATGATTTTCTGATCTCCGTAAATGCTGACCAGACGAAAACCGCTCTGGTCCTCCGGTTCAATGACATCAACCGATTCGAGAACCATTTCCTCTTTGCCGTTTTTGTAGAAATAAGCATTGGCCTCGCACATCTTTACAAACCCTCCCTTTGTTTCACTCAACGAAAAAAAAGCCACTGGCTACGCTGTCCCTTCGATGGGGCCCTCCTGCGCCTTCGTGGCTAAGATATCGGTTCTTCTATCTTTGAATCCGCAAGCCTTCATGGCCCGCCATTTCAATACGGCTTTTTTATAAGAAAAAAATTCCGGTGTCAAGCACCGGCAACCCCTCTGCGCCGAACAGACACCTCACCCCCCCCAGCAGGGCCAAGCGCCGTCGGCGGTTAATGAATCGGTCACACGGCCGTTATTTAGATAAGAGTTGATCGAAACGGCAATCCACGATATAATTATTTGATTTTGTTGATCTTCGCAAACCCACAAGACGAAAATGGCAGAGAAGTAGGACAAGGCGCATCGTCATGCAAAATAATCACCTAGAAATTTTAGAGATAATGACAAATAAATTCAAAGAGATCGATCAAATTCTCGGGAACGTGTCGCTGACGGGCTATCAGATCGGGATTCTTCCGGCCCTCTCGATTTCCATTTTCCTGGTTCTCATTTTACTGTTTTTTCTGAAACGCAAACGCAAAGGAAAGGCCGTGCCGCAAGCGGAGCCTCCGCCAGCTATTATCGAAGAGACGATCGAGCCGATTGACGAGGCGAAAGAGATTGACGAGGAGAGCATTGTCGAATTTTTTTTGAATATTTACAAGATACAGTTAGGGGAGACCCAACTGGCCCGGGGAAGCTTTAAATTGCTGGATTCCGTTGTGGTCGACACGCGCAGAACCTATGAATTGCAAGTATTCCATGACAAGCAATGGGTGTCGAGGCGCATGAGCGTTGGTCTTGCCGGCGACGACAGCGCCAGCCGCAGCAAATGTTTCACCGTGATTTACGATGACCATTTCGTGATCAAGGTCCCTCAGAAACCGATCACCAATTTTGAAAATTATATCACCGCCATCGAATCCGACCGGGAGATCGTCAAGAAGGTTTCCCCTCGGGAATGCATCGTGCCGACGGTGGCGGCCGTCCTCAAGATGATCCGTCCATTTTCAGAAAGTAAACAACTGACCCCGGGGCAGTTGGAAGAAAAATATCTCGATTGGTTGAGAAAGTTCCCCTCTTTCCAGGCTCATTTGAGAATCGGGGATTCGTACGTCTTTGTGATGGATCTCTCACGCTACTTTTTTCTCAGTCACATCATCAATGATTTCCACGACCTGCCCAACAAACTCTACCAGGAGATCGTCGGTTATCCGGATGTTATCTGGGAAAACCACGGTTTCGAAGGGCGCTATGCCGCCGAAAACGATGAACAGCTCGATGCTGTCCGCAAAGTCTATAAGTCATTCGAGGAGCGGTCCCAGATTTTGTTGAACAAAACCGCTAAACACAAATTCCCCCGCTTTACGCTGCAGAAATGGTTTCTGATTCATCTGGCCGGCAGGCAACTGGAGGCGGGCCATAAAGACCTGACGCCGGACCGGGTCGAAAAAATCAACGCGCTGCTGAAAAAAACCTTTGCCGAAAACAAGGACACCATTGACAACTACCGCCGCACAATTCGGGGGTGCATCCAGTCCGTGACGGTCAGCCAGAGCATGCACCAGATTGCCGGTCTCGTGACCAACTTGCTCGATCTGCTGGCCTGGCTGCGGTCAAGGCGTGTGGCCATGCGGGACCTGAAGCCCGACAATCTTTTGATTGCCGGCGACAAGGCCAGATACCCGGAATTTCTGGACACGCGTGAAAACTATTCAATCGGGCTCATCGATGTTGAGACGGCTGTTGCTTACGGCTCCGATAATAATCGGCAGATACCGCAACCGATTCTGGGCGGAACTCCCACCTATGCGACGCCGGCGCATTTCATGCCGAATGAGACCCTGGCGGCCTGCTTTCAAGACGCCGTTCGCATTCTGTATCTCCAGGACTGGTACGCTGCGGTCGGAATCATCTACGAGATGATCACCGGTGAAGGACTGTTCAC
>JBAVJU010000298.1:0-4311 GCA_049687935.1 Desulfobacterales bacterium | reverse complement strand
CGGTCCCCAGAAAAATGATCCTGTCTTTTAGCAATCGCGAATAGATGTCGTAGGCGCGCTCGCCGCGGCTGCTCTGCTCGATGACCATTGGTATGATCGGCACGATTTGACTCCTTTATTTTCGATTTCGTTTTCCAACCATCCGGCTGCCTCGTCTTAGCCGGCGGTTGGAAACAGATGCTTTTAATTGACCCCGCTAGACTTACTGGTCAAAAACGAACCACTGGTCAGTCGCCGCTAGCTGGCCGGTTCAGTTTGGTCCGAGGGTTGTTCGGACGGCTCGACTTCCTCGATTTCGCTACTTTCAATTATAAGCTTAATGGCTCTTTTTTCAAGTAAAGTCTGCTTGAAATAGTCAAGCTTATCCGTATTTTGACTGTAGAAACTCTTTATCTGCTCGACCGGCTGCTGGAAGGCATCGGCCATTTCCTGAAATCCGGCGTCGATCTCCTCGTCGGTGAGTGTGAGGTTCTGCTGAGCGATGATTTTTTCCAGAATCAGGTGCCGCTTCACCTGCTTGACCGCCGTGTCCCGGTAGTTCTCCGCGATCGCTTCCCGGGAGAGTCCCATCTCCTCAAGGCTTTTGTTGCGATAGGCAAAGGATCGCTCCGCATCGTCGACAATCGCTTCGAGTTCGTAATCAATCATGACGTTCGGTACGTCAAACTCGGTTTTGTCGATCAGATTACCGAATACCTGCTCGTTAATTTCCTGCTCGGCCCTCTTGGCATAGCCCTCTTCCAGGTTTCGGCGAATCTGCACTTTGAGTTCATCGAGAGTGCTGTAATTGCCGGCCCTTTTGGCCAACTCATCATCGATTTCAGGAATATCCTCCTCCCGGATCTGGTTGAGGGTAACCTGAAAGTCAATGGTAGTTCCCGCCAGCTTTGCATTTGAATGATCCTCGGGAAACGTGACCTTGATCTCCCGGGTTTCATCGGTCTGCATTCCGACCAGGCCTTCATCGAAAGACGTCGAGATGCGGCCGTCACCGATTTTGAGGGTAAAGTTTTCGGTCCGCTGGGTTTCGGCAAAGGGTTTGCCGTTTTTGAGCCCTTCGTAGGTGACCATGACATGATCCCCAACCCGTGCTGAGCGTTCCTCGGCAATCGGTTTGTACCGCGTCAGGTTCTTCTGGAGGGCTTTTAGCTGCAGCTCGATTTCGGCGTTATCGACCGTGTAACGGTTTTTTTTAAGCTTTAACCCTTTAAAATCAATGTCCTTAATATCGGGCTTGACCTCGACGGTGGCATCGTATTTGTAGTCTTCGTTCGCCTTGAGATCCGGTGGGTCGAGCTCTGGATTGCCGATGACCTTTAAATCGGTCTTCTTCAGGGCGTCAATGAACGATTCCTTTATCAATTTGGATGACACATCGGCATGGACATCCTTTTTGAACATCCGTTCCAAAACAGACCGGGGAGCCTTGCCAGGGCGAAAGCCTTTGATTTTGGCCGTTTTCTTGAGCTGGCTGTAGGCGGAATCCAACTGACGGACAACTTCTTCCTGCGGGATTTCGATGTGCAGCGTTTTCTTGACACCACTCACATCTTCAACTGTAACGTGCATAGCGTTCCTTTCTATAAATCAACGTCAGCCCAGCTAGCTGCCGATCAATACGTTCCACACCACCTGAGTCTGATTGGAGAGTCGAAAATGGTTTGCGGGAACGCAGGCAATAGCGTTATCCCCCGTCGGTCACATGCCGAGGGTCACACCGGCGGTATCCAGTCAGCGATTCAGCTCAATGCTGTTCGTTATGACCGCTCGCGCTACCTGCGGTGCAAGCAAGGTGGGGCGTAACCAATTAAAACAAAAAAAGATGACATAACGTCGCGCCAGCGGCATGGTGCGAGAGGGGAGACTTGAACTCCCATTCTGTCGCCAGAGCTGGATCCTAAGTCCAGTGCGTCTACCAGTTCCGCCACTCTCGCTCGTTTCCGACCGTAACAGTATCTCTTCGCGATCTCGGCGTCAATCGGCGGGAGGCCCTGATTTTGCGAAATATTAAACGACTCTTGGTCGGAAACAAAAGTGTGTCTTCCGATCTTCCAAGGATGGAGACTCGCTGGCCCTGTACACCATTTTCCGCGACGGTTTAACCAGGTATCCGCAGGCTGTTAGCCGGCGATGAATCTCCTCAGCGGCTAAGCGCTATTAGCCGCTACATCTTGTTGCTTGACATTGATGCCAAATCAAGTAAATCACAGCTAAAAAGTAGCAGGAAACATAATATTTATCAATATAGGTGTCAAGAAAAATTGGGAAAGCGACAGTTATGTCAATGTTTTGCAGGGTTATCCCCAGTTTTCGAACGCTGGCATTCGCCATTGCCATTTTACTGTGTCTGCCACCGGCTGCAACGACCGCCGCCGCAAAAAAGATCTACTGGGGGCGCACGAAAAAAACAGTCGTGTTGGACCCCGGGCACGGCGGAGCCGATTACGGCGCCCGTAGCCCTGACGGCACCCTTGAAAAACAGGTCGCGCTCGATCTGAGTCGGCTGATCGCTGCCGAGTTTGACGGCCCCTACCGTGTGCAGCTGACCCGCACCGATGATTACCGACTCGAGGTCGAACATCGCACCGATATTGCCAACAACCTCAAGGCGGATGTATTTATCAGTATTCACGCCGGCGGCAGCTTCAGCCCGGTCCCAGGTGGAGGCGCTATCTATTGCTACAAAGAAACCGCATCAGAGCGCTTGCCCTACTCGGCTGCAAGCCCGAACACCCTCGACAACTGGGACAAGATTCAGCTCAAACATGTTCGCACCAGCCATCTGCTGGCTCGACATCTCAAAGACCGCCTCGTTCCCCTTATGGATACTGAAGTTTTGGACGCGCCCGTGCTTGTACTGCAAGGGGCAGACATGCCGGCGGTTCTGATTGAAGTCGGTTATTTGAGCAATCCGCAAGAGGCAAAGGCTCTGAGGGATTCCAAGTACTTGGCAGACGTCGCCCGAGCCCTTTCCCGCGGTATCAAGGCGTTTTTCGAGGACCTGCGCAAGGACAAATAAAACGGGCCGATTCGGTCACTGATCCACGCGATAACTTTCGCCGGCCCATGCGAAACCTTGCACCTTTTGTGGAAGAATGTTATGAAGTCCGTCCACTATTCTGCACAACGGGGCGTGGCGCAGTCTGGTAGCGCACCTGCTTTGGGAGCAGGGAGTCGGAGGTTCAAATCCTCTCGCCCCGACCACCATAATAACAGGGGGTTACAATTGTTGTGACTTGAAGATTAACCAATTTATATATTCAAGGAGTTGAAATGAAGCCAAAGACAAGGATTGGAATAATCATCTGCGATCGCTACCGCCGCTGTGCAGGTGGAAAGTGTTTTCGAGCGATGAGGAACAAGGAGGGAGCATTCAGCATATATACCGACACCGAAATTGAATTAACCGGTTTCACAACGTGCGATGGTTGTCCAGGGGGTAATATAGAATATGCTGGTGACGAAATGGCAAAAAATGGCACAGAGATAATTCATTTTGCTACCGGTCTGTTGGTTGGTTATCCCCCTTGTCCATATATCGATACATTCAAGGCCTTTCTTGAAAAACGCTATGGAATCAAAGTCGTTGTGGGCACCCATCCAATACCCCAAAAATATCTTGATATGCATACCCATCTTGGTACATGGAAGGATTCTGCATGGAAGCCACTGATCGCACCGACCATGAGTGATGAAATGACGCGTGCCAGTTACGATTGAGCATAGCCACAGACTTATTGAATGGCAGGATGGAACCAAATTTAAACGACTGAACTTTAAAACTTGATATCTGAATAAGATCACCGTGCAAATTACATTAAAACCGATTGGAACGGCACACACGGATGCTGAAAACATTCCTCGACACTGGACGGTGTCGGATGTCGAGGGCACGCTGGTTATCGATCCCAATTATACCGAGGGACTTTCTGATATCACCGCCGGGCAACAGATCGTAGTCCTGTTTCATTTTCATATGAGCCCTCCTTTTTCACACGGTCTTTTGAAGCAAACCCCACCTCATCGAGAACAGCCGTTGGGTGTATTCAGCATTTGCTCACCCATGCGACCGAATCCGATTGGGTTATCGGTTCTGGAAGTATTGGCTCGGAATAACAACGTGTTGCGTGTACGCTGCATGGACATGATCGAAGGAACGCCTATCCTCGATATTAAGCCATTTATCGTCAAAGAGGAAGCCCTGCCGAGCCGAGAGAATTCCTGCTAATTGAATTTCGAATTTAATACTTGATTTTTGGTTAACGATTGAAACAAGTTTGTGGTTACTAAAAATTGTTTTTTCAATTGTCC
>JBAVJU010000297.1:0-14513 GCA_049687935.1 Desulfobacterales bacterium | reverse complement strand
CGCGTGGAATTCAACACGGCCGGTGCCACCGAACGGGACCCGGCCCTGATCGATCGGATTTCGCAGTCTTACGACCGGCGCATGGGCCGTTGAAAAGCGGCGTCCGATAATTAATTGGCACCGACTCGTCTTCGCAGCTTTTGAACATTTATAGACCCTCGAACCCTTGTCCCCTGACAATCCTGATTTTATCATCGATTTCTCCGGAGAGATTTTTTTTTAGTCTATTGGACCAAAGTCCAATTGCTTCGCCCTCCCGCAGGTCATACTAATAGATCACGCGGCAGCGTTTTCGTCACCGTCAAGCCCGAAGGACCCTTTTACATTTTATTTTTTTCACAGAAAACGGAGAGACCGTCGGCCATGAAGTCTGAAGATCTATCGATTTACATCGTGGATGACGACGAATCCGTTCTCAGGTCCGTCAAACGACTGATGCGGTCGGCGGGATACCGAAACGTCGAGACATTTGCGTGTGCCGAGGATTTTCTGAGCGGGGCGGCCCCCAAGGAACCCGGACTTCTGATTCTGGACCTGCTGTTGCCGGGAATGGGCGGCATCGACCTGTATCGTCACCTCAGAAAAGAAGGCCGCGCCATCCAGACGGTGTTTGTCTCGGCGCTCGGAAATGAGCTGGATCGGGCCCGGGCGGAGTGCAGCGAGGCCCTGGCGTTTATTCAAAAACCTTTCGAAAGAGGGGACCTCGTTGCGGCGGTGCGTTCGGCTTCCGGTCGGTCGGCCCCGAAGGCATAACAAATGGCCATCAGCATACCGGTCACCAACACGTCGGTCAATCCGGCCCGCAGCACCGGTGTGGCCCTGTTTGTCGGCGGTTGGGCCATCCAGCAGCTGTGGCTCTTCTGGATCGCACCGATTATCGGGGGCGTTCTGGGGGGCCTTGTCTACCGCTGGCTGGGGGGAAATGATCAGTAATCACGTTAATTTCGTCACACGTGACCAATAATGCTATTGCGAAAGAAGGGAGATTGTAATGAAAAAACGAGCCATGTTTTACTGCAGCGTTCTGATTCTGGCCGTGATGTTGGCGGCCGGGATGGCTTGGGCGGTGGACCAGAAGCCCAACATCCTGGTCGTCTGGGGCGATGATATCGGCCAGTCGAACATCAGCGCCTACACGATGGGGCTGATGGGCTATCGGACACCCAACATCGACCGCATCGCCAAGGAAGGCATGATATTCACCGATTACTACGGCGAGCAGTCCTGCACCGCCGGCCGCGCGTCCTTCATCATGGGGCAGAGCGTGTTCCGCACGGGGCTGTCCAAGGTGGGATTGCCCGGGGCCGATCTCGGCATGCGCACGGAAGACCCGACCATTGCCGGTCTGCTCAAGGCCCAGGGGTACGCCACCGGCCAGTTCGGTAAGAACCATCTCGGCGACAAGGATGTACACCTGCCGACCAACCACGGCTTCGATGAATTCTACGGCAACCTCTACCATTTGAATGCCGAGGAAGAGCCCGAGAACGAGGACTACCCGAAGAACCCCGAGTTCCGCAAGAAATTCGGACCGCGCGGCGTGATCCACTCCTGGGACAATGCGGACGGTACCCAGAAGATCGAGGACACCGGCCCGCTGACCAAAAAGCGCATGGAAACGGTCGACGATGACACCTCGGATGCCGCCATCGCCTTCATCGAGAAGCAGCAGAAGGCCGGCAAGCCCTGGTTCGTGTGGTGGAACGGCACGCGGATGCACTTTCGCACCCACGTCAAGGCCGAACACCGCGGCATCTCCGGCCAGGACGAATACAGCGACGGAATGGTGGAACACGACCAGCACATCGGCAAATTTCTGAAGAAGCTCGACGAGCTGGGCATTGCCGACAACACGATCGTTTTCTACTCGACCGACAACGGCCCGCACTACAACACCTGGCCGGATGCGGCCGCCACGCCTTTCCGCGGCGAGAAGAACACCAACTGGGAAGGCGGCTGGCGCGTGCCGGCCATGGTGCGCTGGCCCGGGAAGATACCGGCCGATACGGTCACCAACCAGATAGTGCACCACATGGACTGGCTGCCGACTTTTCTGGCCGCGGCCGGTGAGCCCGACATCAAGGACAAGCTACTGAAGGGCGACGTCAAGGCGATCGGTCGTACCTACAAGGTGCACCTGGACGGCTACGACATCCTGCCGCTGCTGGCCGGCCAGACCCAGGAGAGCCCGCGCAAGGAGATTTTCTATTTCTCCGACGACGGCGATCTGACGGCGCTGCGATACACGGACTGGAAGATGATTTTCATGGAGCAAAAGACCCAGGGGACCTTCCGGGTCTGGATGGAGCCCTTCGTGCCGCTGCGCGTTCCGCTGATCTTCAACCTGCGGCGCGACCCTTACGAGCGCGCCGAAATTACATCCAACACCTACTACGACTGGCTGCTCGACCGTGCCTTCCTGTTGGTGCCGGCCCAGGCCTATGTCGGCCAATTCCTGGCGACGTTCAAAGAGTTTCCGCCGCGCCAGAAAGCCGCGAGCTTCAGTCTGGACCAGGTGATGGAGCAGTTGAAAGCACCTGGCGGAACCTATTAACCCTTGCGACAGACCCGGCGTGGGGTCGGCTTCTTAGGGCCGCACCTCCACCGGGGTCAAGCGAAGGGAAATGCATCAAGGGGAACGGATCATGAGACGTCTTACCTTATTAGTGGTGTCAATGGCCGTCGGAATGTCGATCGTGTCCGCGGTGGCGGCAGCCGATCCGCTGCCCGCATGGCGCGACGGCAAGGCCAAGCAAGCGATCGTTCGGTTTGTCGAGGAGGTGACCCAGAAGGGCGGGACGGCTTTTATTCCACCGGCCGAACGGATCGCCGTGTTCGACAACGACGGGACGCTGTGGGTCGAACAGCCGATGTACGTGCAACTCGCGTTCGCGCTCGACCGCATCAAGGCGCTGGCGCCGGCGCACCCTGAGTGGAAGGACAAACAGCCCTTCAAGGCTGCGATCGAAGGCGACCTGAGGACGGTTGCGGCCGGCGGCGAACACGCACTACTGGAACTTCTCATGGCGACGCACGCCGGAATGACGACCGATGAGTTTGCCCAAACGGTCGAGGACTGGCTGTCTAAGGCGAAACACCCGCGCTTCAACCGGCCTTACACTGACCTTGTCTACCAGCCGATGCTCGAGTTGTTAACCTACCTAAGGGCCAATGGCTTCAAGACCTTCATCGTGTCCGGCGGCGGCATCGAGTTCATGCGGCCATGGACGGAAAAGATTTACGGCACACCGCCCGAGCAGGTTATCGGCAGCAGCATCAAGACCAAGTACGAGGTGCGTGACAGTAAACCGGTGATTGTCCGTCTGCCCGAGATCGACTTCATCGACGACAAGGACGGAAAACCGGTCGGCATCCACAAGTTCATCGGACGGCGGCCGGTTATGGCCTTCGGCAACTCGGACGGAGATTTTCAGATGCTGGAGTGGACGACATCCGGCCCCGGGGCGCGGTTCGGCCTCATCGTCCATCACACCGACGCCGACCGCGAATATGCTTACGACCGGGAGTCTTCAGTCGGCCGGCTCGACAAGGCGCTCGAGGAGGCGAAGGCGAAGGACTGGACTGTCGTGGGCATGAAAAAGGATTGGCGGCGAGTTTTCCCGTTCGAGAAATAGGCTCCCACTCAACGAGGCGGTCTTCTGCCGGCAGGTGAGGCCAGAAGTCCACGCGAATCGGGGTTTGATTTTGCACAGCAGGGGCGCTGGAGGGTTTGAAGCGCCAAGAGGTGTGTCTTATGGCAGAAACAGACAAAGGGCTGGAAAAAGCCGTCGACGATCATCTCAAGCGACTCCAGGAGAGGTACAAGGCCAATATCAAGGTTTTCAATGCGACCCATATCGGCCACATCTCATTGGCGATCGTTTTTCTGATCTCGATTCTCTTTCCTTTTCTTTACCTTCAGGTGGACACGCGCAAGGTCAATCTCGAGATGGCGGATCTTTCGCAGAAGATCGAGCTGCAGCAGAAGCGCGTCGCGACTTACAACCAGGCGGTGTCCGGCCTCAAACGAGTGTTCGAAGCGGTAGAAAACACACCGAAACCACTGGAAGGGTACATCCGTGCCCTCGAAAGGGAGGCTGCCGGGGGGCCCGATGCGCAATTGCCGCGAGGCCTCAAAGCCGAACCGGCATCTTGCGGTTCCCCCGCGAGACTGGACCCCTGGATGGCGTGCCGCATCCGGCAGTTTGTCTCGGCCCGTTTCATGCAGAGCCGTGACATCCTCCAAAGGGAGGTGGCCGCACCGCTTCAAGAACTCGACATCCGGGAGTTCGACCAGTGGAAAACGGATCTCCAGAAGGGGGTTCAGGATCTGGCGGAACAATACGAAAGCAAGATGTCGGCCGATCCCGGATTCTGGCGAAATTTCGACCAGTATTCGCCTTTTTATCAGCGCATGATCGAGGACGCGAACCGATTTTGGACCAATCACCAATTCGAGGAGATCGGCAACAAAATGGCGCAGGAAGTGGTTTCGATGCAGACCGCCGAAGAAGAGCTGGATCATAAGAAAGGGCAGATCCAGAAACGCAAGGAAGACCTCGACAGCGCGTTCAAAAACATCAAAACCCGGTTCGGTAAATTCGGACTGGAACCGAGTACTGCGATCCTGATTGCGCCGATCGTTTTGGCGGCCCTCTTCCTGGTGGCCGTCATGAACCTGAGTGAATCCATACGATTGCGGAAGTCCTTTCAGAGGCTGTTTCAAGCCAGGGACCCGCAAAGGGTGGCGATTACCGACAGCCAGATGGCGCTGGCCATGCCGCTGTGGGTCGATCCGCTGGACCCGCAGCCCAAGCGGAGGCTGCGCCTGGCCGCTCTGGCGATACCGGCGGTCGTATCCGTGTTGACACTGTTGGTGGTCTTCTATTGCTGGACGATTCCGGATGCGTTTCCGGGCCTCTCCGGTGCCGACTTCTGGAAGTATGTCTTCTACTATATTCTGAGCGCCGGACTTTTTTCCTACGGCTTCAGACGCCTGCATTCGGCTGTTAAAAATTATAGCGAAAATATGCCTGCGGCAGAACCCGTGAGCGCAACATAACATTATGAGAAAACGCACCGCCAAAGACTACATTTCATATTTTGCTCTTTCCCCTCATAAAGCTCTTGCCGCCGTTCTACCAGTGGCGGGTGCGATCCCGGATCTTCAGATGGTACGACCGTTTGATGGAAATTGATTCCGAAATGCTTCACGGGGGCATCGCTGACCGGAAGGACGAATTCTTGTCCCGGTTGAGCGCGATCGAGCAGCAGGTGTCCCAGATTTCAGTGCCGCGGGGATACTCCAGGGAGCTTTACGACATGCGCATCCACATTCAAATGCTGCGTGAAAAACTGGTCGCTGCCGGAGCCGATACCTGCCCGACAGCCCCTGTGTCGCCAATTGGAGACAAACGACTATCAACCCGGATGGGAGCAGGACCGAATTCGTCTCTGGAAGCGGCCGCATGAGGAGGGGAAATAGGAGTTTTTGCCTACAATAAAACTACCGGAACACGCGTCTTGAAAATTTACCGTCGTGCGGTAACTTGCATCATAAAAGAATAAATTTTGAGGCATTCGACCAAAGGGTTTGAGAGGATGGACCGATTCCGAAGTTTGGAGAATGAGAGTATTTTGCTGGTGGAAAACGATCCGACGATTCGTGTTACCCTGACGGCGGCATTCGGCCGGATCGGATGCCGGGTGAAGGGATTCGATTCGGCCGAAGCGGGTCTGGTGGAATTTAAGAGTCAACCTTTCAGTGTCGTCATCAGCGATTTTAAGCTGCCGGGAATGGACGGTCTGACCTTTTTACGAGAGGTGATGACTCGAGGCGACAACATCGTCAAGATCCTGATTTCAGGCTACGCAGACAATAGGATGGTAGCCGAAGCGCGGAAGATCGACGTCGATGCCGTTTTGGAGAAACCTTTCACGCTTGAATCGCTTTTTAACGTGCTGAAAGAAAAAATAGAAGATCGCAAAGCTTCAAATGGGCTTTCGGGATACACCGCAGCGACTCGCACGGAAACATCAAACACAAATACAATGTCAGAAAGGACGAAAGGAGGTTAACGTGAGCAACCTGGTCGTGATTGCATTCGAAGAGGAACACAAGGCTTTTGAAATGCGGGCCGAACTGGTCAAGCTTCAAAAGGAATATCTCGTCAAAATGGAAGACGCGGTGGTGGTCACCAAGGACAAGGAAGGAAAAGTCAAGCTGCACCAGGCGGTCAACCTGACGGCGACCGGTGTCGTCGGCGGCGGTTTCTGGGGGGCCCTGATCGGCATGATCTTTCTCAACCCGCTGTTGGGGGCGGCCGTCGGAGCCGGTGCCGGGGCGCTTTCCGGTAAACTGGCCGACATCGGCATCAACGACAAATTTATGAAAGAACTGGGTGAAACCTTTCAGCCCAACACCTCGGCCCTTTTCGTGCTTGTAAAGGAGGCGACCCCGGACAAGGTGCTCGCGAAGCTGAAAGGCTTTGGAGGCAAGGTTCTGCAGACGTCGCTGTCTAAGGATGACGAGGAGAAACTGCAGAAGGCCTTGGCCGATACAACTTCAGCCCCGGCGCTGGATACAGCGACGACAGGTGCATAGGAGCAGCAACAAAACATTTATTCGGCTTTAACTTTTTCCTCAAGGAGAGAAAACATGGGTTTATTCGATTTTTTCAAAGACATGGGTGAGAAGATATTCGGCAACGAAGACGAGGCGGCCGAGAAAATCAAGGAGAACATCGAAGCCGCCAACCCCGGCATCCAGGACCTCAACGTGGCCTACCATGACGGCGTGGTCGAGCTGACCGGGACGGCCGACAGCGCCGAGGCCATGGAGAAAGCGGTGCTGATGGCGGGCAATGTCAAGGGGGTGTCGGAAGTAAAAGCGGACGGCGTCAGCGCGCCTCCGCAGCAGGCACCGGTCGAGTACTACATCATTCAAAAGGGGGATTCCCTCTCGGCCATTGCCAAACGCTATTATGGGAATGCCAAGGACTACCCGCGTATTTTCGACGCCAACCGGGAAGTCATCAAGAATCCCGACCTGATCTATCCGGGCCAGAAGATTCGCATCCCGTTAGGTTAATCGGTTTATGCCGGAGCGGCGACATGCCGCTCCGGCATATGTACCGAAAACAATGTACAGAGACCGCCCATAAACGGCTCTTTTCCGCAATTCCGCCGATTTCCATGAACTTGCGGGAAACGACACATTTATGGATCGGACAATCACTGTCGTATACTTTGAGGATTCCTTTGAAAGTTCCCCTTTGAAAAAGGGGGATTTAGGGGGATTTTCAACGGGTGATAAGAAAACCCACCTGGCCCCTCTTGTCCGAAGATGGGATTTTCACGTCTTACATTAATGACATTAGACGCAAACCAACCAGTATTATCAACTGTAGCAGGTTACAAATAAAAGGAGGCGAACATGAGCACGACCAGCATAGTCAGCACCCCGTTGAAATATTTGGACAAGGCCGTCAACGGCCTGCGCGACCTGGGCCTGATGCCTGCAAAGCCCGATGAGGCCCCTATCATGGCCTTGATCGAGCAGGTCAGCGATCTCGATGAAGACAAAGCCCTGGCCATCGCCCGCACCCTGAGCCACACCACCGTGTTCAACGAAGTCGTCAGGGAGCAGATCACCCAGATGAGGGTCGGCGAACGGTACGAAAAAATCACCGACGCCTTCAACAGCATCCGCGACGATGCCAAGTCGATGGTGGACCAGCTCGACGACGGCAAGATTTCGACCATGGAAAGGCTGCAGAACCTCTGGATGAGGTTCACGCGCGGTGACATCCCCAATCGTTTCAGAAAGATCAAGGACACCTATCTCGACGTGACCACCGACACCAAGGACCAGATCGAACGCGAGACCAAGATCCTCGAATCCTACAAGGACTTTCGCGTGGCCCTCAAAGAGGCCCAGGTGATGGCCTTCCAGCTGCTGAAGAAAGCCGAAGCCGAAGTCGAGGCGGACAAGGGGCGCCTTGAGTCTGCGTCCAAAGCCGTGGAAAGCTACACCGGCGGAGACCGGGAAGAGATCGCGCGGCTGGAACTGGACCGGGACCAGCGCCTGCGCGAGCTTCAGGACGAGGACAAGCGCTATCAGATCGTCAAGGACCTGGCCGAAAACTTGTCGATCAGCTACAACACCACCGAGGTGGTAATGGCGCGCCTGGCGCAGTCGAGCGAGGTAAAGGAACGGGTCTACTCGCAGGCGGTGTCCTTCTTCGGCACCAACGAAACCGTGTTCACGGCCTTAAATGCCTCTTTCACCAGTCTGCAGGGGCTGCACGAGAGCACCCGCACGCTGGAT
The DNA here is from genome assembly GCA_049687935.1 of Desulfobacterales bacterium. Lineage (GTDB taxonomy): Bacteria > Desulfobacterota > Desulfobacteria > Desulfobacterales > SG8-13 > JARFQH01. The sequence goes on along the minus strand of JBAVJU010000297.1, from coordinate 6,184 downwards.
GCCATGAAGGAAGGGGTCAACCAGAGCCTGGAGACCATCGCCGAGGTGGGCGGCAAGGTCCAGGAGGACGCTCTGCGGGCGGGCTATGGCCCGACGATCAAGGCCGAATCGGTGAAAAAACTGGTCGATTCGGTCGTCAATTTCCAGGAGAAATCCAAGGCCCTTATTGCCGAGATGCGGGAGCTGGCCACGCGCAACGAGCAAGAGATCAGCGCGGCGGTCGAAAACAGCAAGAAACGCATGGCCGAACTGGCCAACGCAGGAGCAGCGATAGCAAATGGCTGAAGAGCAGGCATCCAAAAAAATCGATTTGTCCGAAGTGATGCTGGCCATGGACGTGGTCGACACGCTCCGGCATCAGGAGTCGATCGTCGAGCGGGAGCTTCAATCAGAAGATCGCGAAGCCGAGCTGATCGAAAAGCTTCGCAAGATTTACGCCGATCAGGGGCTGGAGGTATCGGACGAGGTGATCGCCGAGGGCGTGAAGGCCATGCGGGAGGAGCGCTTTGCCTACCGGCCGCCGCCCGGGGGGTTGAATACGACGCTGGCACGGCTGTATGTGAACCGGGGCCGGTGGGCCAAGCGGGCGATGTGGCTCCTCATTGCCGTTATGGCCGTTTGGGCCGGCTACCGGTATCTGTACGTCATGCCGGCCGAGCGCGGCCGGAGCCGATTGGCCAGAGAGCTTAAAACCCAGGTGTCCGACCAGAAGGAGCGCATCGCCACCCTGAAGGAGCGGACTACCGCCGCGACCGGTGAATTGGACAAGGCCCTGCAGTCGATGCCGGCCGCGGTGTTGCCTCCAGCGCGCCGGCTCTCGGAGGGGGCCCGGCAATCGCTGGCCTCGGCCGCCCGGCAGCTGGGGGCCGCCGAGAAACTCGGGCCGACTGCCGGCATCGACCCGAACAACCTGGAAACCTACGCAACGAAGATCCAGCAGCGTCTGATCGAGCAAAAGGGCATCGTCGACCGCGCCCAGAACGACCTTGAAAACGCCCAGGCCGCCATCGGATCGATCCGGTCGCTGGGAGCCGAATTCAACGATCTCGATTCGCTGCACGCCGAGGCCTTGAAGGCGGCCCGCGAGAAAGGGGTGGCGGAAAAAATCGATGCGCTTTACAACAACGCGCTGTCAGCCGTCAAGTCCGGCGACCTCGAGACGGCCAAAACCGCCCGGCAGGCACTGCAGTACACGCGCGACATGCTGATGCAGGAGTACACCCTTCAAATCGTCTCGCGCCCGGGAACGCCCAGCGGGGTCTGGCGGTATCCGGTCGACAGCAACACCGCCCGCAATTACTACCTGATCGTGGAGGCCGTGTCACCGAGCGGCCAGCGCTTCAAGCTTCCCATTACCTCCGAGGAGGACGGCAAGGTGCGCACGCTCAGCGAGTGGGGACTGCGGGTCGAGCCGCAGGTGTACGAGCAGGTCAGGCAGGACAAGCAGCAGGACGGGATCGTGAACCACAAGGTCGTGGGGTTCAAGAAACGCGGATACCTTACACCGGATTACACGGTTGCCACCACGGGTGACACCATTACCGAATGGTAGGAGAGACAAGGCCATGATGAACGGAACAGACCAGCTGGCCATCATCAACCAGCACATGGCAAAGGCCCGCAGCGGCCTCGATGCCATTCACCAGAGGATGGAGAGCGCGAACCAGCAAGTGGTCCGAATACGGAACCAGTTGACCGAAGAATACCGGCAGCTGGCGCGGTTTCGGCTGGACGAGCTGGCGGCCAACCGGGTGACCGTTCAGTTGGATGAGACCGACCGGGCGGTGCTGAAGTTGTTGGAGCGCCGTTCACAGGAGCTGCGCGAGTTGGACAGCGCCATCGAGCGGTCCACCGCACGACAGGATCAGTTGACCGCGCAGCGGGAGCAGGCGGTCCGCAAGCGCGACGATCTGGTGAAGCGGATCGATGAAAATGCGGCTGAGATCAAGTTGCAGCTTAGCCGCCAGGAAGCGTATCAAGCGCAGGAAAAGCGGGTTGCAGAGACCGCCGCCCGGGCCGAGCGGGCCGAAAGTAAAGCTGCACGGGCCGAGGCCGATCAGAACGAGAAAGGCAAGCCGTACCGCGAGGACCCGCTGTTCATGTACCTTTGGAAACGCCGCTTCCTGACGCCGGATTACACCGGTGGTTGGTTCACCCGCAGCCTGGACGGCTGGGTGGCAAAGATGATCAAGTTTTCGGATGCCCGCGGCAATTACTTCATGCTGACGGAACTGCCGGTGCGGCTGCGCGAGCACGCCGAGGGTCAGAAGGCGGTTGCCGCCGAGGAGCTTCAGAAGCTGCACGATATCGAAGCCAAGGCCCTCCAGATCGACGAGATAGTCCGCGACAAGGAGGCCCTGGCGGCCGCACAAAAATCCCTGGAGGAGATCGAGGCCCGCACAGAAGAAGAGGAAAAGCGCCACGAGGCGCTTTTCCAGCAGCGCTCGGCTTTCTCCACGGCCTCGGACGAGGCCTCTCGGCAAGCACTCGCGCTGCAGACAGCAGACATCAAGCAAGAGCCTTTTGCCAACCTCTATATGAAGGCCAAGATGACGAGCAATCCCGATGACGATGTGATCGTCGCCCGGATCAGGGACCTGCAGCAGGAAGAGAAAAGTCTTGTTTCGCAGGTCAGGGAGCTTCAGGTGCAGGAGCAACAGCACCAGCAGTCCTTCAGTGAACTCGAGGACCTTCGGCGGCGCTTCCGGCAGAGCAGCTACGACTCCCGCTATTCTTATTTTCCAAGCGGCTTCGAGCTGGCGGCCCTGCTCGGCATGCTCATGTCCGGCAGGGCCTCGGGCGGCGACATTTGGGACCGCATCGACCGGGAACAGAAATTCCGCCGGCCCCGCACACCGCCTGACTTCGGCGGCGGCGTCTTTCCGGGCGGCTTCGGCGGTGGCGGGCGGGGCGGTTTCGGCGGCGGCTTCGGCGGTGGTGGAATAGGCGGCGGCGGAGGTTTCCGCACGGGAGGCACTTTCTGAATGCCGTGAATCCCGCGAAGCACATTTCTGCCCGCAGAATGTTCGGTCGATTGTCGACCGCGCAAGGGGGCGTTCTGATGGAATAAATCAGTCGTAAAAAAAGGAGGCCAAAATGTTTAACATGAGTGATCTGCTCGATGCGTTCACCCAGTCGGGTGTGACGAAATCGACGAACCAACGGATGAAAAGCGCGCTGGCTGAGGGCGGAAAGGCACCGGAAAGCATGCTGTCCGGACTTTTCGGCGGCTCGTCCGGCGGCGGGCTGGGCGATGCGCTCTCGAAAGTTCTTAGCGGCGGCGGTATCGGGAGCACCCTTGGAAATGTCCTTGAAGATGCCGGCAACGCCGTGGGGGGCAAGCACAATCTGAAGGTGGGCGGCATCGGGGCTTTGGTCGGTGCGCTGCTCGGCGGCGGCGGGCGTTCGATGGGCGGTGCTCTCGGCGGGGGCGTGATGGCGCTGCTCGGGGCGATGGCGTTTTCGGCCCTCAAGAAAGGCGGGCAGCCGGCTGACGAGGTTCCCATTGGGTTGAAGGAGGTCGAGACACCCGAGGAGAAAGAAAAGCTGGAGCGCGAGGCCGGCCTGATTTTTCAGGCCATGATCAATGCCGCCAAGGCCGACGGGCAGATCGACAAGAGCGAAGTGAGCCGAATTATCGGCAAACTCGATGAGATGGGCATCGACGCGGAAGCCAAGCAGTTTGTGATGGCCGAGATGCAGAAACCGATGGACACCGACGCGCTGGTCGAAGCGGCCGCCGATCAACCGGGACTCGGCGCCCAGCTCTATGCCGCATCGCTGCTGGCGATAGAGGTCGACACACCGGCCGAGAAGGCCTATCTGAAGGACCTCGGTAGCCGCTTCGGATTGAAGCCGGACGTGACCGCCGCACTGGAACAGACGATCGGCATGAACCGCGCATGACCACTGCCAATGAACGTCAATAGTCAGGCGCGACACATTTGGCGACCGGTTTCCGGTGGCAGGTGTTCTTTCACCCATCCGTCATTCAGGGTGGGAGAGCGCCTGCGGCGACCGGCAAGGAAACCTTGAAGGACAGGCGAATGGGTAACCCCTCGATCAAAAACATCGGGAAAATCGCAGGATCAAAAGGAGAGCCGCGTGCGGGTCGCTCTCCTTTCACCGCGAAGTCCGTTGTAAGGAGCTGAATCATGTTTATCCCTTTGGGTGACGACAATTCCGACCGCAGAATCCGCCCGGTCGTCAACTATGCTTTGATTGGCCTGAACATCCTGGTTTTTTTCTTCCTTCAGGGCATGGGCGGCAACCTGCCGTTCACATATTCGTTTTCTACGGTGCCGCAGGAAATCCTCACCGGCACCGACGTCGTCACCCAGGAAAGCATCGCCAGCGACCCGGCTACCGGCGAACGCTACCGGGTCCCGGGACTGGGGGTGACGCCGCTGTCGGTTTACCTGACCTTGCTAACCTCCATGTTCATGCACGGCGGTCTCATGCATCTGCTGGGCAACATGCTCTACCTTCACATCTTCGGCGACAACATCGAAAACCTGATGGGCCACCTGCGGTACCTCATCTTTTATCTCACCTGCGGCGTGCTCGCATCCCTGGCGCATGTCTTCGCCAGCGCCGCCCTGGGTGCCGATCTTCTGGTCCCCAGCCTGGGGGCTTCCGGAGCGATTTCCGGCGTTCTGGGCGGCTATTTTCTATTGTTTCCGAAGCGTCGGGTGCGTGTGCTGATCTTTCGCTTTGTCAGCGAGGTGCCGGCCCTGGTGGCCATCGGGGTGTGGTTTGCGTTTCAGCTGATCAGCTCGCTGGGCATGTTCAGCGGCGGTTCGGGAGGCGGAGTGGCCTACGGCGCCCACATCGGCGGGTTCATCGCGGGGCTGATTCTCGTCAAACTTTTTCTGATCGGCGTGTACAGCAAAGGGCGGTTGTCATTCCCTTAACCGCACCGTCAGCCGCCCCTCTTCGACGCGGATGTCCTCCACGCCGGCGGCGAATGCCTGCCAAAAGCCGCCCTGACCGCCGAACTCCTTGACGAGGTCGATGTTCTTGATGCCGCCGAGCCAGGCGTTGGGGATCGGGACGCCCCAGAGGCTTATGCCCCTTAGCGCCACCACCGGGCGGTCTTCGGCGAATCGCAGTTCCAGTCCGGCTGCCATTTTGAGCGTTTTGCCGCCGAAAAGCGGCATGTCCGGATCGAGCGGGACCAGCAGGTTGGCGCTGGCCAGGTTTTCAGACAGGTCGATGGCCAGCTTGCGGGCCAAATCCGTGTTGGTGGCCAGCAGGGCGTTCAGCTCACGTTCTGTAAACGTGACCTCCCGCTGGGCACCTTTTTCGCTGTAAGGTTCCGGCGCAAGGGTGTCGGCCGGTTGTCGACCTTTGTCCGACTTGCCGACAGCCGGTTCGCGGGAAGACGGCCTGACGGGCCGTATTTGATCCAGCTGGTCGATCTTGGCGTTGAGGGTCTTCTTTTCGCGGGCATCGAGGGTTACCGGCTTGAACTCCCTGGGGAACAGGTAGCGTGTCGCCAACCAAACGGTCAATACCGATGTGATCGCCGCAATGGCAACGACCAGCAGGGCGGTCTTCAATAGGCTGCGGTTCGACGAGGGCTCCGGCGACCGATTCAATTCCGGTGAGTTCTGCATGACGGGCCTTTCGGAAAATGTTGATGTTTAAAATGGACAGGACAGCGTGACGGTAATCATTCACAGGGCACCGCATTTGCCGTGTTGTCGGGCACTTGAAGTACAAAAGTACGTCTGCGCGCCCGACGCCTTGCAACTGCGGCACCCTGTAAACGACTACAATTATTTGATTTGAAGCGCATCGGACTATGCAACCCTGTGACCGGTTACGCGTGACGATATCCTATTATTTGATGATCACTGCGTCAACCGGCTGAATGTAAAGGTTCACCGAGAACTGCTGGGAAGATCCCGGCAATTTCGGCATTCGGCTTCAAATTACGCATCGTCAGGCCGGGATCAACTGCCGCCATTAGATTTGTTTCAATAAGTTGTGGCTCCGGCAGCTCCCGTGCAGCCTTTTAAACCGCAAAGATGTTGACGTCGGTTTCTATACATTTGTACAAAATGCCCCAGAAGGGTTTTCATGAAATTTTAAAGTTAAAGAGAGGGGGAGGGGATATGACCGGTCCGGTTTACGTCAACCCGAGCATCGGCGTCGGTGGGTATCTATAATTGGAAGAGAT
>JBAVJU010000296.1:0-4796 GCA_049687935.1 Desulfobacterales bacterium | reverse complement strand
TCCGCTTCGCTGGCCGCCAATTTCTGTCCGGTCGCCATTTCGAGCAGACCGCCGATGAACTGCATGCCCGAATTCAAAACGGCCTCGATTTTTTCCGGCGGCTGTTCGGTCAGGATGCCGGTGGCATTGCTCTCAGAGCGTCCATCGGCGCCCGGCCGGTCGGCTGCGGCAAGTGGCGGACCATCCGGCGCCTCGTCGACCTGTTCTTCGCCGGTAAAGTCCACCGGCCCGTCGCATTGATTCAGCACTTTCGGATTCAAAAAATGGGGGGTGTCTTCCTGGATTTCCTCTGAAGGCCGGGCATCCCGAGGCGGCAGAACGGGTTCCTCGCCCATCATTTCCCGCAGCCGGTTCAGCAGTTCGGTGCGTTTTTCATGCGAAAATTCGACTACGTCCGGCCCGTCGTTGAAAACGCCGTTGAACAGGTCTGTTTTCAGCTGGATGCCGGCCAGGATTTTTTCCTCGATGCTGTTCTTGGAAATCAGGTTGACCACGTTGACGCAGCGGCTCTTCTGGCCGATGCGATTGACTCGGCCGATGCGTTGATTGAGCCGGGCGGGGCTCCAGGGCAGCTCGAAATTGACCACGCAATCGGCCGCCTGCAGGTTGAGTCCAGTGCCGCCGGCATCGGTCGACAGAAAGACCTTGCACTCCGGGTTATGGGTGAATTCATCGATCAAGGCCTGCCGTTTTTTGACCGGTATCTTGCCGGACAGTTCCACGAAAGGAATTCCGGCCTCGGAAAGGTGGCGGGCGATCAGAAAGGTCATCGTGGTCCACTCGCTGAAAATCACCATCTTGCGCTTGTTCTGCACGACCAGTTCATCGACGACGCCCTCCAGTTCCTTGAGTTTGGGAGATATGTGCGTTTTGCGGTCGATCAGGTAAGTGGAGTTGCACACCATCCGCATCCGCAGCAAAAGTTCCTGAATGCGCCGCAGGTCCATGGGCGTGAGAAACTTCTTGTTTATCAACGGAAGCAGAGACTGCAGGTACCCGTTGTGGATTTTGAGCTGTTTGTCATGCAGGTCGATATAGTAGTTGTTCACCATCTCGTCCGGAAGATCGGTCAGCACCTCTTCCTTGCGGCGACGGATCGCGATGGATTTGAGCTGCCTGTTGAGCCGCTCCAGATTGCGATAGCCCAGAATTTTGCCTTTTTTGTGACGGCTGAGCATGAAGTGGTCAGCCGCAAAGCGCCATAATGGAGACAGCAAGCCGGGATCGAGGAACTGAACGATGGAGTAGACGTCTTCGAGTTTGTTTTCCAGCGGGGTTCCCGTGAGCACGAGGGCGTGGCTTCTGGGGATCCGTTTGACCGCGTCGGCGGTTTTGGTGGAGAAATTCTTGATTCGCTGGGCTTCATCCAGAATGATCAAGTCCGGTTTGAAACCCGATATGACCGTGACATCTCTGAGAACCGCTTCATAATTGGTTATTTTGAAGTAGCTCTCCTTGTTCGCATAGAGAACCTGGCGCTGGAAGGGCGTGCCGGCGATGATCAGGGCTTTTTCATCGGTAAAGCGCTCGATTTCCCGCTTCCACTGTTCCTTCAGTGATGCCGGCGTGATCACCAGAACATTTTCAAAGCCGAATGTCTCCTTTTTGAGGATCGCCAGGGCGATGGCCTGAAGGGTTTTGCCGAGTCCCATCTCGTCGCCGATGAGCGCGGCTTTTTTAAACAGGCCGAATTCAATGCCGGCTTCCTGGTAGGGATAGAGGCGGGTTTTCACTTTTAGGGCCGGAGGCGTCACGCGGGCGGCCAGCTCGGCCATCTGCTTCTCCTGGAGAAAGCCGTCCAGTTGGTCTATTACGGTTTCCTGTATGCGTATGCGCTTGTTGCCGTTCAATCCTTTGAGCAAAGGCAGAAGCTCCGAGAGCTCCTTGCCGGCAAATGTGCTATCCGGATTGAAGCACCCGGATAACAGGCCGGTCAGGTTTTTAATCCTGCTCGGGGGAAGTTCTGTAAACACCCGCGGGCGATTGTCGACCGAGTCCCAGTAAATATCCACGAAGGGGAACCGTTCGCGAGCCAGGCGGTTTTTGAAGTCGCGTTTCTTTTTCAGGTAATTGACGAGAAAGAGCAAGTGCTTGCAGGTTCCCAGACGGTTGGTCAGAAAATCCGGACAGGTGCAGTGACCCTGACCGTTGGCCGGATCATGCAAGGTGACGACATATTGCCGCCCGGTGGTCGTTTCCACCAGGTGCTCACCCTTGAGCATGTCACCTTCCGTCACAGTGAAGGCTTCAGTGCGGGCGCGGCGTTTGCGGTCGTCGAGGGCCTGCTGTTTAATTTCCGCGGGTGTCAGATACGGCTCCTCGACTTGGGGCGGGACACTGACACCGGATTCCTGCCGCCAGCGCTGAACCACATCGCGGGTACTGAGCAGCGCCGCCACCGCATGCTTGCAGCCACTGCCGGGGTAGGGGCAATCACACGATGTCTTCAGCGTGTCGTTATCGACATGGATTTCAACGGTATAATCCCCGTAGTTACCATCCATTTCATAGACGAACTTGCCCTTATCCATATCGGCTTGTTTCAGCACGAAGGATCCGTGTTCATAGAGGCGAACCCCCCTCTTGAAAATGACGGCGGAATCCGCCAGTTGATCACGGATATAATCACGGGACATATCAATCATGCCTGAGCCCTCCTCACAAGAATAGATCACTAACACAATATGGGGAAACCATTCTTCGGTGATGAGCTGTCGTGGCGAATCGTTACGTGGATCCGTCCGTGAAACCGGATTTCATTGGCGCGCTGGATTTGCCGTTTTACGGCACGCGATAGACCATGGAATTTATGTTCATCCCCGCGCCGACCGATGCAAATACGACGATGTCTCCTGAATTCAGTTTGTGACGGTCGAGTTTGCCGCGTTGGATCAAATCCAGCAGTGTCGGCAGCGTGGCGACCGAACTGTTGCCGGTCCAGGAAATCATCATCGGCATGATCCCGGCAGGAACCTCTTCTTTTCTGTACATCTTGAACAGCCTTCTGACGATCGCCTCGTCCATCTTTTCATTCGCCTGGTGGATCAGGATTTTCTTGACGTCCTCTATGCCGATTCCGGCTCTTTCGAGATTTTTTCGGACCACTTCCGGCACTGTCCGCACGGCATACTTATAGATGTCATGTCCGTGCATCTTGATGAACAGGTCATCACCGTTGCGTTGGCGATTGTATGATTTTCCGAGAAACAAAAGATAGGCATTGTCATGGGTATCCGAACGGGTGACATGCGAGATGATGCCCACATCCCGATCTGTGGCCTCGAGCAGGGTTGCGCCGGCACCGTCGCCGTAGATCATGCTGTCGACATCATGCGGGTCCGAGACCCGTGATAAAATTTCAGCACCAATAACGAGGATCCGCTTTGCATCCCCCGATTTGATGAAGTAGTCGGCCGTAATCATTGCCTGCAGCCAACCCGGACATCCGAAGGGAATATCGAAGGCGATGGTGTACGGATTCTTGATTTTCAGCTTGTGTTTCACCCGGGAGGCAATCGTGGGAACCATGTCCGTTCTGATGTTGTCCGGCGGCACGTCGCCAAAATTTTGAGCCACGATGATATAATCGAGGCTTTCTCTGTCCAAACCCTCAAGTGCCTGCTCTGCAGCCAAATAGGACATGTCCGAGGTCGACAGCTCTTCGGCCGCATAGCGCCTTTCTCTGATGCCTGTAATCTCAAAGAGCTTTTTAATGATGTCAGCGTTGGGGCGGCTGAGTTTATTGCCGTCAGCCCCATAGAATTTGTTGCGAAGAAAGAACTCGTTGGGTATGATTTCAGATGGAAGATAACTGCCTGTTGCGGTAATAATTGAATTTGCCATATCAATAATTTTGCATCGTCCCTTTTGAGTTCAGGCCCACATGGCATCCGTTCAGAAATGGTGGATTTCGGCTCCGGCCGAGGCGAACTTGCGAACACAAGCGCAATCGTCACTCTTTGGCGTAAACGAGAATTGCGAAGAGCGGGAACGCCGGCCCGGCCCGATTGATTCCGGTTGTGAACGGATACACCATATAAAAACCGCGATCCATTCACAAGTAATTTTGCTCTGAAACTGTATTGGGCGTCTCCCGTGCAGGCCTATCCCTGACATCAAAGCCGACGACTCGACTTTGAGTTTGACTTTTTGTGCACGGATGCGGTAAAAATATTAAAAATTGTAAATTCACCATTATTTTAAGAGGGTTAATCCAGATTTAATTGCGCTTCCAAACGGTTTATAAAGGTCAGTTTAACCCAGCGCCGCATAAATGAACTCCGTGCTTAAATTAGGTTGCCCATTTCACTGAAACGCTCGACATATCGAAAGCTCCGGGTGCTATGGAACAACATTCGACGAAAACCGTTTTGACACAAGACAATGAAACATTAATCGAATGCCCCCATTGCGGCTTTCAAAAAATCATAAACATAGCAAAATTTTTTAAAAGATCAAAACCCGAAAATTTTGTTTCCAAATGTAAGTGTGGATATTCCTTTAGCGTTGTTGTGGAAAGACGAAAATTCGAAAGACACTATTTTGACACAAATGGAAGTGTTCTTCGCGAAAGAGGAAAAGGACAACCTGACAGTATTGCGATCACGGTCAAAGATCTTTCCCGCTCGGGCGTTAAATTCGTAACCGAAAAAAACGAGGCGCTCGAAGCCGGTGCAAACATCGTTATTACCTTTGAATTCAATGACAATCGGAAAACATTTTTCATTAAGGAGGCGACGGTAAGAAGTGTCGAAGGAAAAGATGTAAGGGCTAAATTTAACACATTATGCGGTGAT
>JBAVJU010000295.1:0-6246 GCA_049687935.1 Desulfobacterales bacterium | reverse complement strand
CGTGATACCGACGCGGATGGCGGAAAAGGAATTTTATAAGGCCTATTCAGCCCTTTTGGAAAAATTTATCGGGCATTTAAAACACTGAGAAGAAAGACCTGCAATGGACGTCTTTATCAACGACATCTCCGCATTTCTGCCCAACGATCCCGTCGACAACGATGACATCGAGGATGTTCTCGGCCGGATCAACAATATTTCCTCGCGGGCCAAGCGGATTGTATTGAGGAACAACAAGATCGAAACGCGCTACTATGCGCTTAACCCGTCAACCCGGCGCCTGACCCACAGCAACGCCCAGTTGACGGCTGCCGCCATCCGCGGGCTGAAGCCTTATGCCGGCTTCAGCCCGGCAGACATCGAGTGCCTCTGCTGCGGCACGACCGCCCCGGACCTTCTTTTTCCGGGTCATGCCTTGATGGTTCTGGGCGAGTTGGAGATAGATGAATGTGAAGCCGTGACGACCGCCGGCATCTGCATTTGCGGCATGACCGCCTTGAAATTCGCTTACATGAACGTCGCCGCCGGCTTATCGGCCAACGCCGTGGCGACCGGTTCCGAGCTGGCCGCCTCTTTTTTGAGAGCCGATTTCATGACCCCTTTTCTCGCCGAAGGCGATCAGACCGATGTGGCCCGCCAACCTGTCCGCGCCTTCGACGCCGATTTCCTGCGCTGGATGCTCTCGGACGGCGCCGGAGCGGTATTTTTATCCGATCGTCCGAATCCCGACCGGATATCGCTGAAAATTGAATGGATCGATCACAGCTCCTTTGCCGGTCAGTTGGAAACCTGCATGTATTCGGGCGGCATCAAAGCAGATGACGGGCGGGCCATCGGCTGGCGGGTGAAAGAGGATATCGACCCGGCATCCCGGCCCTACCTGTTCGCTGTGCGGCAGGACATCAAGCTGCTCGACAAACATATTGTCGCTACCATGGGCAAAGCGCTTTCATCCGTGGTGGCCAAACGCCGGATCACCCCGTCCGACATCGACTGGTTCCTGCCGCACTATTCCTCGGCTTATTTCCGGCCGAAATTCTACGATGAGATGAAACGGATCGGGTTCGAAATCCCTTACCCCAAATGGTTCACCAACCTGGCATCAAAGGGCAACACGGGCAGCGCGGCCATCTTCATCATTCTGGAAGAGATTTTCCACTCGGGGAATCTGCACAGGGGACAGAAGCTGCTCTGCTTCATACCGGAAAGCGGGCGTTTTTCACACTGCTTCATGTTATTGACGGTCGTGTGAAACACGGTGGGAAACTGGAAACTGGAAACTAAATTGATGGGTTCCCGCGGCGGCGGGATATCAGGGTTCCAGGTTCAACGTTCTGGGTTGCAATATTAATCGATTGTATCCCTAATCCTGAACCCGTTGTTTACTTTTTGATTGATGTCAGAACGACGAGGCCGATGTCGCCGGCCAATCCGAATTTCAGACAGCCGATATGCCGATGGTCTATTCCCTGAACCGCGCGTGAAGGGGTCGTTTCCTGCCGCCGGTCACCGTCGCTGGCAAGCCCGGAAGGATAACGCCGCCCGGTTTTGAGCATGATCGCGGCCAAGGCGATGTCAAAGGCCATTCCGACCGGCAGGTGGCCGTAAAGGTGCGCGAAGGAAGCACATTTTGTATTTAGCTGAAAGGAAGCCGTTCGGCAGCTGCCCGGATTGACGATCATCAGGGCCCCCGGTGGCATGTCGTTGGGGCTGCCGTTTATGGCCTTAACACCGGCGGAATTCACATGGGCATAGGAGGAAGGTTCTTCCGTATCTTTTTCCAGCACGAAAAAAGCGCTCCCCTCGCCGACCGGCGTTTGCGTGACGGAGGCATCGGATGGGGGGCCGGATTTTCGTTCGGACCGCAGATGCTGCGCATAGAAAGCCATCGCCCTGCTGAATTCATCTGCACCGCCCACCAGTACCGAATCGACCCGATCTTCTTCGAGCCATTGGCAGGCCGCCAGAAAGGCCAGGGGGACGGACATGTCGTATTGGTTGATCGAGAGCGTCGGACCGTGTTCACCGAGAAAGGCGGCAATGTGAGCCGCCGCGGCACTGTGGACCGAGTTTGCAAACCGGATGGGTGAACTGCAGGGATCGTCTTCGTCGAGGGTTGTGTTCAGAAAATCAAAGGTGTCGCACGTGGAACCGTAACCGGTGGCGACGACAATTCCCATCCGGCCGCGCCGAGTCTCGTTCAACCCGGCATCCTCTATCGCCAGATAGCTTCCCAGGAGCGCCAGTCGCGCGAAGTGATCGATTCTTCGCAGCGCCTTCCGCGGGACAAAATCGGCCAGCGAGGCGGTATCCGCCAGAAACCCGTAAATATCGGCCTGCAGGTCCGGCGTGCCGATCTTGAACGGTTTCTGCGAGATGACCGTGTTGTCTGCCGCCGCCATTTCGAGGGCCGACACGCCGCAACCGAACCCCCCCACAACACCGATGCCGGTTATCGTTGCCCTCACGCTCCGTTTCCCTCAACTCCCAAGACGAGCGCCGAGTTGTTGCCGCCGAAGGCCAGGGTATCCGAGAGGGCGATGCTGCCGGTGATCGCCGTCACATCCGACACCGGTGATACGGGTAATTCAGGGTCGGGTGTTGAAAACCCGGCGCTGCCTGGGATTTTCCCCTGTTCCAGGCAGGCGATGGTCAAGACGGCGTCGATCGCGCCGGCCGCCCCCAGGGTGTGACCGATATAGCCCTTGGTCGAGAAAAACGGTGCCAGCGGAAACATCTGGTGGAATAAATGTGCCTCGATGCGGTCGTTATCCAGCGTACCGGTGCCGTGTGCGTTGACAAACGCCATGTCCTCCGGTTTCAGGCCGCCAGAATGCAGGGCCTCCCTGATGGCCAACCGCAGACCCTTTCCTTCCGGATGCGGGGTCGTAAAATGGTAGGCGTCACTGGCCGCGCCGTACCCCAACAGATAAGCGCGGGGAGACTTGCTCCTCCTGCGGACCAATTCTTCGGTCTCCAGAATCATCATGGCGGCGCCTTCCCCGAGATTCAAGCCGTTGCGGTCGGCATCGAAGGGTTTGCAGGGCGTGCGGTCGGAGTTCATGAGCGAAATAAAACCGTTATAGGTCACCTGATACAATTCGTCGACGCCGCCGGCAATAACGGCGTCGCAAATACCCTGGCGAATCCACGCGGCTGCCAGGCCGATGGCATCGGCACTGGCGGCGCACGCATTCACCACCGTTTGGCGGGGACCGGACAACTCGAACTCCTGGGCAATGTGAACGGCTGGATTGCTCAACAGGAATCGGTGGTCCGGCGTGATGACGGGAATCTCCTTTTGTGAGACGGAATCTCGAAGCGCCCGGTTGCCGATCGATTCGTCTACGGATGAGCCGATGCAAATGCCTACCCGTTCGGCGCCCAGCATCCGGCGGTCCAATCCGGCGTCGCGGATCGCTTCCAACACTGCCGTCAGCGCCAGTTGACTGTTGCGGAGCCGGCAGGCGTGATTGAGAAGGGTTGGATCAAAAAAGGGATCCGGCACTTCGAAAACCGGATAGGGAGGAGACGAGGCAACGGCCAGCCGGGAGGGCGGCGCCGGGTTGCGCTTGCCCCGGAAAAGAAAGTCGGCACAGGCCGGCAGATCAAGGCCCGCTGCACACAGGCACCCCATACCGGTGATGGCGACGGGCCGCAAGCGCCTCATGCGGCCCTTCTTTTTTCGATAAAGGCGGCCAGGGCGTTGATCGACTGCAGGGCCGGCCGGCCCTCTTTCATATCCCTTATTTCGACCCCGAAATTTTCTTTTACCTGGTAGACGATTTCGATCGCATCGACCGAATCCAGGCCGTACTTTTCGCCGAAGAGCGGTTCGTCGTCGTCGATATCCGAGGGCTCGATATCGATGAGGTCGAGTTCGGCGACCAGAATCTTTTTCAGCCTCTCTTTCAGGTCTATCGTGTTCATCTTGAATTTCTATTCCGGTTCGGCGTGAAAAAGGGTTTCAGGAAACAGCGCCTCTCAGTTCCTTGTAGACGTGCTCTTCCTGCGCTGCGCAATCTCTCAGGATGGCCGCCATGGACGGGTAGGTTTCCGCTTGAGAGGCGCGGTTTTTACAGATGCGGGAGCCGATAAGGGCAAAATCGCGCCACCGGTCACCGACGGCCGTCATTTTTTGGGAGAGATCCAGCATCCGTTTTTCGTCAAGTATGGATGCGCTTTCCTGTAGAAATGCCGCATAAAGGAAACGAAAGCCGGCGCCGCCGGTGCCGATTTCCTCTTGCATGCGGATGACCTGCCCGAGATTCAATGCCGCTTTTTCTTCGCCCAGCTTTTGGGGCCAGTGTTCTACTTTATCGGCCAGGTAGCGGATGCCCTTCACGCCGATGAATCCGACAGGCGCCCTGGTCATGGCATTGCACACCGCCCTGATCCCTTTGACGATTGAACCGCGCAGATCGATCTTTGCGGGAACCGAGGTGACGTAGTACATCTTGCCCTTGGGCGGCAAGGGGCCCCGGGCAAACCGGGCCTTCCTCAAGTCTTTCTCGGGACAGGTGACCGGTTCCGGAAACACCGGATCACTGATCAGATAATCTCCGTTGCTGCGGCCATAGGCGACCAGGTTGTGCATGTTGAAATGAAAGCGGTAGCGCCGCGGAAAATAGGTGAGCCAATACGCGCCGGTTCGACATCCGACCGGCGTTTGCTGGTCGAGTTTGCGGTCCAACGCCGCCATGGCGCTTTGGGGGTTTCGAAATTTTTCCCACTTGATTTTTACCTTCAATCGGCTCGCAACCCGATCGATGATTCGGCCGTTGCCGGCGCGAAACGTCGTCAGGGGAAGATTGTTGAGCCGGATAAACGGGAAATAACCGAAAAAAAGTCCGCCGCCGATTCCGAAGGCCAGCGGTTCGCTGAGAGCCAGTCCATAATGCGACAACAGATTGGAGGCCACACCGGACTCGCAGTGCGCCGCCTGCCGGTGCGTGAAGGGGATTCTGATATCGGTGTCAGTCTTCATGAGACGTTGATTCCAAGCGGGTGGGAAATTTTTGGAGAGCTTCGGGAGAGATGCCGAAGATATCGGCATAACGCTTCAACATATTGCAGTCGAGACGCCTGAATCCAGACGGCTTCAGATGGCGACGCACCCTCCAGCGAGGCAGCCCGGCATAGCTGGCCAACAAACCGACGCTCATCAGGTTTCTGGCCATGTGATAGGCCAGGGGACTGCGCTTGCCAGACCGAATTTGCTCGATTTCCGATGCGATCTCCTTCCGGATCACCTCCCAGGCCTGCTGATTGGCGATATTCTTCGGTTCCCACCCCAAGCTGGGGGCCTGGACATAGCTGCCATCTTCATCGACGGCATAGGTGATTTCCGACTGTCCCTGGTTGAGGCCGACATCCTGAGGCACATCTTTTTTTAGCATAATGAAAAAACCCGTATCGATCACCCTTTTCATGCGGAGGTAAGAATATTGCGAAAAATCGGCTTCCCGTCAATCCTTTTGTACCTGTTAGTATCCGGGGCCCCCGAAGGCCGGGTTCATTTTCTTCCCTTCGGCGATGGCCATTTTCCGGTTTCATGCCGTCACTGATGGCGGCTTGACTGCGAGAAATGGGCTGAACAGGCGTCCGGCCGTCACCGGCGCGAAGGCATCGATCCGGCCGACTTTCTTAGGGGCACGAAACCTCCCTCGAAAGGCGGATGTCAGAGTGATCGGAAGACGACATCGGCAAAATAGCTTTCCGCCGCGGATGACGTGTGCTGCGAGTTGATCTGGATCCGTATGCCACCGACCGGAGGTGGCTCGTGACCGAACAGCTTCTTGTAATCGTCATAGACGTTGCGGTTTTCAGTGAGCCACTGTCCGGTTTCAGACCCACCGGACCGTACGATCACCGCCTTGATGTTCATGAAGGGCGGTGACGGCGCATTTTCGGACAATCCCTAAGGGGCAGTGGTATCCCAGATGTAAACGATGGCTTTCGTTTTTGAAAATGCCAGGAAAAGCTGAGCCGCCTGATCGTCGGTTTTCGATTTCCTGAAATCCCCACCCTTGGGCAGCCGGGTCACCTTCCATCGCCAGCTCATTATCGGATAGCGACTGACATCGACATCGACGGTTTTCTGGATCGAAAAAGAACTGTCGTCACTGGCCAAACGCAGCGCGCTGACACCTTTTTCATTCACGATTGCCAGATCGGCTCGGCCTGATTTTTCTTTGAGCTGCCAGCTTACAGGCACGCCGTTCTGATCGGCACCGTTCGTGAAGT
>JBAVJU010000294.1:0-1864 GCA_049687935.1 Desulfobacterales bacterium | reverse complement strand
CTTGTCTATCAGGACCTCGAGGACTTGAAGGACAGCATCTCGGCCGGAAACCCTGCGCTGACGGACTTCGACTGCTCTTTTTTCGACGGCCGCTACGTGACCGCCGACATCGATCAGGTCGACATAGACCGGTTGGCCGCCACCCGCCGCGGTGGCCCGACCGCAAGAATCGCATGCCCCCCGGTCGATGAAAACGGGCGTACCCTTAAGGGCCTGCACGCGTACCTTCAGGTGTGCACATGGTTTTTTGGTCACTATGAACAGTCGGACCTTTTGTAGAAAATCAGCGGTCGTTCATCGATCGAAGAAGTTCGATAGACGAGCGTCGACATGGAGGCCGTGGCCGGGTAACGGTCTGAAAGGCCGGCTACGGAAAGGTTGCGCTTGTATGTCGGCTTCACCGGCAAATCTTTGGCCCAAAGGAGCATGAACGTGATGACATCGCCGTGGGTCACGGCTACCACCTGCCGGCCGGCGAAATGTTTACGGATCCGGAGAACGAATTTTTGGACCCGCCGCACGATGTCCTGCGGCTGCTCGTAGGGCGGAGCCGTATCGGAATAAACATCTCCGCCGAGAGTGTCCACCACATTCGTCGGTTGGCCCTCGTAAGGCGAATAAACCTCGGTGAGCAGCGTCGATGTCCGGATTTTGAGGTGCTGGTGACAAGCCTGAATGGCGCCGGCCGTCTGTCGTGCGCGCAGCAGCGGGCTGGTGTACACGGCCGCCAGCGGTTCGCGGCTCAGGGTTCGGGCCGCGCAGCGGGCTTCGCGCAGACCTTCGCTGCTCAATGCGAAGCCGGGCAGTCGGCCATAAAATATTTTTTCTGGATTGTGAACCCGGCCGTGGCGCACCAGAGTCAATCGGGTGGTGCCGTGAGGAGGTGACGATGCCAACGGATCACACGGGGCCGGCTGCCAGAAACCGGATGCTGCCAACCACTTCGTTGAATGCCTGCAAATCCCGGTCGAAATCTTTGTCGGCGGCCACGTTGAGCCGTAAACTCAAATAGGATCCGCCCTTGATGAAACCATAATAGAGGGTCTTGTAATTCGAGCCGTCCCCCAATCCGTAGGTGAACAAAATCCGGCACCCGTCATTCCCCCTTATCGTTGCCGGTGTGTTCTCGACCACCACGAGATTGAGGAGTTTTTTGTCGGATCTCAGTTCGTCGATGACGACGGTCGCGACTTCCTGCGATGGCATACCAGCCGTCAAACTTTTTTTGCTGAACTTGAAGGGTTTGTCAAGCGGGCGTTCCTGAGCAAGAATGTACTGCCGGAGAGGGTCTTTTTTATAGATCAGAAAAAATTTGTTGGTCGTGTGTTTCTGCCACCCGGAGGGGATGTCGATCTCAAAATGGGAAGGACTCGATTGGGTCGTATCACTGGGATGGGCGCAGGCGAGAACAGCCGCAACACCGATGAGTAAAAATACCGTCGATACCTTTTTCATCATTCCACTCCTCACCCTTTTTCCTGTTTTCAGGATTCGGGCTTCTTCTGCCGACAGGACGTTTTTCTATGCGGACTAAACAAGACCCCTGATTGGACGAAGGTTCGGACCGGCTCCTTCTCATGGCCGGCAAGGTCAATCAACCTGCATTTTACTATAGCATGCCTCCGACCAATAGACACACACTTTTTCTTTCCGGGGGCTCTGGAAAACAGCCGCGTGCGTCGAGGCCCGGATTCCATAGCCACAGGCGGCAGGCCGTGATGGCGACCGGCTGGAAGAGGCACCCTATGTTTCCGGTTCTGCACTCAATTAACAGACCTGATTTCAGATCTAATTGCATATCTGAGGGTTGATTTCCTTCAGCAATTACCGTAAAAAACTGACGTGTGGTTTAGGGGTCTTCCCG
>JBAVJU010000293.1:0-2177 GCA_049687935.1 Desulfobacterales bacterium | reverse complement strand
GTGCTGAAGGACGGTTCAAGCGGCTCCGTCCCCAATGGCCCCAGCACGGGCGCAAGGTCTGACACCAGAAACACGCGTCCGAACTTGCGGGTGTCGTGGAACCGCAGCTCGAGCGTGTTGTCGAGCGTGAAGACGACGTGCTCGTGGTGAGACCGCGCGGTGCCGTGCGCCACCAGGTGCAGTCGTCCGGACATGCGCAAATGTATCAGCAGGTGCCTCTCGGGGACCAGGTCGATCACGATGAATTTTCCCCGGCGCCGAATGGTGCCGATCGTCTTGAAGCGGATGCGGCGTTTGAAGTCGCGTAAGCCGGGGGTTGCGATACTGCGCGGCCAGGACACGCGGACCCCGGTGAAGGCGGCGCCGACCAGACCGGCGGCATTCAGGTCGTTGACCAGAGTCTGGACTTCAGGCAGTTCAGGCACTTTGATGCACGTCCTCTCAAAAGCGGGTCTATACTTGAGTGAAACCGCTGCAATGTGGGGGCAACCGGTTATCATGTCAAGGACGTTGATTCGATAAAATCGACAATGTCCTTCACTGACTCAACTGACTTAACCGACTCAACCGACTCAACTGACTTAACAAATAAGTTATTATGCGCCGTGGTGGTTCCAAGGGCCATGAGCGTTCGTTAGGGGCAGTGATGTCGATCCTTGACGCTCACCCCTCTCTTTTGTATACTCCATTTCTAAAAAATACAATATGTTGTATTTTTCCCATAGAACCTTCCGATGGCTTTTGGAAAGGATGAGGTGAACCGCCATGGATCTTTTGCTCCAATCGGCGATCGGCCTGCTGCGCATCTGGCGGATCGAGCTCCTCCTGGGGGTGCTGGTGCTGGTGCTGCTGGTGGTCTTGCTGCTGGTGATCCGGGTATCGGGACGTCTGCCGGCCGACGGCCTTTCGGTGTTGAGGGGGCACCTGGCCGGAGTCGATCAGCGCCTGCATTACCTGGAAGAGGCGGTCAGAAACGAGGCCACCCGCAGCCGGCAGGAAGCCGCCGGAAATGCCAGGTCGATTCGTGAAGAACTGCGCGGCGCGGTAAGGGATTCCGGCGATTCGCTGCTCATGCGCATGGCGGAAAACGCCGGCATGCAAAAGAATCAGCTCGACTCGTTTTCAAAGCAACTGATGGACATGACCCGGCTGCACGAAGAAAAGTTCGAGGCCCTGCGCCACTCCGTTGAGAGCCGGCTGCGCGATCTGCAGCGGGACAACAGCCTCAAACTCGAGCAGATGCGGGCCACGGTGGACGAAAAATTGCACGACACCCTGGAAAAACGCCTGGGGGACTCCTTCCGGCAGGTCGGCGAACGTCTGGAACAGGTGTACAAAGGATTGGGCGAGATGCGCAACCTGGCCGTTGGGGTCGGCGACTTGAAAAAGGTGCTCACGAACGTCAAGACCCGCGGCACATGGGGTGAAATCCGGCTCGGTGCCATCCTCGAGCAGATCCTGACACCGGACCAGTACGGTGTCAATGTGGTCACCCGCAAGAACAGCGCCGAGCGGGTCGAATACGCGGTGCGCCTGCCGGGGCCGGGTGACGACCGAACCGAAGTGGTGTGGCTGCCGATCGATGCGAAGTTTCCCCAGGAGGATTACCAGCGGCTGGTGGATGCCCAGGAGGCCGCCGAAAAGGAGCAGGCGGAGAAATCGATTCACAGCCTGGAGGCGCGCATCAAAGCCGAGGCCAAATTCATCCGCGAAAAATACATCGACCCGCCGCACACGACCGATTTCGGCATCCTGTTTCTGCCGGTCGAAGGGTTGTATGCCGAGGTGCTGCGACGACCGGGGCTGTGCGATTTTCTGCAGCGTGAATACCGCGTGGTGCTCGCCGGTCCGACGACGCTGGCGGCGCTGCTCAACAGCCTGCAGATGGGGTTCAGGACCCTTGCGGTCGAAAAACGCTCCAGTGAAGTGTGGCAGCTTCTGGGGATGGTCAAGACCGAGTTCGGCAAGTTCGGCGACGTGCTGGCGCGGACCAAGAAAAAACTTCAGGAGGCCAGCAACACCATCGACAGCGCCCAGGTTCGAACGCGGGTCATTTCACGCAAGCTGGAAAAAGTCCAGGAGATTCCACTGGACAGAGCCGCAGAGGTTTCCGGAGATCAAGGGTTGCCGGTTGGCCCGATGAGTGGCTGAGCCGGCCGGACTCTTTTTTGGCGGGT
>JBAVJU010000292.1:0-3002 GCA_049687935.1 Desulfobacterales bacterium | reverse complement strand
TGAGTATTTTTCCATGATTGTCGACCAGAAATCCCTCAAAGCTCTGCCACCAGCTGCTGATGACGACATTTTTCACCAGGTATTCAAAGCTCAGGACAACTGCCAGCCGACCCAAAATTTGGCCGTTTTTATCGAGCAGATCCGATACCAACGATACCGTTTGATCTAAAAAAATTGACTTCCGCTCGTTCTCTTTATATAGATCAATTTTTTGCGCTTCACGCCGATCCGCACAGCATCGCGGCAATCGGCCGAACAACGGTAAGCCGGTATACCGGTTGCCGGCGGCTTTTATAATCAGAAAATCGTAATCAAAAGGAGTCTATGATGGCCGAACATCCAAATTTGAAAAAATGGCAGGACCTTGCTTCCAAACAGATGAAGGGAAAACCCGTCGAAAGCCTGAACTGGAAGACCCCGGAAGGCATAACCGTCGAACCGCTTTACACGGCCGAGGACATCGCCGATCTGCCGCAGGCCAACACCCTGCCGGGCTTTCCGCCCTATGTGCGCGGCCCCATGGCGACCATGTACGCCGGTCGACCCTGGACGATCCGTCAGTATGCCGGGTTCTCCACGGCCAAAGAATCCAACGCGTTTTATCGTCGAAACCTGGCGGCCGGACAAAAAGGGCTTTCAGTGGCCTTCGACCTGCCGACCCATCGCGGCTACGACTCGGACCACCCGCGGGTGGTCGGCGATGTCGGCAAAGCCGGTGTGGCGATTGACTCGGTGGAGGACATGAAAATCCTGTTCGATCAGATCCCGCTCGACCAGATGAGCGTTTCCATGACCATGAACGGCGCGGTCCTGCCGATCCTGGCCGGTTACATCGTGGCTGCAGAAGAGCAAGGTGTCAAGCAGGAGCAGCTGACCGGGACGATTCAAAACGACATCCTCAAGGAATACCTGACCCGCAACACCTATATCTACCCGCCGGAGCCGTCCATGCGGATCGTCTCCGACATCATCGCCTACTGTTCGCAGCACATGCCCAAGTTCAACACCGTCAGCATCAGCGGCTACCACATGATGGAAGCCGGGGCCGACTCGGTTCTCCAATGTGCCTTCACTCTGGCCGACGGTTTGGAATACGTGCGTGCGGCGCTGAAAGCCGGCCTCGACATCGACACCTTTGCACCGCGTCTCTCGTTCTTTTTCGGGGTCGGCATGAATTTTTTCATGGAGATCGCCATGCTCAGGGCGGCGCGTTTCCTGTGGCATGAGCGCATCAGCCGGTTCAATCCCAAGAATCCACGTTCCGCCATACTGCGCACCCACGTGCAGACATCGGGCTGGAGCCTGACCGAACAGGATCCGTACAACAACATCATCCGAACGACCTTGGAAGCCCTGGCGGCTGCTTTGGGCGGCACACAGTCCCTACACACCAACTCTTTCGACGAGGCGGTCGGTCTGCCGACCGATTTCTCGGCCCGGATTGCCCGCAATACCCAGTTGATTATTCAGGAGGAATCCCAAATCTGCCATGTGATCGACCCTTTGGGCGGTTCTTACTACATGGAGGCGCTGACCGCTGAAATCGTCAAAGAAGCCGGCAAAATCATCGACGAGGTGGAAGAGTTGGGCGGTATGGCCAAGGCTATCGAGACCGGGATGCCGAAAATGCGGGTCGAAGAAGCGGCCGCCCGGCGGCAGGCCCGAATCGATCAGGGATTGGATGTGATCGTCGGCGTCAACAAATACAAAATCGAAGACGAACCATTGATGGACATTCTCGAAGTACCGGCAACCGTCCGTGACGAACAGGTTGCCAGATTGAAAGAAACCAGAGCAAAGCGCGACAACGCATCCGCGCAGCAAGCTTTGGCGGCCGTCACCAAGGCGGCTGAAACCGACCGTAATCTCCTGGAGGCTTGCATCGAGGCCGTACGGGCGCGGGCCACGGTCGGCGAGGTTTCCGATGCCATGGAAAAAGTGTTCGGCCGTTTCGTGGCCACCACAAGATGCATATCCGGCGTTTTTGCGGCCGAATACGGCGACAGCGAGGTCTTCGCCGCACTCAAGAAACGCACCGATCAGTTCAAGGAAAACGAGGGCCGTCGACCCAGAATCCTGGTTACCAAGATGGGGCAGGACGGTCACGACCGCGGGATCAAGGTGATTGCCACGGCCTTTGCCGACATGGGATTCGACGTGGACATCAGCCCGATGTTCCAGACGCCGGAAGAGGCGGCCATGATGGCGGTGGAGAACGACGTTCACGTGGTCGGCGTCTCGAGCCTGGCTGCGGGGCATAAAACCCTGGTGCCGCGTCTGATCGAAGAATTGAAGAAAGCGGACGGAGAAAACATCAAAGTCGTTGTCGGGGGCGTGATTCCGCCCAAGGATTATCCCTTTCTCTTGGAGGCCGGAGCGGCTGCTGTCTTCGGACCGGGGACGGTGGTTACCGATTCGGCTGACAGAGTCCTCAGCGTGCTCGAACAGCGGAGATGAGCAGCGGCCAAGAAAACAAATGACCGTCTTTGGTCAGACGGTAAATGGGGTACGGTGTTGCCGGCCGCAAGTGGTTTTTTCTCTTGACAACCGTTCCCCATTATTTAATTGTCAAAATTTACATTTCTCATTTCAAAAATGATGTGACTTCGCCCTGTTCCGCCTTTTTTAGCAACGGGAATATCTGTTTCCGTCCGGAAGTGGACCTTTTTAGCAATTTCGGCGTCAAACATTCCTATGGCGCGATTAAAGACGTTACCAGTCGGCGGGATCACCAGTGCGGCGCATGAGAGTGAGTCTCCGCGTTATGCCGCAGACCTGTCACGTCTTTAGCGTGATTTCTCCGAACTCGCAGAAGATGCCACATTTCAGTACCCGAAGCTGATCAGGGGGACCGTGAATGGGCACTATTCAGGTGAGATGAAAGGAAAGCCAGCATGGGTGTGGTTGAAGACAAAATAAAGGATCTGAAGGAGCGGGAGAAAAAGGTCCTTGAGATGGGCGGCGAGAAGGCGGTCGCCAAGCACAAGGAAAAGGGCAAACTG
>JBAVJU010000291.1:0-3455 GCA_049687935.1 Desulfobacterales bacterium | reverse complement strand
CAGTTTGCCCTTTTCCTTGTGCTTGGCGACCGCCTTCTCGCCGCCCATCTCAAGGACCTTTTTCTCCCGCTCCTTCAGATCCTTTATTTTGTCTTCAACCACACCCATGCTGGCTTTCCTTTCATCTGCTCTGAATTCGTATTTTGTGGGTCCGGCATGAGCCAACCGGTCTGTTCCATCCATATTTACGGATTAATAACAGGTAAAAACAGCCTCTTCAAGGCGTTCGCCAACTCGCGCACGTTCCCCGGCCACCGATAGGCCTCAAGAGTTTCGAAAAAAGCCTCTGCAATTCCTTTTTGCTCCAGCTGCAACCGTCGGCAAAGCGCCTGGAGATGGTGGGTTGCGGTCGGACGAATATCCGGTACCCGTACCCGCAGAGCCGGAAGCGAGATGGTGCTCAAAGGCTAATGAATAAAGAGCCCCGGGTAGATCTTGACCCCCATTGACAGTAACGCAATCAGTCTTGGCCTTCGGTTTCAAAAGGCAATCGAACACTGAAAGTGGTTCCTTCTCCCAACTGAGAGGTAACGTCTATCGTTCCACCGTGTTCTTCGACCAGTTTCCTGCTGACCAGCAATCCCAGGCCGGTACCCTGCGACCCTTTGGTGCTGAAAAAGGAACCAAAAATCTTCTCCTTTACCTCATCGGTCATTCCGGAGCCGTTGTCACTGACGTCAAATCTGATAAAATTGTCACTTTCAAGAGTGGAGGTCACTGTGACGTAATGCGTTTTAGTGACACTATCGTCATATCGACAGGCATCGATGGCATTTGACACCAGGTTCAGAAGACAGCTGTGAATGGTGCGCGGGTCCATGACGACCTCACCGATCAACTCGGAGAGTTTTCTTTCAATCACGACATTATTCTCACCGGCGACTTCTTTCATCAGCTCGCAAACATCGTCGGCGATTTCATTTGGAAAACATGCTTTATACTCAGGTTCTCTACTTTTTGAATAAGAGAGTAAATCCTGCACCAGGTCCGACGTCCGTCCGATGTTTCGTTGCACCATTTGCCAGCCGGCTTTGAGCTTGTCGGCGTCATCTTTGTTGATTCCAATATTCACAAGGTAACTTCCGCCCTTGAGCCCATGCAAAATATTTTTTATGCCGTGGGCCATTCCGGCCACTGTCTGTCCGATAGCCGCTAATCTCTCCGCACCGACCAGTTCCTTTTCCAGACGTTTAATTTCTCTGAGATCGTTGAAAAAGGCAACGCTGCCCATCATTCTTTTTCTGGCGTGCAAAATTGTGCCGGAAAACCTCACTGGAATACCTTCCCCGTTTTTGGCGGTAATCGCCGTCTCGCGCCAGGGCAGATTCCATTCATGGCTGCCGGCGGCCAGAAGCTCATCGAGATTTTGTATGATTGCAGGAGGATAAATCTCCCTGATGTTCATCTTTCCGATGACATCGGAAGCGGAATAGCCGAATATCTTCTCAGCCGCCGGATTGAAAATAACGATATTCCATTTGTCGTCCGTGGCCACGACTCCATCGTTTGAGCTCCCAATCAACTTCCCCTGGAAATCGGCTTTTCTCTTAACTTCTTCCTGAAGCATGGCGTTTTCAATGGCAACCCCTATTCGGTTTCCAATTAATTCTAAGGCGCGGGTTTCATCGGGTCCGAAATGTCCGGTATTTTTGCTTGCCGCCCAAATGACACCAAAGGCCCTTTTCTCTTTATCGAGGATGGGAGTATAGACCAGCGACCGCAGGCCTTCCTGCCTCAAAAGGTTCATGTCATCTTCATTTAAATCCGGCAAATTACTAAAAACAAGGGTTTTACCGTGCATAGCCACACGCGATATCATGCTTTCTTCGCCTGCGACTCTACTGTGGTAACATAAATTTTCGGAGTAGCCATAGTTGTATTGCAGGTAGAACTTTCCATCTTTATCCAGTATGTAGATACAAATGCCGTCAATTAGAAATATATTGGCAGCCTCCTGAATGGCCGCCTTAATTCGGCCTTCGAGACTTAATGGGCCGCTAAGCGTTGCGTAAATTGAACAATAAGTGGCCAGCTCTCTCGTATACCGTTCCCGTTCTTTCTCAGCTTTTCTATCTTCGGTTTTATCCCAAATGGTTTCAATCGCGCCGACCACTTCACCTTCGGGGGTTTTTATCGGTGCGGCCGTGAACCAACACCATTTTCCATCCTTGCCCAGATTTGGAAAAAACACGTCGGCTTCATAAGCCCCCTCGATAAGCAACGATTTGCGCCATTTTGTTCCGTATAATTTCCTGATTTCCAGCTCGCCAGTTTGGTCGACAATGACATCCGCCATTGAGGGACGCTCTTTCTCATAAAAAGGAGCCCATTGCTTTTGGGTCCCGACCATTTCCCGGGTCGAATAGCCTGTGAGTTTCTCCATTGCCCGGTTCCAGTGGGTAACCGTATGATCCTTGTCGATCACAAATGTGGGGATCGTGCTGCCCAGGATAATCTGCGACATGGCTTTTTCATTGGCCGTCAATTCCCGCACTTTTTGAGCCAATTCTTTGTTCTGGCGTTCACGCTCCTGTTCGGCGAGTTTTTCTTTGGTTTTATCCCAAAGCGTCTCAATGGCACCGACAGTCGAACCATCCGGCGCCTTGATGGGAGCCGCAGTGAAAAAAACCCATTTGGCGTCTCGTCCCAATTGGGGGAAAAACTCCTCCGCCTCATAGGCGCCTTCAATTAAATCGGATTTTCCCCACCGGGTCGTGTACTGGCGCCAGAGATCTTCTTCTGAAACACCATCCAGTATCAGGTCGGCCATCAATGGTCGTTTTTCAGACCTGAATGGCTTCCAATGACGATCGGTACCGACGATCTCTTCCGCCGAAAACCCCGTGAGCATTTCACAGGCCCGGTTCCAGTGAGTGACCGTATGATCCTTGTCGATGACAAACGTCGGGATCGTGCTGCCTTGAATTATCTGGGACAGGGCCCATTCGTTTGCAGCGAGATCCTTTCGTACTTTTCGGAAATAAACGTTTCTGTCGGCGTTTAAGCCCAGGACGAAGCCGCAAAATTCTTCGAAAAGATTTTCAGTTGCATGGCTATCGTCCATGGTTTGTCGCAACTTGGTTAGAATTTCATTTTTTTTCCCCTTGATCAGATAATAATCCACTAGTGATTGTGCCTCATGGTGGTCCACAAGCAGAATCCAAGGCGGTTTGGTATCTTGAACCATCGCTCTGAGATTGTCGTCCCGGGTCAGCTGGAGTATGAGATTGAGGTCCTTTATCGAAAAAAGATCTTTGACGTCGCTGGTCGTGAATATGCCTTTATCTTTAGCGTATTGTAAGGCCATATCCCGTTCATTGATATCCGCTACTCCCAGGATCTCCGGCTTCTTTTCGTCGAAGTCTTCGTTTAATATCACCTGCAGAAAAGCCTTGCATCTTTGGCCGCCGCCCAATAACGCAATTTTTTGTTTTTCTATCTTATCCATTTAACAC
>JBAVJU010000290.1:0-3317 GCA_049687935.1 Desulfobacterales bacterium | reverse complement strand
AGACGCTGCAGGTTGCGCCGGCTGCGCTCGATGATGCGCTGAATTCCCCCGTCTCTACGGTCGGCATACTTTTTGGCCAACAGTTCCAGGGAGGCCGACAGGACCGATATGGGCGTTTTGAGTTCGTGGGACAGACGGTGGATAACACTGTCCTTGGCCCGGTTGAGACTCTTGACCTCTTCGTAGGAGTCCTTCAGTTCCTGGTTTATCCTCGCGTTCTCGATCGGAAGGGCCACCGTGCCGGCCACCGTACTGAGCAGGTCGACATCGGCGTGGTCGAAGGCACCGTTCTTTTTGTTGACCGCACACAACACCCCTATCATCCGGTCCTGTATCCGGATGGGGACATCGAGCATGCTGCGGGTGTGAAAACCGGCCTTCTCATCCACCTGTTTAAAATAATACGGGCTTTCGGATGTGTCCGCAACGATCAACGGCCGGCCGGTTTTGTAAACGTGACCGGCCACTCCCTTGTCGGCGGGAAACCGAATTTCTCTGAATTTCTTGCCTGTTTCTGAATCGTCGTGGTGGACCGCAAAGAAGTAAAATTCCTGCCGCTCTTCATCCAGCAGGATGACCGATGCGCTTTCGATGTCCAATAAATTCTGAGTTTCGCGGGTGATAAACGCCAGCAGGCCGTCCAGGTCGCGGTAATGGGGAATGGCCTTGGTGATCCTGAAAAGGGTCTGGTTGATCCGCTCCAGGCGTTTCTCCAGGGTGATATCCCGCAGCGTGACGACCTGTCCGGCAGGGTGGCCTTCTTCATCGTAGAAAAGGGCACCGTCGATCACGATGTCCAGCAGGCGACCATCGCGGGTGAGCCGCCGGGTCTCGAAGTTGTGCAAAACCTTTTCTTTGAGCAGACGCGTGACCCCTTCGCGTGTCTGGGCCTTGTGGGACTCGGGGACAAAGGGGATGCGCTTGCCCTTGAGTTCCGCGAGAGTCCAGCCGAAGACCTTCTCAAAGGCGGGGTTCAGGTAAGAGACGCTGCCGTCGAGGTTGAAGGCAAAGACCGGATCCGGCAGAAAGTTTAAAAATGCGCGGTAGCGTTGCTCGGCCCGGCGACTGGCTTCGTACTGACACTGGGCCAGTTCTTCGGATTCAAGCGCCTTGCGCTGGGCCAGGTTCTTCTCGGTCACATCGCGGGCAATGCCGCGAAATCCAAGCTTCCCGCCGTCGTTCTCGACGATGAGGTTGGCGGAAAGTTCGATGATGCGCTTGCGGCCGTCTTTGCGGATGATCTCCCAAACGATATCGGTTATGCCCTCGCCGGAATTATAGATATGATTGAACCGTTTGAAGGCCGATGCGGCGTTCTCCTGGTCCATGAATTCACGGTAGTTGCGGCCCTCGATCTCATCCCTGGCGTAACCGAAAATCCGGCACAGGGCATCGTTGAAATACGTAAAATTACCCCTCACATCGGTTTCGTAGTATCCGTCGGCGACGGCCTCGATGAACACACGGTACCGATCACGGTTGACTTTGGCGTCATCCGCATGGCCGCTTTGCACGGTAAAACCTTCTGCCGACCGGATTTTATTCATATGAAACGGGTTATCTTTCGTTCTCGAGGATGCCGAACGCGTTGGCATCGAGCAGTCTGTATCCGCCCTTCTTCAACACCTCGATGGCAAGGTCATTGTCGCTGAACCGGAATATCATGATGGCCTTGGCGGCGGTGGCGCCGATGAAGGCATACATGTAAATCACGTTGATATTGGCATCCCTGAGCGGCCTGAGCAGTTTGGCCAGGCTGCCGGGAGTGTCATCGATCTCAGCCGCCACGACTTCGTTGACGAAGGCAGAAATGTGCATCTCCATTAAAATTTGCCTGGTTCGAACCACGTCGGACACCAGCAGGCGCAACTGCCCGAAAGCCCCGGTATCCACAAGGTTCAAGGCCCGCAGGTTGATGCCCGCCTTTCCGAGCGCATCCGCCACTTCCAACAACCGGCCGGGAGAGTTTTCGATCGATATGACGATCTGTTTCAGTTTCATCACGCCTCCAATTTACAATTTGGCTGTTAAGGGTTCATGAAAAAATGGGATAATCGGGAGGAATGCCGATCGTGTCAAGGGTTGCCGCGGATGCGGCGCACGATGCGCTCGCCCCGCCTTTTTCAAACCATACAGAAAGCGCGCCCCGCGTGTCAAGCGGCAGCCGATTCATACCCCAGGGCGGTCGCGGCATCATCAGCCGTTATCACTCGCGCTCCCTGGCAAGGGTTTCGCGCATGAAAAAAGTGGCGCCCATGGCCACCAGGGCACAGATAAAAAGGATCAGAAAGGCCTTTTGATACCCGATGAGTGTAAAATTCCCGTCAATCCGACCGTAGTGTTCCAGAACGGCCCCCAAAATCGGTTGAAAAATGGCGCCGCCGGCAAAGGGAAAGAGGTTGACGAGTCCCGTGGCAGTGCCGGCCATTTGGACCGGGAACAACTCCTTGTTGGTCGTGAACCCGATCACCACGATAGCGCTTGAAAAAACACCCAGTCCGAAACAGAGGGCGTAGAGGCCGGCGATCGGCACCTGCCGCGTCATAAACGCCAGCACCGCCGTCAAACCCGTTACGACGATGCTCGACAGCACCAGAACCGGTTTGCGGGCGCCAAAAACCGTATTCGATACATAGCTCAGCAAAGGGCTGCCGACGATCATGCCGACCGCCAGCATCGAAAGGATGCGCGCGGCGTGACTCTTATCGAGACCGTATACCTGAATCAGGAAGGGGCCGCCCCAAAGGCCGCCGAAAGAAAAGAAAATGGCACAGTCGAAGAAAAACCAGATCGCCAGCGGCCAGAACGCCGGGCTGGTCAGCACCTTGCCAACCCCTGCCATCAGACCGATCGGCGGCAGACTCGCTTGCCGATTTCCAGCCGGGGACGGCCAGCCCATGTCGGCCGGCCGGTTGCGAACGAAGATGTAGACCAGCACGGCCAGAATCAGCGTGAAAAAACCGACCGCCACGAAACTGAACCGCCAGCCGATGCGGGTACTCAACCACGCCAAGGGTGTCGCGGCGCTGAGAGACCCCACCCCGCCGAGCGCCATCAGGATCCCCGTCATGACGGCAAACTCCCGCACATGAAACCATTCCGCCAGAATCTTCAGTGTCGGCACGAACAGCATGGCAACGCCCAGACCGACCAGCGTGCGCCCGACAATGGCCGCAAACACCGAGGGCGCCAACCCGAGGATCACTGAACCGGCAAACGCGACGAAGAAAAAGAGGGTGATTGTCTTGCGGGGGCCCCAGGAGTCGGACAGCAGCCCGGCCGGCAGCTGCATCAGCGCGTAGGGATAAAAATAGGCC
>JBAVJU010000289.1:0-5888 GCA_049687935.1 Desulfobacterales bacterium | reverse complement strand
TTGTTGCGGTCGGTAAATATCTTGGCCGAAAAAGGATAGTATTCGGCGAAATCAATGGCTTCGGACACCTCGACGTCTGACTCCGTAAAAACCTTGCCGGTATTGGCCGCGGCCGCACCGATCAAATCGCCGCGTGAACGCCGCAATGCCGTGGCCACCTCGGAGAGGACCGCATGGCGTTCCTTGAGTGATTTTTGACGCCACTCGTCCGGGTCGGCCTTGGCCACGGATACCGCATGCCGGACGTCCGCCGCAGTTGCCAGGGCAAAGCGGGCGACCATGATGTTTTCACGGTAGCGGGAGATGTCGATGATGTCGCGTGTCGGGTGATCCCCGTAAACCTCCTGATCGTCAATGACCAGCGGAATCTCCGACGGTGCGTCGCCGGCACCTTTTTGCCACCGGTCCCGGATCGCCTCGGCCCACTTGCGGTTGGCCGCCAGGGACCAGTCCGTGTCCGGTTCGTTGGTGAACTCGTCGGTATGAAACGTCCCCATTTTTTCCGGGAATTTTTCGGCGGTGCGGTCCTGGGTGCGATGAGGCATGCTGCCGACCGTTGTCATGTGATCGATCGATACCAGGAAATGGTCTTTGAGAAACGACCAGGCCTTCGATTCCGTCGACAGGTTAGGTGCATATCGCAAGAAATTTTCGGCGGCGGTGTTCTCGTCCAGACGACGAATGAGGTAGCCGATGGCATTGATGAATTCGTCCTTTGCGGCAACCGGCGCATACAACAGGACATCTCCGGCGGTTTCGCACAGGGCCCGGCGCACATGGTCCGCCATTCCCTCCAGCATTTCGAAATAGAAGTGATCACCGACCTGGTAATGCTGCCCCAGTGTGTGGGCAAAGGCCAGCTCGAACAAGTTGTGCGAGGCGATACCGAGGTTGACGGCCCGTATGTTTTCAGGCTGCATGCCGTAGGCGATCATGCGTTTGTAATTGGCATCGACATCGAGTTTGTTATCGTACGGTGCCAGGGGCCAGTTGAAAATGGCGGACTCCAACTGCTCCATTTCCATGTTGGCTCCCTTGACGATCCTCAGCTTGATCGGAGCGCCGCCGGCAGCCACCCGATCGCGGGCCCAGGCGGTGAGATTTTGCTGAACGCCGTAGGAGTCCGGGATGTAGGCCTGTAGGACGAGGCCGGCCGAGTGTGTCTTGAAATCAGGATGTTCCAATGTCCGTCGAAATGCCGCGACGGTGATTTCCAGGTCACGGTATTCTTCCATGTCCAGGTTGACGAACTTGGGGACGCGGGTGCCGTCTTTGCGCTCGAACGTGTGGTCAGCGGCACTGCGATAAAGCCGGGACAGCCGATCGACCAGCACACCGACACTGTGTTCGAAAGCCAAGGATTGAATCTGGGAGTAGATCGTGGAAATTTTGACCGAAATGTACTCGATTTCAGGGTTTTCCAGGTCGGCGATGTAGGTTTCCAGACGGTGGCGGGCCTCGGCTTCACCTAAAACGGCTTCGCCCAGGTGGTTGATATTCATGCGCACGCCTTGGCGTTTGCGCTTCTGCAGATGCGCGTGCAACGCTTCCGGCTCACCGGGAATAATGGCCCGGCTGCTGTTGTGACGCATCTTCTCGATCATTTTCGGTATGGTCAACGCCGGAAAATGACGGCCGAGGCCAAGAAACATCTGCACCAGCAACCGATCGAATTTCGAAAAAAAGTCCGGAACTCCGTAGCGGCGCAGTATGCTGTTAATTTGGTCCGCCACCCGGGCGGGATTGTGCGAACGAAAGCTCTGATCGATCATCCGGGTCAGAACGACTTTGTCCGTGGGATGGGACAACAGGCGCTGCATCTGCTCCTGGATGCCCCTTTCCTCTTCGGTCAGAAGCGCATTGGCGCGGTTTTGCCACTTCTCGGCTGTCCCGACCGACTTTTCGCCGATTGCTTTTAGTTCTTGTTGATCCATTCGATCAGTCTTCTCCGAGATAGGCTTTGCGAATCGACTCGTCATTCGCCAGGTCTTTTGCAGCGCCCCTAAGGGTAATGCGACCCGATTCCATGACATAGGCATTTCCGGAAATACTCAGGGCCATGTTGGCATTCTGTTCGACCAGAAAGATGGTTGTTCCCGATTCATTGATTTGCCGGATGATATCGAATATTTTTTCCACGATCAGAGGTGCCAGCCCGAGGGACGGTTCGTCCAACAGCAGCAGTTTCGGCTTCGACATCAACGCCCGCCCGATGGCCAGCATCTGCTGCTCACCACCCGAAAGGGTTCCCCCCTGCTGCTTGCGCCGCTTTGCCAGCAACGGAAACAATTCATAGACCTCGTCACGATTTTTCCGGATCTTTTTTTTGTCTTTGACCAGGAAAGCGCCCATTTCCAGATTGTCTTCCACGTTGAGACGCGGCAGTATCCGGCGCCCCTCGGGCACCTGGGTGATTCCCAGTCCGGCAATTTTATCGGCCGGCAGCATCGTGATGTCCTGGCCCAGAAAAAGAATCCGACCTTCAGCAGGGTGCAGAATGCCGTTGACGGTCATCAGGGTCGTCGATTTGCCGGCACCGTTGGACCCGATCAGACAAACAATTTCCTTTTCTTTGACCTCGAGGCTGATGCCTTTCAAGGCGTGGATATGCCCGTAATAAGTGTGAATATCTTCAACGCTCAGCATTCTGTCGGTCCTCGGTTCAGGGGATGGTTGCGATTTCCCTTTCCAATTCGACTTCCTGCGCTTTCCGTTTGGCCGGCAGCAGTCCCTCGGGGCGAAAAACCATCATTGCGGTCATGGCACCGCCGAACGCGGCCATGCGGTAAAGCGCCAGACCTCTGAACATTTCGGGCAGAACAATGATTGCAGCCGCACCGATAATGATGCCGGGGATGGACCCCATACCGCCGAGGACCACGATGCAGAGGACCAGGGCGGACTCCAGAAAGACAAACGAACTCGGATTGACATAGCGCACCTTGGCCGCGAAAAAAGCACCGGCAAACCCGGCGAAGATGGCGCCCAACATGTAGGCATACAATTTCATACGGGTCGTGTGGATACCGGTCAACTCGGCGGCGGTTTCGTCCTCCCTGACCGCCATCCAGGCCCGCCCGATGCGGGAAGTATTCAGCCGATAGACGGCCAGCATGACCAGCATCGCTATGGCCAGTATCAAATAATACATCCAGACGAGGTTTTTCAGGTAAATATGGGCGAACTCGATGCTGCCGTTCTCGACGACGGGGTAAAACAGGCCCGGTGCTTTGATGCCCAGTATGCCGTTGGGTCCTTTGGTCACCGTGTCCCAGTTGTTCAACACGATGCGGACGATTTCGCCAAAGCCGAGGGTGACAATGGCCAGATAGTCTCCGCGCATTTTCAGGGTGGGATACCCGATAAAGGCACCGACACCGGCGCTGATCACGCACCCGACCGGCAATGCCAGCCAGAAAGGGACCCCGAAATTGGTGTTCAGCAGGGCATACGTATAGGCCCCGACAGCGTAAAAAGCAATGTACCCGAGGTCGAGAAGACCGGCCAGACCGACGACGATGTTCAAACCGAGTCCCAGAGAAACGTATATCAAAACGTTGATGGCGATATCGCGTGTGTAGTTGTCGGAGATCCAGGGCAGGACCAGCACCCCCGCTATCCCCAGGCCAATCAGCAGTTTCCGCGGCGGTCGGTATTTAGCGACGCCATCGAGTCTCTTGGGTTTTAGGGACAGCCCCTTCAGAAAGTAGTGGTAAATCAGCACCAGTATCCCGGCCGCGGTAATGACCGCCATTACTCTCAGCACCCGATCCCATACGAATCGACCTTCCTCGATGCCTAGCATTGGAAACAGAAGAATAAAGGCCCAGACCAGGACAATGACGAATTTCAGCAATGGCCTCGATGACATACTACACCCTGGTATCATCCACCTGCTCACCCATGATGCCGGTGGGTCTGAAGTAAAGCACGAGGATCAGGATAATAAAGGCGAACACGTCTTTGTATTCGCTGGCCAGGTATCCGGCGGCAAAAATTTCGACCATTCCGATGATCATGCCCCCCAGCATGGCGCCGGTGAGGTTGCCGATTCCACCGAGCACAGCCGCCGAAAACGCCTTGATGCCCGGAATAAACCCCATGTCGTACCGGACCGATCCGTAATAGAGACCGACCATGACGCCGGCCGCCGCCGCCAGCATGGCCCCGATGACGAAGGTGGTCACGATGGTCTTGTTGGCGTTGATGCCGAGTATGGCGCTCATGACCCGATCCTGAGCCGTGGATCGCATGGCTTTCCCCAACCGGGTCCGGTTGACGAACAGGTTCAGGCCGATCATGAGCACTACCGAGCCGATGATAATGAAGACCTGCATGTTGGTGACGATGACACCGCCGATTTCAAACCCACCGGAGGTGAAAAAATGCGGATAGGCCTTGTCATAGACTCCCTGGGAAAGCATCATGCCGTTGGATAGAAAAATCGACATCCCGAGCGCCGAAAGCAGCAGGGAAAGTCGGCTGGCCCTGCGCAGCGGACGGTAGGCGACGGCTTCAAGTGCCACCGCCAGGAAGGCGCAGTAAATCATCGCCAAAACGAAGGCCAGCAACAGTCCCAGGAAGGGATGCGTGTCGAGAACCCCCCGGGCCTGCATGAAGGAAAGCACAATCACCCCGATATAGCCGCCGGCGGTGAAAATTTCGCCATGGGCGAAGTTGATCAACTGGATGATGCCGTAAACCATCGTGTACCCGAGGGCGATCAGGGCGTATATCGACCCCAGGGTGAGTCCATTGATGACCTGCTGGAAGAAAACCTCCACGAGCGGCTCCCGAATGACGGTGACGGGCCTGTCGGCGCGGATGACCGCCGGGCCGACAGGCCTTTATCCTGTAAAATTGCGGCTGCGCGGGACGAGGTTACTTGTAAGGAACGAATTTTCCGTCTTTGACCACCAGGACCTGGTAGGTCGACCCACTGTCGCCCTTGGCATCGAAACTGATTTTCTTGGAAGCCCCCTGCATTTCGGTGGCCCGGATGGCATCGGCCAATTTGTCCGGATCGTCCGCACCCACCTTGGCGATGGCCGCCAGGAGAATATTGGCCGCATCGTAGGCGTAGGACGAATAGGAGCCGGGTTGACCGTATTTCTTGGTGTAGGCGTCCACGAAGGCCTTGACCTCGGGGATGCTTTCGGAGGGCGGCTGGCCGAAGGTAAAGTATGTCCCCTCTCCGGCATCCTTGGCGATCTCGAGGTAGTTCGGGTGGTAGACCGCGTCTTCGGACATCAGGGTAGCCCTGAGCCCCAGGCGTTTGGCCTGAATGGCCATCAAGTTCCCTTCCGGGTTGTAGAGGCTCATGTAGAGAACATCCGGGTCGGCGGCTTTGATTTTCGTCAAGATGCCCGAAAAATCCTTGTCGCCCTGGTTGATATGTTCACGGGCCACCACCTTGACCTTGCCGCCCAGCTCTTTTTCCAGATTGTCCGCCAGACCCTGGGTGTAGGTGGTTTTGTCGTCCACGATGGCGATGGTCTTGATCTTGAGATCGTTAATCAGAAACTCGGCGGCGGCTTTGGACTGATCGTCGTCGCGGCCGCAGACCCGGAACATGTACTTGTATCCTCGATCCGTAACCTTTTCGTTGGTGGAAGCCGGGGTGAGCATCACGATCTTGGCGTCGTTGAGAACATCGGATGCTGGAATGGTGGCGGAAGAGCAATAGGCACCAATCACACCGGCCACTTCGAGATTGGCCAGTTTGTTGGCGGCCGAAACGGCCTGTTTCCCGTCGCAGCCGGAATCCTGTGGAAGATATTCGATCTTATCGAAGCCCGGCACGCCCCCCTTGGCTTCCCACATGGCAATGGCGATCTCGACACCCTGGCGGATATCGTTACCATCGGCCGCATATTGACCCGTCAGTG
>JBAVJU010000288.1:0-3667 GCA_049687935.1 Desulfobacterales bacterium | reverse complement strand
AAAATGTGAACCCCTATGATGGCCAATCGATTGTGATAAAACCACTCATTCATCTTCTGAATTCTTGCAAGCCCCCCGCACATCCGGCGAAACCTGTCGAGCATCAGCAGGCGCACGTTGTCGGTCCGGGCGTTGCTTTGGAAGGCAAAAGCCGGATGGACTGCATAAGCGTCCTTGGCAACGTGACGCAGCAGAATATCATATGGTTTTTTTCTCCAGGGCATCGCGACCAGCATTTCGGCGAACCGGCGCTCGACGGCATAAGCATGGGTCAAACTGCGGTAGCGCACTTTCAGCACGGCTCTGTTTTCCGTCTTTCGGCTGCGGTACACGAGGCATCCAAAGAAAAAAATCTTCCACGAAGAAGTTTTCGACAGAAAATCGAGGCAATCGGCCAGCACCGTCGCGCTGAAACGGTCAAATACAATGTCATCTTCGAATATCATCATGTTTTGAGCATCGGCTGCAATTCCCTTTCGCAAGCAGGCCATGTGAGATTCGTATATTCCCTGCTCGGCGTCGACCGGATGCTTTCCCACGATGACGAATTCGACCCGGTCCGCCAGACCGACTTTATCGAACTGATGCCGGGCCGCCCGGCGACGATCTTCGCGCTCATCCAGTGAAATGCAATAGATGTTGTCGAAATAGGCCCACAGGCCGGCCAAAGACGCCTCCGTCATCTCTTTTTCCAGGTCAACTGATAGCAGGTTGACAGGCGACTTTCAACGCATACCCTTTCTCCCTGACAGCCGAATATCGTTCGCCCGTGTTCAAAATTCTTGATCGCCTGACAACGAATCGCGTATGATCCATCACCAATGCGTGTCGTTTGATTAACCAAGGATGGGCCCTAACGCATGCAATTGAGATCGAAGTTCATCAGAAAAATCGCACAAACCGAATTTGTGCGTTCAGCCGTCGCCGAGAAAGCGGATTTGACCGCTTTCAAACAAAAACCCTCGATCAGAGTCATCGCGGGCGTATCTCTGATCGGCTTCAGCTACGTTATCGGCTGGCCGGCCGTCGGTGCGCTATCGGCCTTGGCCGTCTACCTGCAGAAACCACTGGTGGCGATTATCGGCGGACCTTTGACCTACGGCCTCTCCCACCTGGTTTTTCTGGCCGGCATGTATTTGGCCGGAGCCGAGTACACCCGCATTTTTCTAAGATGGGCCGCACGGATGGCCATGGAAAAATTACAGCACCGTTATCCATGACCTTCAGGACTCGCTCCGGGCCAGAAACCGCTCACCCTGAATTGACATTTTTGACGTCGGCGTATCCCGTCCGGCAAAAAAGAGAAAAAATGTGCCCTTCCAAGACGTCGTGAAACGCGGTGTACAGGTCCTGGTCATCGATTTGAAAACGGCTTTCATGAGCGCCGACGGTCGTGACCCGAACGCGTCGCCATGCGTCGGCCAGATTAATGTCCAGGGCCTTGGTCACCGCTTCCTTGATCGACCAGATTCGCACGGCAGTTTCAACATCGCCGAGCGGAGATGCCCGGACCAGGTCCATCTCCGACTCACTCATAAAAAGGCGGCGTGATTTCAGCACGCGCGCGGAAACCTTTTCGACATCGATTCCCACCGGCCGGTCGCACGCCACCGCGACGCTGAACCGGTTGTCATGTGACACCGAACACGCACAATCAGCACCCCCGTCTGTCCTGGGGCAGCTGGGATGCGGCCTGTCCGCACGGACGGTGGTGATGTCCCGGGGATCGGTCACTTCGTCATGACCGGAAAGGGTCCTGGAAACTCGTTTGCAGGCCAGTCGCGCCGCCAGAAAACTCTTTCGGCGCCGATCGCTCATTTTATCGAAGCGGATTTTTTCTTCCGCCGACAGCACTTTTTCCGCAAACGGCGTCACGGATTCCAGGTCGATCACCGATATTGCCCGACAGTGTGCGGCGATCCGATCCGCCGTCTGCTTCTGCCCTCTCCTCGTGATCCATCGGGGTGGTACCCGCTTTCCGCGGCTCACATCGCGCATGCGCACACCGGCTGCTGTCTCACATAGCCGGCCGACCCCGTCAAATATCCGCAGGTCGAAAATCAGCAGTCCCGGTTCCACCCGATCGGGGGTTACGTGTCCGAAATAGGTATCGCCGGGGCGGGTGTTCCTGTAAATCCGGCGCCGGTCGACGGCCAAGGGGAACGCGACGACATTTGCGAAACGCTGCCCCCAGACGCAGGCGGCGTGAAAGGCCGCATCGAGGGGAAAAGGCGACCCGAGGTGTCTCGTCCCTTCTTCACCCGCCGGGTCGGCGGGGGTCCTGATTTCCGCAATGGCCCCGCCGGCAGCGACGTGCAGCCGTGTCACGTTGCGAAACGCCGGCCCGAAGGGAACCAGTTCCCGATAGATGTTATCGGTCTCGACGGTAAAACAGGCCCCCTCCAAAGCGGATGCCAGATCGAGCGCCAGATCGGTTATGTGATCCGGCAGGTCGGGTTTTCGACGTAAAAACCACACGGCGGCATGCTCCTTGACGCGCGTCACGGCCACCTTTTTCGATTTTGTGCGGGTTGCCAGCACGGCTTGAATGTCGCCGTTCGCGTGCAGCGCCAGTTCGCAGAAGGCCGCTGTGATCTGTGCTTCGGGATCGAGAAACAGGAATTTGCCAAACCGCAGATCGGCCATGGCGGTTACATCCGTTCCGGGCTGAAACCTCCCGGCCGCCCGCGCCAGCAACTCCGCAGCTTCCACCGCCGGCAGCACGGCGCGGCCGTCGACGCAATGGTCCTTCAGGTAAGGTCGTAGAGGGATTTCCAAGGGTATGCTCGCCGATTCGACTATTCCGGAAAGATCTTCCATAGCTGGGCTGTCTTGTCGTCTACCTCAACAGGGATTCCCGCGGCATTGACCGCGCAGTGGCGCGTGAATCCCTTGCAGGCCATATCGCGGGTCTCTTCCCGCGTAATGACGTAATCGAACCGGAGTTTGACCCTTTCGAGAAGGGACGGCCGGGTGTAGATGCACATGGCGTCGTCATAATAGACCGGGTTGTAATAGCTGACGCCGATTTCGATGATCGGATAGATGGTCCCGCTTTCCTCGATTTCCTTATAGGGGTAACCGGTGTCGCGCATCAGGGAGGCCCGCCCGAATTCGAAGTAGCGCAGGAAATTGGCGTGATACACCACCTGCGAGCGGTCGGTGTCGGCATAGAGCGTCCTGAGCCGACTGCAGTGCCAGACCAGCCCCTCGGTTTCATCCCTGACATAGCGCTTGTCGCCGTCGCGTACCCGCGGGACAAAGGGTTTCGGTCTCACATCACACTCCTCTGAAAACGACACAGCAGTTGGTCCCGCCGAATCCGAAGGAATTGGAGAGGAAAAACTCATACCTCTGCCGGCGCGCACTGTGCGGGACCACGTCAACATCGGTCAGTTCAGGGTCGGGCACATGATTGACGGTCGGCAGGAGCAGGCCCCGCTGCATCGCCTCGATTCCCAAGGCGGCCTCGATCGCGGCGGACGCCCCCAGGGTGTGCCCAATCTGGGATTTGTTTGAAGAAACCGGTATGTTCGCCAATTTCGGGCCGAACACCTCTCTCAGGCACTCGACCTCGACCCTGTCGCCCTTCTGGGTCGAGGTGCCGTGCGCGTTGACGTATCCGATGTCTCCCGGTGTCAGGCCGGCATCATCGAGAGCCTCCTTT
>JBAVJU010000287.1:0-1713 GCA_049687935.1 Desulfobacterales bacterium | reverse complement strand
GTTATCTCATTGCTGACCCCCATTTCGTTCAGCTTGAGCTGGAAAGGATTGCGTTTGTAAACCGGGTCTAATTGAAGATCCGGCGTTTCCACAAAATCACTGATCGGGTCGAAGAGAAACCTATTGTGCGGGTCAAGGACGCCGCTGCGAAAGACAATTGACGAAACATGGCCTTCGCCGGTAGCCCTCAGGCTCATGACAAAGCGCAAGCTGCCTTTTTCCAGACGGCTCTGATCAGGATGGGGGACGAGGGAAGGGTTGAAAAGGGCGGCCGATTCAATAGAGTACTCCTTTGTAAAGTAGGCTCCGATGAGGGCCCTTTGAACATCGCTGAGCAGTGTATCCCGCGGAAGATAATCCTTCACCGCAATCAAATGCCGCTCAAAAATGTGTCCGATGTCTTCGTGTCTTCCGGAAAATTCATCCATAACTTGCGCAATTAAATTTTTGGCCGTCGTGTCCGGCAGGTTCATTATCCGCTCGATGATTTTAGGGATGCGATACCTCTCGTCGGGAAGATGAAGCCGGGTGATCACCCGTGACGTATCCCCTACGATCTTATTCGCTTTTCTTTTAACGTTAAGCTTTTGACGCTTTTTAGGGTGCATATCATTTTGTCCTAAATGTCGATTGATATTCAATACACTGCATCGTAAGTCTGTTCATCATGGTAGATCTTCAATTCCAGCCTTTCCTCGAAGTTGATTTTCCTTTCTTCGATCATCCGGCAATGTTCATCTACAGCGGCGGCCGGGAAACCGAGAGACAGAGCGCTACCAACTCATCAATAACGGCCGTGCCGGCGCACATGACCGTATCCGCGCCGCCCCAGTATATTTTTACCGTACCGTCGTCTTCCGGAACAGCGCCACAGGTAAAGACAACATTGGGCACATAGCCACTGACCTCCCAAAGATCCTCTGGCTGCAATATCCACTGATCGGAAACGCCGATGATGTTGGCCGGATCCTTGAGGTCATGCAGTGCCACGCCGAGGCGATACACCGTTCCGGACATGGTCTTGAAGACGCCATGGTAAATATGAAGCCAGCCCTTGTCGGTTTTGAAGGGCGGTGCGCCGGGTCCTATTTTCATTTCATCCCAGTGATAGGCCACCGGTTTCATAATCACCCGGGAATCGCCCCAGTGCACCAGGTCGGGAGAATAGGAAATCCAGATCGACCAGGGCGAAATTTCCGAATGCGGCCGGTCCAAACGGGCAAACCTGCCGCCGAACTTCTCGGGAAAAATAACCACGTTGCGAAAGTCGGCCTGGGTGATCAGCGCAATACGTTCAACTTTTTCAAAATCTCGGGTGCGCGCCAGGGCTATCCGCACGCCGTGACGGGAATAGGCGCTGTAGGTCAGCAGGTACTCTCCCTCTATGGGGCAAATTCTGAGGTCCTCGACGCCAAAAGCCTCATATTCGCTAAAAACATTATCAGTTGAAGGTATAAGAAAGGGTTGGGGATGAACCGTAAATGAAAACCCATCCTCACTATCGGCCCTGCCGATGATGGAGCGCCCGTTGAGTAGATGCGACCTGAAAAGCATAAGGTAACGATCGTTGTGTTTAACGATGCCCGCATTATGAACTGTTGCAACCGGATACGGCACATCCTTGCTTGTCAGTATGGG
The DNA here is from genome assembly GCA_049687935.1 of Desulfobacterales bacterium. GTDB lineage: Bacteria > Desulfobacterota > Desulfobacteria > Desulfobacterales > SG8-13 > JARFQH01. The sequence continues at coordinate 75 of JBAVJU010000287.1, read as the reverse complement.
GTTTTTTTTAAAACGTGTGATTATCGGAGTATTCATTTTCATAACGGTCTGTCCTGTATAATCATTTCATAGACG
>JBAVJU010000286.1:0-20827 GCA_049687935.1 Desulfobacterales bacterium | reverse complement strand
CCACCAGGGCGGAGAAGTCGACTTTCTGTCCGACCTCGAAGTTTACATTCAGGCGTTTTTCCTTTACAAAACGCTTCCAGGCCCGGTAGCTCGCTATGTCCTGCGGACTGTTCGGCGGCTGACTGACATCGAGGCGCTGAGCGTTTCGCAGGAACAATGACAACAGGATGGCCTCGCCCAGGTTCTTGCGCCGAATGGCGCGGATCGGGTAGAGGACGAGCGGTTCGGGGCGGCCATTTTTGACCGGCAGGGGCTGGACGGCGTTGGGGACCAGGTGCACGCCGCCGGGGTCGAGCCCGGCCTTGAGGAGGATCTCGCGATCCCGGGAATTGATGACACCGTAATGACAGTCCGCCGGATAGGGCTCATGAAAGTAGGCATTCGGCCGTCCGTCTTCGGCAAAATCATGGATGTGTAAAAAAAGGGAGATCCCCGACAGCTGCAGCCGGTTTAAAACCCGAAGGAGGCATCGGTTCTTGGCAAGGGTCGGATTGTGGACGTGCAGAACGTCGCAGCCCTGCGGCCACGCCTTCGAAATAGCCGTCAGAATCCTGTCGGCGACCGCCTGCGGTTCCGGAGGGGAATTGCCCGGCCGATCATAGCCGATCTCGGGAATTTCAACCACCTCGCAGGGCCATACGGTCCCCGCGCGATCCCCGGTCAGAACGAGAGTGTCGCACACCCCCCGGATGGCCGCGACCTGCCCCCTCAGGACAGTGGTGACACCGCCCGTTTTGAGGTGATAGTGAAGAAAGGCAATCTTCATGACGCCACCGGGGCAGGAAAATCATCGACACGCTGATTTGCAAATTGATGCAATAATCGGTATTCTTTAGCGATAGAAAATGAAAAGCGGTTTGTCAACCGCCAAAAGAGACGGGGCTCAGAAGGCACCATGGGCAAGAACATCGGCTTTGTATCCACCCGTTTCGCGGGAACCGACGGGGTTTCCCTGGAGGCCGCCAAGTGGTCGGAGAACCTCCAGAAAAGCGGGCACCGCTGTTACTGGTTTGCCGGGGAGCTGGACCGGGACCCGGAGGTGAGCCTGTGCGTGCCGGAAGCCTTCTTTCAGCATGAGAGAAACAGGGCGATCGACGCCGAAATTTTTGGCAAAAAACGTCGCAGCCGGGAGACGACCGAGACCATCCACTCCCTGCGGGCCTTTCTGAAAGACGGGCTGCATGCGTTCATCGAACGCTACCACATCGACATGATGGTCGCCGAAAACATACTGACCATTCCCATGCACGTGCCTTTAGGGCTGGCCATGGCCGAAACCATTGCGGAAACCCAGATCCCGACGGTGGCGCACCATCACGATTTCTACTGGGAGCGGACGCGTTTCGCGGTCAACGCCGTGGGCGATTACCTCCGGATGGCCTTTCCGCCCAACCTGCCGAACATCGAGCACGTCGTCATCAACTCCGCCGCCCAGGAGGAACTGGCCCTGCGAACCGGCGTCTCGTCGGTGATCATTCCCAATGCGCTCGACTTCGAGAATCCGCCGCTGGCAGATGAAAAGCACACCGAAGCCTTTCGCCGCGACATCGGACTCAGCCCGGGAGATCACCTAATCCTGCAGCCGACACGTATCGTCCAGCGCAAGGGCATCGAGCACGCCATCGAACTTGTCCATGAGCTCGGCGACCCGCGCTACAAACTCGTCATCTCCCACGAGGCCGGCGACGAGGGCTTCGAGTACGCCGAATGGCTCAAGGAACACGCTGCCGAAAGGGGCGTGGATCTGCGCCTGATCGGCACCCGCGTTCCCGGCGCCCCGAATGGGTACCCGCTCTGGGAACTCTATGCCCACGCAGATTTTATCACTTACCCCAGTCTCTACGAGGGTTTCGGCAATGCTTTTCTGGAAGCGGTCTATTTCAAGAAGCCCCTGCTCATAAACCGCTACGCCATTTTCGTTCGGGACATCGAGCCCAAGGGGTTCGACCTGATCGTCATGGACGGCTACCTGACCAAGAAGAACGTCCGCCAAGTCCGCGAGGTGCTGGAGTCGCCGGCCCGGTGGGTCCAGATGACGTCGCACAACTATGCGGTGGCCGCCCGGCACTACTCCTTTGCCATGCTGCGACGGCAGCTGGACAACCTGATAGCCAACTTCTTCGGTGTCAATCATTAGCGCAGTGTCTATTCAGAACCGGCATCTTTCGGCCCGGGCCGGCGTTTTCGCTCTTTGCAGTCCTCGCCGTAGCGCCGCTACGCCTGCGGTTGTCCCGCCCATTGGCGAGACTGCGGCCTTGGCCGGGACCGAAATCTACCATTTCTGGACGGATACCGAGATTTTGCGAGGGGAAGCGTCGCGGCGCTTAAAGGCTCAGCCAACGAATGCCGAAGGGAGAAAGCGGAACCGCAGCGGCCGGAAACCGCCTGCGGCTGATGAGATCCGTGACAATGCCATTGCCTCTCGTCTCAGGCAAAGCGACCATCAGGGCGTCGGCGGAAAAGTTGGTCACGGCGAAAAGGGTCTGCTCCCGACAGGAGCGCTTTACGGTAAAAACCCGATCATCGAGGGTAAGGATCTGCGCCCCGGCCGCCGGATGAAAGGCAGGCTGCCGTGTCCGAAGGCGCACCAGGTCGAGGTAGGGAAAGAAGATCCGCGCCCGAAAACCTCGCGGATCGGCCAGTTGCGTGTCCAGCGCATCGGCCGCGAGTTTCTCCCGGTTGATTGTTCGGGCCCGTCCTGTCTGCCGAACTCCTTCGGTCCAATTGCGCGATCCCAGGAGACTGTGGATGTAAACGGCCGGAACACCGGGCAGGGCCAGCGCCACCGCCTGTGAAGCCAGAAAGCGCGGGACCAAAAACGGAGCGTCGGACTGAGAGGGGTTTCTCAGCGCGTCCACATAGGTGATGTTGAGCTCGTACGGACTTTGTGAACCGTCCGGGTTCCCTTTCATGGACACGTTGCCGCCGTTCCGCCGAACGGTATCAGCCAGCCATGATATCTCGGTTGCCGTCAGAATGCCCTCGAGCGGTCGTACCCCAATGCCGTCGTGTGACGCAGTGAAGTTCAAAAAGGCCGTGTCCGCCGAGGGGGCCGCCAGGATCTGCGCCCATTCGGAGATCACGCGGGCGTTGCCCTTGGCCAGGGAATACAGGAGCAACGGCGGCAGGGTGAAATTATAGACCATTTGGGCTTCGTCGTGACCGTTGCCGAAATAACGGATGTTTTCCTCATGGGGCACGTTGGTTTCAGTGATCAGGACCGCGCCGGGCGCGACGAGATCCAGAATCCTGCGAAACAGCCGGACCAAATCGTGCGCCTGGGGCAGGTGGATGCAGGGGGTTCCGATCTGCTTCCACAGATAGGCGACGGCATCGAGCCGGATGATCCGCGCCCCCTGCGACACATAAAAGAGCAGGGCTTTCACCATGTTTTCGAGAACGTCGAGACTCTCGTAATTGAGGTCGATCTGATCCGCGCTGAAGGTTGTCCACAGATGCACCTGCCGCCCGGAATGCTTTTCAAATGCGGTCAACAGCGGCAGAGAGCGGGGCCGGGTCACCCCGGAGAGATCGGCCGCCGGATCGACTTCGATGGCCAGGTGCTCGAATCCTTTCTCACCCGCGAGGTAGTTCTGAAACCAGCGGCTTTGGACGGAAACATGGTTGGCGACAAGATCGACCATTAGCTTGAAAGCCCCACCGATGGTCCGGATGTCCTCCCAGCTCCCCAGGTCGGGCCTGACGGCAAAAAAATCGGTGACGGAAAACCCGTCATCCGACGAATAAGGAAAAAAGGGCAGGATGTGAATCCCGGAGAAAACGCCCTTGAAATGTTCAGTCGCAAATCGGTGCAGGGTGCGGAGCGGCCGTTCCCCCTCTCGCGTGAGCGTGTCGGCGTATGCGATAAGGACGGCATCCGCCTCGCAGAGAGAGCCGCCCTGCCGGACCGGTTTCTCCGTCGAAAAAGCATCCAGAAGGGCGGCGATCCGCGCGGCGGCGGTCGCGGCCTTTTGCTTTCCGTAAATCCTCTGGAGAATTGTCTGCATCCCATTTCTCCTTGCTGATGAAACGAACCGGGATGACGGCCTGCGGGACGTGCTGAATCTTTACATCGTCTGTAGGGCTCTCGTCTTTACAGAGATCGGAAGGATTATGTCGTTGACATCTCCGGTGTGTTTAATATGTAAACCAAGATGGCACCCAACCGTCTCTGCGAGGAATTGCCCCGCAGTGATTGACAGAAAGCGCAGGCGCTGAGATGTACATCCCCTTTGACAAGGTTCACAATATCGGGTTCATCTCGACCCGTTTTGCCGGAACCGACGGCGTTTCGATAGAAGCGGAGAAGTGGGCCAATGTCTTCAAGAAAGAAGGGTTTCAGTGTTTCTATTTTGCCGGAGAGATAGATCGGGACCCTTCGCGGTCCTGCCTGGTGCCGGAGGCTCATTTTCTGCACCCTGACATCCGGTCGATCTTCAACACCGGTTTCGCGCTCGACGCCAACGGCGTGAGAGAACGGAAGCTGACCACCAAAATCCAAGCCATCAAGGAGCACCTCAAAGATCACCTATACGATTTCATTCGACAATTCAACATCGATCTCCTCATACCGGAAAACGCGGTGACCATACCGCTGAACATCCCCCTCGGGCTGGCGATCACCGAGCTCATCGCGGAGACCGGTCTTCCCACCATCGCCCATCATCACGATTTTTTCTGGGAACGTCAGCAGTTCAAGACAAACGGGGTCTGGGATTATCTCAACATGGCTTTTCCGCCGCATCTTCCGCCGATTCGCCATGTCGTCATCAGTTCTTCGGCGAGCAACCAACTCAGCCTCCGGACGGGCATTGCCGCCACCATCATTCCGAACGTGATGGATTTCGAACATCCCCCCTCGCCGCCGGACGACTATGCCGGCGATGTCCGCAACGCGCTGGGACTCGACCCGGATGAACGGTTTATCCTTCAACCGACCCGGGTGGTCAAACGCAAGGGCATCGAACATGCGATCGAACTGGTGAGCCGGCTCGGCATGAAAGCACGGCTTGTCATCTCCCATGCTTCCGGAGACGAGGGACACGACTACGAGCAGCGGATCATCGACTACTCACAGCGGATGGGGGTGAACACGCTTTTTGTCTCGGACATCATTAACGATCGCCGGGGGACAATGGCGGACGGGCGGAAGATTTACAACCTCTTCGACATCTACCCCCACGCCGATTTGATCACCTACCCCTCCACTATCGAGGGATTCGGTAACGCCTTCCTGGAAGCGGTCTATTTCAAGAAACCGATCCTGGTCAACCGCTATTCGATCTATACCATCGACATCAAGCCCAAGGGATTCAGGGCCATTGAAATCGACGGTTATGTAACCGATGAAGCGGTTGAACAAGCGCGGGCGGTGCTCGAAGATCCCCGGTTGAGGGAGAGAATGGTCGCAACCAATTACGCACTTGGAGAGAAGTTCTATTCCTACGCCGTCCTGCACGAAAAATTGATGAACCTTATGGTGTAGTCGGCTCTAATCGGAGAGCCTCTTCATCATCTCCAGGTATTCCGGCGAACGGGAAAGATAGAAGGAGAGCGCCCGCGCGAAGTCCTTGCCGAGCACCCCGTCGATGAACATCTGGCTGATCTCGCGGTTGCGGTCCAGGGCAAATTGTGAAATCACCAGGACCTGGCGCTCTTCCTCGCTGATGGTGTCGAACAGGCGCAGCAGGGCGGTGCGAGCCCGCGGCTGGTACATCCAGAAGTAGAGCATGTCGAGGACGTGGATCATGACGATTTTTTCCAGATCGCGCGCCTCGGCATTGTCCTTGGCCGACATCCGACGGGGGCGGTTGAGGATGTCACGGGTGCCGGTCTCGGGGAATAGAATTTCGAGCTGTGTGTAGACCCGCAGCAGATCGACCAACTTCTTGCGGTAGTCTCGAAACCTGAGGTGGATGTTGCTGTAGCGATCGCTGAGGCCCTCGATGATACCGGCGACAAAATCCGAGGCGGCTTTGGAGATGATGGCGGCCCACTTCTGGAGGATGGCATCGATTCCGCCGAGCCCACCGGCGGCCAGGCTCGCGCCGATGACGGTGTTGAAGAGGATGGCAAACGGAATCGACAGGACGCTGCGGAAGAAATTGCCCGCGATCACCGCGCGCGGAAACCCGCGAAAGGCATTGTGGCTGGAGAGGTAGATGCCATTGGCCAGCGCCATGAAGGTGTAGAGCTCATAAGGATGGGTGGCCGTGGTGATGCCGAAGCCCCGATCGAGAATGACGGTTTTCACCAAATAGTCGAGCAGCGGCACCGAGAAGCCGGTGTAGAGCAACGATTCGGTCAGACGGTCCCAACTGACGTAACTGTTCCAGCGCAGAAGCGGTGAGCGCCTGAGACCGCCGCCGCCCAGAACCGACTGCAGAATGTTGCGCAGGCCGGTGATGCCGAACCAGATGAAAGCCCCGCCGTATGCCAGCACCCACCAGTCCTTGGTCAAAGCGAAAGTGGTGAAGGCGGGGATGAACCCGATCAATACCTTCAGGCCGTTCTTAAACCGGGTGTTCATGTAACGCCACGAAAACCGCCTGTGATTGGGCGTTGTCCGGGGGGGCTCGAGGTACAGCTCGTTTGTGATCTCCTTCTGGACTCCCCCTAAAGTGACGATATTGCCGGGGACCTTCATGCGGATCGAGGCATCCTGCACATCCCAGTCTTCGACCTTCCTGTGGCCTAGCCAGCGCAAAACCGGCAGGCGCGCGGCCGCACGATTGAAAGCCCCCACGAACCGACCGGTGCTCTCGTAAGGCACAAAGGTCAGGCGCCTGAAGGCGGTCATGGTCATCGGAATGAATTCGCGGGTCTTTCCGGTCCGCTGTGCCACCTCTTTCTGCGCCCGTGGCGGCAATGTTTCGAGAACGGCCAGCCCCATGCCGTGTACCCGCGGAGACCGGCCGGTGGAGTCGCTGCCGATTCGGGCCTTCAGAGGGGTCCCCTCGTACAGGGATTTGAAAAAGAGGATGTCGTGCAGAATGGTGGTCAGCTTTGAGATCCGTTCTATTCGATCAATGTCGTTCGCCTGCTCCACACCGTCGATTATCTTGTGGATCACGCGCTTGAGCGTGATGACACTGCCTTCGTTGAGCGCCTGCTGCAGCTCGTTGATGCCGGTCAGGTGGGCGGTTTGACCGGCGGCATAGTCCTTCAGGTTGAAGATTTCGAGCCGGGTGATCAGTCCCTCGCAATCGTAGAGCAACTCCAACACGTCCGCCACCCTCAGATTGCTGAGGTTGAGGGTGATGCGGTGACCGGAGTGCAGCCGTGAGATCTTTTGGATCAGCGCGCAGGGGGACAGCCGCAAAAGCTGGGGGACCTCAGGGCCGTCGGAGGGCACATTCGGATTGGCAATGGTCGTGTTTTTTTCAGGCCTCAGATATCCTTCCAGGAGCTGTTCGATGTCGAGGCGATTGAGACCGACGATCTCCCCGGCGATTTCGCTCTGCTGCTCTGCATCAGCGCTGTGGTACCGCTCGCGCAATGCCGCGACGCGCTCCTGGAGGGCAGATAAAACGTGCTGATGAAGGAATTTGGACAGGTGCAGTTTCGATTTCTGGCCCAGCGCCGTGAATTTCAAAAAAGCGGCCTCATCGATCGGCGGCAGATCGATCCGATAGTCAGCGGCGATCTCCTGCCGGTGCGAGCGATTGAACTCCCGCAAAAGCGCCATGACATAGGCCTGCTGATAAGCCGACACCTCGCGTCCGGCCTCCATCAATTGCATGACGGCATCTTCGGCCAGAAAGCACAAAAAGGCTTGCGAGTCGGGAAATCCGCGCGGCACCCAGATGACCTGTACGTACTTGCCGCGGAAGCGAGCCGAGAACTCGATGCCGATGCGCACATCGATCCCCATTATAGCGGCTGCCTCCAGCAGTTCGGCGGCGAAGCGCGGCTCGATAAAATTGTAGTGAATGACACGCAGACGCCGGATACCCTTGATCCACGCGTCCATGATCAAATGGGTGGATGATTTGCGCCCCTTGGTGTTCACATCGTGGACGTGATCGTCGAAGGCTATCTGGTTCCATTCCTCCGGCATCTCGAGCAAATGGTAGCGGCGGAGCTGCCGACGCACGAACCGCGGCTTGCCCGCGGCCGTTATCCGGAAGTCATGGGCCAGCTCCAACTGCCGGCGATAGTCGCCATGGGCTCTGACCAGCTCTTTCATGATCTCCAGCAACACCCGGGCCGTGTTCTTGGGCATGCTGCCGCCGGCGGTGCCCAGAATTTCGTCGTGCAGCGAATGCAGGGCGCTGAGCCGATCGTCCACTCCGCCGATTTCGAGCGAACTGAGAAGGTGGACCACGGCATAGGCGATCCGCAGACCCTTCGACTCGACCATTTCCTTTATGCCGCTGGGATGGAAGAAGGGGTAATATGTTTTGCGGGTATACTCGAGGGTCCTGTCCCGGTTCAGAACGTCGGTGACGATGCCCAGCAGCTCGTGATCGCGCTTGTCAAACAGGATTTTAGAAACCCGTTCATTTTTTTTCATCCGAATCAATTTCTGTTGAACACCCTTCCATGTTGTGGGCTTTTAACTATAACAGTATGAAATTTATATGAAAATGTAAAGAAAAATGATTTTTACCGCCTCACCTTGCAACAAATATTTTTTTCTCCTCCCGGTTCTTCGGGAACACAGGGTCGCGTGTTTGTGTTTTTTGCCGGCTGTGGTTATAGTATCGACCATTTTCAACGGTTGATGGTCCACCATCGCGCGATTCGTCCGGTATGAACCCATACCCGGGTGCTGACACATGAGAGGAGTCAACATTTTTTTTGTCGTCTTTTTCGGCCTTTACGGTCTCCTGCATTTCTACGGTTTTGTCAAACTGAAACGGGCGCTTGAACCGGGTCCCTGGCCCCTTGCCGGATTGACGCTTTTCATGATCATGATGGTGCTGGCCCCGCTCCTCGTCCGACTCCTGGAAAAAAACGCCTGGCCGACACTCGCCCGTATTTTGGCTCACACCGGCTATGTTTGGATGGGCCTGCTGTTTCTCTTCGTGTCCTGCGCATTGGTGCTGGATTTTTACCGTTTTCTGATGCTGATCCTCCAGGGCGCTGTCCGGGTAGACCTGTCACGCCTCATACCCTCGCAGCGTCTGAGTTTTTTTGCCCCCCTGATCCTGGCCCTGACGGTTGGGATTTTCGGGTTTTTCCAGGCCCTGAATATCCGTACCGAACGGATCGCGATTCAAACGGCCAAAATACCGCGCGACATCGGCCGGGTGAGAATCGTCCAGATTTCGGACGTCCATCTCGGTTTGATCGTCCGGCAAAACCGGCTGGCAAAAATCCTGAAATGCGTCAATGCCGTCCAACCCGATCTGCTGGTGTCGACCGGTGACCTGGTGGACGGCCAGTTGAACGAACTGGAAGGCCTGGCTGAACAGATCCGGCAGGTTCGAGCTCCCCTGGGCAAATATGCCGTTAGCGGCAACCACGAGTTTTACGCCGGGATCGGAACCGCCTTGAAGTTCACTCAAGCTGCCGGATTCACGGTTCTGCGCGGCAGGGGGCTGACGGTATCCGGAGTGCTGAACCTCGCCGGCGTGGACGACCCGGCCGGCAGCCGTTTCGGCACCGGACGCACGGTCTCTGAAAAGGCCCTCTTGACCGATCTTCCCCGGTCCGCCTTCACCGTCCTGCTGAAGCACCGACCCATGCCCGACGATGAGTCTATCGGCCTATTCGATCTTCAGCTGTCTGGACACACCCACAAAGGCCAGATCTTTCCTTTCACCATCTTAATTGACCTGATGTACCCCAAATCTGCCGGTTTGCTGGAACTCGATGCCGGCGCACGACTTTACGTGAGCCGGGGATCGGGCACGTGGGGCCCTCCGATCCGCTTTCTCTCCGCACCCGAGGTAACGGTGATCGATCTGATCAGCGCGGAATAACAAGTGGCTTTCTCGGAATCAACTGAATAAAGGCGACATCGTGAAGGTTACAACGTGTCTTTCTAAGAGGAGTTGACCATGGAATACAGGATTGCTCTCATACCGGGCGACGGTATCGGCAAGGAAGTGATCCCCGAAGGGGTTCGGGTGCTCGAGACCCTGGCCGCCGCATACGGTTTCACAACGAAGTTCACCGCCTTTCCCTATTCTTGCGGCTACTACCGACAGCACGGTGAAATGATGCCGGCCGAAGGTCTGGAGCGGCTGAAAGTCTTCGATGCCATTTTGCTGGGTGCGGTAGGCGATCCGAAGGTGCCGGATCACGTTTCTCTTTGGGGCTTGCTGCTGCCGATCCGAAGAGGCTTCGACCAGTATGTCAACCTCCGACCGGTGCGTCTGCTGCCGGGCATCGAGAGCCCGCTGGCCGGTCGCCGCCCGGAGGAGATCGACTTCGTCGTTGTGCGTGAAAACACCGAGGGCGAGTATTCGGAAATCGGCGGGCGACTTTTCGCCGGAACCGATCTCGAGGTCGTGGTTCAGGAGAGTGTGTTCACCAGGCGCGGCGTGGACCGCATCATCGATTTTGCCTTCGAACTGGCCCAAAGCAGAGCGGACAAACACCTGACATCGGCCACCAAGTCGAACGGCATCATGCACACCATGCCGTTTTGGGATGAACGCTTCGAGACTATCGGCCGAAAGTATCCGGACATCCGGCAGGACAAATTCCACATCGACATCCTCACCGCCCATTTCGTGCAGCATCCGGACTGGTTCGACGTGGTGGTCGGCAGCAACCTCTTCGGCGATATTTTATCCGACTTGGGGCCGGCGGTGGCCGGCGGTGTCGGCATCGCCCCTTCGGCCAACCTCAATATCGACCGCAGATACCCCTCCATGTTCGAACCGGTGCACGGTTCGGCGCCCGACATCGCCGGCAAAGGAATGGCTAATCCCATCGCAACGCTCTGGTCGGTGCAGATGATGCTCGACTTTCTGGGCCAGAAAGAGGCGGCTGCGGCCCTGATGCAGGCCATCGAAGCCGTAACGGCCGGACGTTTCTTAACCCGCGATCTGGGCGGCACAGCCAAAACGGTCGAGGTCACCGATCGGATCCTGGAGAAAATAAACAGAGAGACCGGGGGCAACTGACCAGCCTTGGCCTCATCCCGGATGAGGGGGCATGAATACCAATATTCGATCCTTCCAGTATGCCACCATTCCGCCAGACCCCTTCTGCCCCGACCAACGACCCAGCTTTGTGAGAAATGACAGCAAGACCTTGCCTCCACACCGGTTATTGACATCAGACCCATTTATGGACCATGATGGATGGTCACGGACACAGGGTATCCGACCGCACGGTGACCACCGAAAAAGGATTCGTAGTTGTCAGCGTCAAGAATGATTGCGTGTCATGAATGTGACCTGCTGCACCGCATCCGGCCGCTCCCGGTCGGCACGCAGGCCCAGTGTACCCGTTGCGGAGCGGTTCTCTACCGCCGCCGGCGCAACAGTCTGGACCGCACGCTGGCGTTGAACATAGCCGGGCTGATCCTTTTCGTCCTGGCCAATACATTTCCGTTTCTATCGATGAAGCTCGAGGGTCAGTCCCAGCAGATCGTCCTTTTGACCGGGATCAGAGAGCTGTCCCGTCAAGGCCTGCCGGAAATAGCCGTCCTGGTTCTGCTGACCACGATCATTTCACCCCTGGTGCAGTTAACGGGCCTGTTTTACGTGCTGCTGCCGCTGAAGCTCGACCTTCTGCCCCCGGCCGTCTGGCGGGTCTTCCGGTGGGTGCGGAAACTGCAGCCGTGGAGCATGCTGGAAGTTTTCATGCTCGGTATTCTGGTGGCCCTGGTCAAACTCGCCAAGATGGCGGATATTGTTCCCGGAATTTCGCTGTTTTGCTTCCTCGGTCTCATTTATGTCCTGGCGGCCATATCGGCTGCCCTGGATCCGAGCAGCGTGTGGGAAAAATGGTGGGACCGCCGATGACACCGACACCGATCACCGCCAAGAGCACCGCCCTGATCAGCTGCCACAGCTGCCACCTCCTGTGTCGACCCCGCGCCCTGGGCGGCAGCCGGCGCATGCAGTGCCCGCGTTGCGGCGCGAGTCTGCACCAGCGCAAACCCCGCAGTCTTACCCGCACCTGGGCACTGCTGGTGGCGGCCGCGATCTGCTATATCCCGGCCAACGTGCTGCCTGCCACACGGGCGATTTCATTCGGCAAGGTGCAGACGGACACCATCATGAGCGGCGTCATCTACTTCATCGATACCGGCATGTGGCCGATCGCGCTGGTGATTTTCGTCGCCAGCATATGTGTGCCGCTGGTGAAGCTGCTCATCCTCTCCTTTCTGTTGATTTCGGTGCACCGCCATTCGTCCTGGCGTCCCAAGGAACGCACCCGTTTTTACCGACTCACGGAGGCGGTCGGCCGCTGGTCGATGATCGATATCTACGTCATCACGATCTCGGTCGCCCTGGTCAGGCTAGGTGCAGTGGCCAGATTTGAAGCTGGTCCCGGGATCGTGTTCTTCGCTGCGGTGGTGGTCCTCACCATGTTGGCCGCCATGAGTTTCGACCCTCGATTGATATGGGATAACAAGGAGTCTCGCCATGACCGAAGAGAAAACCGAAACGCCCCCGGCTGACACGATTCCCGAGGTAGAAGTCCAGTCGCGGATACGTCAGTTTTCGTTTGTGTGGGTCATCCCGCTGGTCGCCGCGCTCATCGGTGTCTGGCTGGTTTACAAGGCCCAGTCGGAAAAAGGCCCGACGATCACCATCACCTTTCAGACAGCCGAGGGATTCGAAGCCGGCAAAACCAAAATTAAGTACAAAGACGTGGATCTGGGGCAGATCGAGGAAATCAACCTCAGCCCGGACCTGGGTCACGTGGTCGTCACCGCCAAACTCGTCCGGCAGGCGGAGGACCTGCTTTCCGAAAACACCCGCTTCTGGGTGGTCCGTGCCCGGATCAACGTCAGCGGGGTGACCGGCCTGCAAACACTGTTTTCAGGTGTCTATATCGGCCTCGATCCCGGTAAACCCGGCAAAAAAGCCCGGCACTTCACCGGCTTGGAACAGCCGCCGATCGTCACCACCGATTTGCCGGGCCGATATTTCCTTCTTCTGGCCGAGCGACGGGGCTCGCTCGACATCGGGTCACCGGTTTACTACCGGCAGATCAGGGTGGGACAGGTGGTCGGCTACCAACTGGCCGAAGACGGACAAGCGGTGAGTATCAAGATTTTCGTCAACACCCCCTACCATAAGTTCGTCAACAAAAACACGCGGTTCTGGAATGCCAGCGGAGTAGACGTGTCGATCGACGCCAAGGGGATACAGGTCAATACCGAGTCTCTGGTGACCCTGCTGGTCGGTGGCATCGCCTTCGACGTTCCGAGCTACCTCGATTCAGGTGGCCCGGCCGTTGAAGGTCAGGTGTTCAGCCTGTATAACAATTATAGCGCCAGCCAGGAAAAAACGTATCCGGTGAAAAGTTATTTCGTGCTCTACTTCGACGGGTCGGTGGGCGGTCTCTCCCCGGGCGCGTTGGTCGAATTCAGGGGTATAGGTGTCGGAAAGGTCGTCGACGTCAAGCTGGAGTTCGAACCGGAGAAACGGGATTTCCGCATACCGGTCCTGATCGAAATAGAACCCGAGCGGTTCATCAGTGCGGCCGAAATGCCGCAGGCGGAGGCAGCGCGGCGTAAGATCCTGGATTATCTCGTGGAGAAGGGGCTGCGGGGTCAGCTCAAGGTCGGCAATCTGATCACCGGTCAGCAGGTGGTGTCGCTGAATATCTTTCCCAATGCTCCGCGGCGCAAAATCGTCTGGAAAAGCCCTTATCCGGAACTGCCCACCGTGCCGGCGCCCATCGAAGAGATCGGCACCCGCGTCAGCCAGATCCTCACCAAAATCGACAACCTGCCCATCGAGCAGATCGGCAAGGACCTGAGCGATACCCTGCGGAGCACCAAACGACTGGCCGGCACACCTGAGTTACAGCAAGCCGCCCGAAACCTGGATGCCATCCTGAGGGAAATGCGGCTCTTCGTCAGTGAACTGAGAACCGGTGTCACCCCTGAAATCGCCGCCACCCTGACGCAGACACAAAAGGCCATTGCGCAGGTCGAGACCGCTCTGGGCTCCGAAGCACCGCTCCAAGTCAATATGAACAGCGCCTTGCAGGAACTGACCGCCGCAGCGCGGTCGCTGCGCGCGTTGACCGATTACCTGGAACGCCACCCGGAATCGCTGATTTACGGAAAAAAGACACCGAAGTAAAACCACGCCGCCGTCATTTTTAGGGCCGCAGGATAAAGGCTGTCGCTTTCTCGAAGGCCCGGTTTTTCTGCGCACCCAAAATGGTCCCGATCGCCGTCTCCACTGCGGCCTGCAGGTCCAAGCGGGCGGTGTTGATGATGAGATCGTAGGACTCGACATCGGCAATGTCTTTGTGAAAGGTGTTCTTGATAAATGTCTTTCGCCTGGTTTCCCTGTTCTTGATCCGCTTTTTGGCCTCCGCAAGGGAGACACCGAAATGGAAGGCCACATTTTTCACCCGGACCTCCTCGGGAGCGATGACGCGGATGGCGAACCGTTTCTCAGGTGGCAGGATGAAATTCGCCCCTCTTCCCACGATGACGGCCCGCCCGATTATCCCCAGGGAATTGACGATCTTCGTGAGGTGTTGAACGTAGTCACCGGAGTAGACATATTGTTCTTGGAGCAGGGATGAGACAAAATCCTGTATCTTCGATAACCTCTCTTTTTCGATCATGTCCAGCACGTTACTGTTGGTGTCGGCACTGTGCGCGATCGCATTGAGGATGTTCCTGTGGTACAGGTCAAACCCCAATCTTTGGGCCAGTTCTTCGGCCACGAGATAGCCGCCGCTTCCCGGCTCCATGGCCACCGTAACAACCGGCACTGAAGCCTGTTTTTGCTTGTCTTCGTCCGTCAGGCTGCCGTCAAAAAAATCCCGCTGGTCTTGGGCGAACTTCTCAACCGTCCTTTTTAGCAACCCCATCTCGCTCCCCTTTTCGATATTTTAAATTTATAATGAAATATTAGCCACTTATTTAGGCCGACGGCGCGGTTGCCACTATATTCACATTTTAAACTGCAAGTCAATCCACAAGCTGAAAATTATGGGCTCGTCCGGAAAGGACTGAAGCGTGGGGACACGGTGGCAGTGTGGGCGCCGCCGGGGAGTCGGGGTCACCCCGTCTCCCCGGGGATGTCATGCTTCAGTAAAGCCGTTTATGGTCGTCTGCGGCCATTGTCAAAATGTTCTCGAAACGCTGAAAACCAGGTGGGAATCGGCGATGTCATCCCCCAGGAAATCCGATTCGTTGGTGTCCGTCCAACTCAGGTCGAGCACGAATTTTAATACTTCTTTCGAAACGCCGACACGCCAGTGAGTGTAGTCAAAGCCGTCTTTGCCATCCAAGCCCTGCCCGCCGCCCGTCGTTTTGTCGCCTTCGACGGTCTGATAGCCGATCAGCCCCGAGATGGTAACTTCGTAGGGCAGGCTCAGAGCGAGGCTGCCGTTGACGTAGTGGGCCGCGCCGTCCTCACCATAAAAATCGGGTGAGTAGTAATAAGCCGCACCGATGAGCGGGCTCAGGGGCAGATTCTTGAATTGATAATCCAAGCCGAGATGGCCTTCTAAGTAATCCAGCTCGGGATCGCTGCCGCCGCCGGGGTAGGTGTAATAAATTGCCGAAATATCGAATCCGAAGTCGGTAAAAATTTTCCGATTGTACCCGACGTAATAATCGATCTCGATCCCGCCCTCTGAAATGCTTGAGTTCACGTTCGACCCCCAGATGCCGGCATAGATGCCGACCGGGTGCGCATAGTCGAAGCTGCCCTGGACCGCTGGATTCTTGTCGGTTTGAGAAATTCCTCGAAACACGTAATCGGTGGCCATCGTAAGGGTTGCGCTGAAATTTGCCGGATCGAAGACCGATCCGGTGCCGTCATCAGCTCCGGCAAGTCCATGGCCGCCTGAAATGGCCGCGACCATCAGAATCAGAATGACTCTCGCAGCAAATCGAATTTTCATTTGTTTTCTCCTGTTGAGGCAATGATAGTGGTTTTGTTCTTTCGGGTCTCTAAACCTCCCCTTCCTCCGGTAACAGCCGTAAACGTCGTGTATGGCCTCGATCACCTCCGTTTCCGCGCATATAACGCCTTGCGTGAAATTCCGTACCTGGTGGTCCGGCTGGCAGGAATTTGCGGTTAATTGGAAAAAAAGGATGTTTTATGAAAAAGTCTCGCCGGATCAAGTGCGTCGAACTGTATCTATCGTGGCAGGGTACTCAGGCAAGGGACGTGCCAAGCACGGAAAGGAGCTGTTAAACATATAAGTATCTGAAATAATAAAGTTTTACCAGCAAAAGGCGAAGATAAAGAAATTGCATTAATTTACATTTTTGAAATTTTCAAACGTTGATAACACAAATATGTAATAAAATTTAAATAGCGCCTGCGGGTGCGAGCCGGCCGGAGGATCCAGATGTGACCGGAGGCCGAAAGTATTGCGAATTCTCATTGGATAAGCGCGGGTTAACAGCCGCGGCAGTGCGAATACCAACGATAAAGGAGTGCCGGATAGATGGTTGATGGGGGGATGAACCGAATCCCCGAAACGCTGCTACCGCTCTTCGGTCCCTCCGATGCGGGTCGCGGACGGCGCGGAAGGCTTGTTTGAACCGTCTATGATTTCGTAAAAGGAGTTTCTTTGGGCCGGCGTGAACCCGGCCCGCCGGATGATCGTCTTGACGCTCTCCAGGGTGGTGGCCCGGTCGTGCCCGGTCGTGCGCAAAACGTTTTCTTCGAGCAGCACTCCCCCGAAATCGTCGGCACCGGCCAAAAGGCCGAGCTGGCCGGCCGGGATGCTCTCGCTGAACCAGGATGACTGGATATGGGGGAAGTTGTCGAGCACCAGGCGTGCCAGGGCTATGATCCTGACGTAACGGGCCGGATGGGCCTGGACGGGAACCCGTCGGCTCAGTGGCGAGCCACCGGGCTTGAAGGACCAGGGAATAAAGGCGCTGAAACCGCCGGTCCGATCTTGAAGCGCACGCAGCTGCATCAGGTGCTCCACGATATCCTCGTCTGCTTCGACGTGGCCGTACATCATGGTGGCCGTGGTGCGAAAACCGATGCGGTGGGCTTTTTCGCAGACAGCGAGCCACTGTTCCGTCGTGGCCTTGGCATGGGCGACCTTTTGCCGGACGCGCTCGGTGAGGATCTCGGCCCCGCCGCCGGGAAGGGTCCGGACGCCTTCGGCATAAACGTCCTGAAGTACCTCTTCAACCGGCATCTTCTCGGTCCGGGCCATGAAGACGTACTCGGCCGGGCTGAAGGGGTGTATGTGGATGGCCGGGCAGGCCGACCGGATCGCCCTGATATAGGTCAGCCAATCGCTGAGACGGATCGCGGGATTGTGGCCGCCCTGCAGCAACACCGTGGTCGCCCCCCGGGCATAAGCCTTCTCGACCCGTTCGACCAGCACATCCGGCTCCAGGGTGTAGGCTTCTGGGTCCCCCGGTTCCCGGCAGAAAGCGCAGAACGCACAACGGGTCACACAGATGTTGGTATAATTGGGATTGGTGTCGACCACAAAGGTCACGACCGGTTGCGGCCACCGCTGCCGGCGGGCGCGGTGGGCCATACCCATCAACTCGCCCAGAGGCAGCCGACCGAGCATTTCCAAAGCCTCGGTCCGCTCGTAGCGGTCGCCGATACGCTGCTCCGGTCGGTTTGGCTCTTGAAAATCGAAAGTCGCGGTCATTTATTGTTTCATCTATCCGGTTATGCGCCGTTCAAACCCGGGGATATCGACCGGCGTGTCCGGTGACGCAAGCGGGCAGTCGACGGTATCGGAGAAGTACTTTTCGAACTCGCTCAAAAACAGAGCCTGGCCGGCCATGTCCGATTGGTCGAGGCTGCGACGGATCACCCGGAAATAGAGCCGAATGTCTCCCTCGGAGAGCCCGAGACGACGCGCGGCCCCCGGGACGGCGCGTTGCACGAGTTCGTTCTCGCGTGTCCTGAACTCAGCCAGCCAGGCTTCCAAAGCCGACCGCGCCTTTGTCGGCGCGTCCTTTCTCACCACCCAGCGGGCAAAGACGAATGGCAAACGATGAATACCATACCACTCGCCGGCCAGATCGGTTACGAAAGCATCGGCCGGCAGCGATGTGTCGGTATCGTTCAGACAACGGTTTCGCATCCGCTTGAGGGCGGAATCCCCTATCAAGAGTTCGCCGTTGACTGTTTCGCCCGGCGCGGCCGGCTGCGGCAAGTTGTCGAAGCCGTTCCGGTATCCGAGCACCAGGTAGAGCAGTCGCACACTCGAAGCCGACTCTTTCGTCAAGCGGATCCGGGTTCCGGCTCCCATTTCGCCCAACGGGCGGTCGGAAAAAAAGAGCACGCTCATGGAGCGCTCGGCCGCGGCAATGCCGAAAAGCCCCAGAAATTCTGTTTCTCCGGCGACCGCCGCCAGCCCCCCCACCGGCACCGCCGCTGCGATCACCCGCTTCTGACAGAGCGCCGCAATGCTCTCCCGCGGCACCAGCGAAACGAACCGGCATTCCACAGGCCTTCCCAGTTCCCGGTAAGGGGCCATGTTGGTATAGGGAATCATGGCAACCGGCCAGGTCATCGGTGCGGGTCCTCCTGTTGCGGGGCAGCGCCCTGCAGCCCGACGGTTTCGACTGAGCCGGATGCCGCTGCCAGGTCGACGGCCGGGGCACCCGACGGGCGTTCGTTGAAACGGCCGTCCCGCTCGACGGGTCTGAATCCAGCCGCCGCTATGGTGTCGATCATCCGCTCGCGCGCCAGGCCGACAGGCGTGCGGGCACCCGCCAGATGGGCGATTTTCTCTTCGGAGATGGTTCCGTCCATGTCGTCGGCGCCCCAGCTCAGTCCGGCAGCGGCCGTCTCGACGCCGGCCATAGGCCAGTATGATTTCAGGTGAGGCACATTGTCGAGGACCAACCGGGAAACGGCCAGCACCGCCAGAGTCTCCAGCGGTGTCGGCCCCTCTTCGACGAAGCGTCCGCTGCCCGGTTGAAACGCCAGCGGTATGAAACACGCAAAACCGCCGGTTTCATCTTGAACGTCGCGCAGGCGCAGCAGGTGCACGATCCGCTCCTCCCAGGTCTCACCGAAGCCGAAGAGCATGGTCGCGTTTGTCGGAATCCTCATTCCGTGGGCCAACCGGTGGATACGGAGCCAGTCATCCGGGCCGATCTTGTTCCGCCAGTGCCGGCGCCACAATCGTTCGGAGAAGATTTCGGCGCCGCCGCCCGGCAGGGCGTCCAGACCGGCGCGCTGCAATTCGTTCAGGACTTCAACCTCGCTTTTATCGGTCGTGCGGGCAAAGAAATCGATTTCGACAGCCGTATAGGCCTTGATGAAAAGGCCGGGAAACCGTTGTCGCAGTTCGCCCACCAACGCCAGGTTGCGCGCATAGGGCCAGACGCGATTCAATCCGCCCACGATGTGGGCCTCGGTCGGCTGCAGCCGCCGCACCTTTTCAAGAATCTCGCTTTCCTCCAGGACGTAAGCATGCGGGGCGTTAGGAGCGGCCGCATAATTGCAAAAGGTGCACCCCATGGCGCAGATGTTGGCCGGGTTGATGTGCAGGTTAAAAATATAGGTCGCTTGGTCACCGAAACGCCGCCGCCGGTTGGCCAGTGCTGCAGCGCCCAAGGCGTGCAAGGTGTCAGGCGTCAAATCGCCAGCCAGCGTGCGGGCCTCTTCAGGTGTCAATCGTTCACAGCGGGCACCCTTATCGAGCGCCTTCGCGAAAAGACCTTGGGGCTGGAACATCGGCGGTTTCATCCTCCGGACGCCGCCGGGGACGGGTCGATTGGTTTTCATAGAGCCTTCATTTTATGTGTCACGGAAAGTGTCCCAGAATCGGGACCATGGCTGCGGCTAAGCCGGCGATGGTCGACACCGGAAAAAAACGCCAACCGAGCGGAATCGGTGGAAGATACATGGCGACCATGGCCAGGCCCGACAGTGCCAGCGCCAGCGCCGCCGGACCGCGACCGCCGGTCAGCAAGAACACCGCGATCAGGCAACCGAACGCAACTGCATGCAACAGACCAGAGATGCGCAGTGCGCCGTCCGTCCCAAGCCATACCGGCAGACTGTAAACGCCGGTTTGCCGATCATTTTCCAAATCCATCAAGGCGTAAACGATGTCCGAACCGCTGAGCCAACAAAAGACGAAGAATGAGAAAAAAACAACCGGTGGCGTAAATTTGGGGGTGCCGGCGGCCGCCACGAAAGCCCCCAGGGGCGCCAAGGCCAGACAGAGACCGATTCCGAAATGACACAGGACGGTAAACCGCTTGAGCAGCGAATACCCCAAGAGAGGCACCAGCGGCAGGGGGGCGAGGAACAGGCACCAGCCTCCCAGCGCGACGCACGCGGCCAAATAGACCAGCAAACCGCCAAACGCTATGGCCAGAGCCATTCGCAGTGTGAGGCGGCCGGCGGGCAGTTCCCGTCCGGCGGTCCTGGGGTTCAAGGCATCGAGCCGGCGATCGAAGATCCGGTTGAAAGACATCCCGAAAATACGGGCCCCAACGGCAGCAACGAGCACCAGCAGCAGAACACCGGGCGGCGGGGTCAGGCCCCGTGTGCCGATCCAGGCACCGGCAAAGATCAGCGGAATGCTGAAAGCGGTGTGTTCGATTTTTGTGAAGCGCAGAATTTTTTGAAAAAGGTTCAGGAAAGCCCCCTCCGCTTTAAGGGCTTCCGCATCCGTGCGTGACATCGTCTGATATTCCGTTGACCAGATGAGCGGCGATCGCGTCGCTGACCGCCGCCAGGTTGCGATGTAAAACGTTTTG
>JBAVJU010000285.1:0-7232 GCA_049687935.1 Desulfobacterales bacterium | reverse complement strand
CAGCCTGCTCGCCCCCAAGGAGATCAAGGCCCGGCTGGATGAATACGTGATCGAACAGGAGCGGGCCAAGAAGGTGCTGGCCGTTGCGGTTTACAATCACTACAAGCGACTCGAAACATCCGTCAGCACGGGGGATGTCGAGATCCAGAAGAGCAACATCCTGCTGATCGGTCCAACCGGTTGCGGCAAGACGCTGCTTGCCCAGACGCTTGCACGATTTCTGAATGTTCCCTTTACAATTGCCGACGCCACTAGCCTGACTGAGGCCGGTTACGTGGGCGAGGACGTCGAGAACATTATCCTGGCGCTGCTGCAGAATGCAGACTACGACGTGGAAAAAGCCAAGCGCGGCATTGTCTATATCGACGAGATCGACAAGATTGCCAGCAAGTCAGACAACCCGTCGATCACGCGGGATGTTTCCGGTGAAGGCGTCCAACAGGCCCTATTGAAAATCATCGAGGGGACGACCGCCAGCGTGCCGCCAAAAGGTGGGCGTAAACACCCCCAGCAGGATTTCGTAAAGGTCGACACCTCCAACATCCTGTTTATCTGTGGCGGGACCTTTAATGGCCTTGAAAAAATAATCCAGCGGCGCATGGGCTCCAAAATGATGGGCTTCGGGGCCAAGATCAAAAAAGACGACGAGCGCAGTATCGGAGAGATACTCAAGGACGTTCAGCCGGAGGATTTGATCAAATACGGCATGATTCCCGAGTTTTTGGGCCGCCTGCCAGTGATTGCCACGTTGGGTGAACTCAATGAGGTGGCATTGATTCGGATCCTCACGGAACCCAAGAATGCTCTGCTGCGTCAGTTCCAGAAACTTTTCGAACTCGAAGGCGTCAACCTGCGGCTGACCGACAGTGCGCTGAAAGCGATCGCGATCGAGGCGATCAAGCGTAAGTCCGGTGCCAGGGGTTTGCGCGCGATTTTGGAAAGCTGCATGCTCGATATTATGTACGAGATTCCATCCATCGAGAATGTGAAAGAATGTGTCATCAGCGAAGACGTGGTTATCAAGAAAGAGGACCCGATCCTGCTCTACGAGCAGACCAAGAAGCAAGCCTGAGAACACAAAATTCGCTTATCCTCCCCGCCCGCGGTTTCGGGCCGGTAACAGGCTCGTTTCTGCGAACCAGGCTGAATTAAACCGCCGTTACGCAACCCTTCGATTCGCGACGAATCGAAAACAAGAGAGAACAAGTTGATACTATGGTCAGTTTACCGAAAATATTTAAAGACGATGACGCCCAACCCAGCCGGATAATTTTACCGATGTTGCCACTGCGAGACATCGTCGTCTTTCCGCACATGGTCGCACCGCTTTTCGTGGGGCGACCCAAATCCGTCAGCGCGCTTTCTGAAGCGATGAACCGGGACAAGCGCGTATTTCTTGCCACTCAGAAGAAGGCCGGGATCGACAATCCGACCGAGGCCGACATCAGCCGCCTGGGGACCGTCGGCAAAGTGCTGCAACTGCTGCGACTGCCGGACGGAACCGTCAAGGCCCTTGTGGAAGGCTACAGCCGGGGACGCATCGTTCGCTTCGTGGCTGAGAAGGAGTATTTCCAGGTCGAAATGGAAAAGGTCTTCGAGCCGCGTTTGACGGCTGCTGAAGGCACTGCGCTGTGCCGCTCGGTTCAGAAGAGCTTCGAGGAATATGCCGCTCTCAACAAGAGTCTCTCCAAAGAGTTGGTTGCGAGTGTCGCCGCCCTCGAGGAACCGTCGAAATTAGCCGACACTCTGGCAGCACACTTCTCTTTCAAAATCGAGGACAAGCAGCGACTGCTCGAGGCGATCGATCCGTCCGACCGGCTCGCGCTTCTGCTGAGCCTGATCCAGATGGAGATCGACATTTACAAGATGGATCAGCGTATCAAGAGTCGGGTCAAGGAGCAGATGGAGAAGACTCAGAAGAACTATTACCTGAACGAGCAGATGCGGGCCATAAAGAAAGAGATGGGCTCCGAGGAGGACACGCTCGACGATCTGAACGAGGTCGAAGAGAAAATAGCGAAGAAGAAAATGTCCAAGGAGGCGACCGAGAAGGTCAAAAGTGAGCTCAAGAAGCTGAAGCTGATGACGCCTATGTCGGCCGAGGCCACCGTGGTCCGCAACTATATCGACTGGTTGGTCAGCCTGCCCTGGTACGAAAAAACCGACATCAACACCGACATCGACAATGCGGAAAAAATCCTCGACGAAGACCATTACGGTCTGGAAAAACCGAAGGAGCGGATTCTGGAATATCTTGCGGTCCAAACCCTGGTGCAAAAGATCAGGGGACCGATATTGTGCTTCGTGGGGCCGCCGGGCGTCGGCAAGACATCTCTGGCCAAATCGGTATCCCGAGCCACGGGCCGGAAGTTCGTCCGCATGTCGTTGGGCGGTGTTCGGGACGAGGCCGAGATCCGTGGTCACCGACGCACGTATATCGGCGCCATGCCGGGCAAGATCATCCAGTCCCTCAAAAAGATTGGCGTCAACAACCCGGTATTCTGTCTGGACGAAGTAGACAAAATGAGCATGGACTTCAGGGGCGACCCGTCGGCGGCGCTGCTTGAGGTCCTCGATCCCGAACAGAACTACGCTTTCAACGATCACTACCTGGATGTCGACTACGATCTGTCGGACATCTTGTTTATCACGACCGCCAACACGCTGCCCGAAATTCCCCTGCCGCTGCAGGACCGTATGGAGATCATCCGCCTGCCCGGCTACACGGAATATGAAAAATATCATATTGGTGAGGGGTTTCTGGTTCCCAAACAGGTCAAAATCAACGGCCTCGAAGGCAAAAACATCCTTTTTTCGCCAAACGCTATTTATACCATTATCCGAAAATATACGCGTGAGGCCGGCGTTCGAAACCTGGAAAGGGAAATCGCCTCCATCTGTCGCAAAATCGCCAAGGAGGTGCTCAAAAACAAGAGCAAGGGCAAGGAAAAGAGTGCATACACGGTTTCCAGTAAATCGGTGGCCAAGTATCTGGGGCCAGCCCGATTTCGGGAGGGTCAGATCGAAGAAAAAGACCAGATCGGTCTGGTGACCGGACTGGCCTGGACCCAGGTTGGGGGAGAGCTGCTGAACGTGGAAACGGTCATCATGCCGGGCAAGGGTCAACTGACCGTTACGGGAAAACTCGGCGATGTGATGCAAGAATCTGCACAGGCCGCGGTCAGCTATGTGCGCTCACGCGCGGCTTACCTGCAGATCGACGAGAAGTTCCATCGCAAGTACGACATCCACATCCATATCCCGGAAGGGGCGATTCCCAAAGACGGTCCCTCGGCCGGTATCACCATGTGCACCTCCATCGTGTCGGCGCTGACCAAACGCCCCGTTCACCGGGACCTGGCCATGACGGGCGAGATCACCCTGCGCGGTCGCGTGCTGCCGATCGGCGGTTTGAAGGAAAAAATTCTGGCAGCCCATCGCGGTGGGATCAGAAAAGTGATTATCCCGAAGGAAAACGAGAAAGACATCCGGGAGATCCCCAAACCGATCAAAAAACAGATCGAAATCGTCACGGCGGATCACATGGACGAGGTGCTGACGTATGCCATCATCGTCAAGGATGGCAATGCCCTGTTTACCAAGAACGATATGAACTTCGAGATCACGACCGAGAGCGGAATCGACAACCAGCCGGCCAATCTGATTTAAGACTGGGTAAGAGCTCGGTCCACTTCTTCAGGCATGCGGTGTGACCAAACCGATTTTTGGGTTGACAATGGATTTTGTTGCTGTTAGCTATACGATTCCTTCCGAGGAAACCCGCAGACTGAGCCATACGTGTGGGCGGGTAGCTCAGCTGGGAGAGCGTCGGCCTTACAAGCCGAAGGTCACAGGTTCAAGCCCTGTTCCGCCTACCACACACTTTCCCCAAAAGAAGTGGGTGGTAGCAGGGTCGCGGCCGCTTCGGCGGGGTTAAAAGGTACTCAGAACTGATTGTGAGGCTCGTTCAGATGAAAATGTCTCCGTTCACTGGAAACGGAACGGAAACAGATACATATCTGGGGGCGTAGTTCAGCTTGGTTAGAACGCCGGCCTGTCACGCCGGAGGTCGCGAGTTCGATCCTCGTCGCTCCCGCCAATTAATACAAGGGGTTACAAGAAATTGTGCCCCTTGTTTTATTTCAGGAAATGGATTTCCCCACACTATTCCCCACATGAAATTTGATAATCGACGTTAATCCAGAATAATTGCTTACAATTTTGTAGAAATTAACGGAATTACAATTACATTTGACCTCCCTGTCCACAACCCATTTTTCTTTCCCAAACCGAAAATTGAGCGTAATTCGGAATAAATCGGAGGAATAATAAAAACCGGCCTTTCACGCCGGAGGTCGCAAGTTCGATCCTCGTCGCTCCCGCCACCGATTTTTAAAGCCTGTCAATTGGGCAGGCTTTTCATTTTAGCTGTTAGTCAGGCACTACAAAATTTGCATATGATGGCAGGACCCAATAATTAGCCCCGATTCTGGATGAATTTTATCCGGTTAGGCCGATAACCTGTTTTCGGCCAACATCGTGGCAAAATGATCAAACGGCATTACTTCGATACCGTCATCTGTCCGTAATACGGGCCCCTCGGGGTAAACGACAAACCTGCGCTGCAGGCCCTTAAGATCGGCAATGGCGCGTAGCCCCTTGCACCATTTTTCCGAGAATTGCCGGCTCGATTTTACCTCAACAGCATAAAAATCACGATTCTGCAGAAGCAGGAAATCAACTTCAGTTTTGGCACCACTTGATGGTGCCCAGTAATACATATCATCGAAGATCCGGCGATAATCCCTGTAAGCCCTTAGCAACTGGGCCATCAAACCTTCAAATAGAAATCCTGTTTCCTCAGGGACCAGTGCTCCGGAGGATTTTTTAATTGCCCTGACAAGGCCAGGGTCACACCAGTACCACTTGGGCAGCTTTTTTTCCCGTACCCGCATTTTAGCTGTGTAAGCGGGAAGTCTGAAACAGAGCAGCGTCTCTTCGAGAATGTCCAGATAGCCTGCTACAGTGGTTCGGGCAACCCCTGCTTCTCTGGCAATGTTGCTTACGTTGATTACTTTACCTTGATAAAGGGCGGCAATCGGCAGGAATCTGGCGAAGCCGGCCAGGTTTCGAACAAGGGCTTCGGCCTGAATTTCCTCCTTCAGATACAACTGGGTATAGGCAGCAAGGGTTTCAGTTTTCTCGACCGAGTCCCAGACAATCGGCAGCAGTCCAAATTGAAGCGCATCGTTTATGTTCAATGGTTCATCGAGTTCTTCCGGCACAAAGGGATGCATGGATCGGTTCAATGCGCGTCCGGCAAGCAGGTTGACCCCCGCTCTCTTGAGCTTGCGTGCGCTTGACCCACACAGTACAAAATTAAACTGCTTTTTTTCGATAAATCTGTGCACTTCGTTCAATAGAGACGGTAACCGTTGCACTTCATCGATAACCACCCATTTTCCGGGCGGAACAGCGTTCAGTTGATTTGCAAACAATCCGGGATTGGCCAGCAAATCTTGATAGGTGGCTTCGGATAATAAATCGACCAGGTGGGCATCCGGAAAAAGGCTTTGCAGCCACGTGCTTTTGCCTGTACCCCGTGGCCCAAGTAGAAAAAAGCTTTGTGAGGGTGGCTTTAGGATTCTTTTCAACATTTTGCGCACATTGTCGTCAAATTTCAATGTAATTTAACTACATATTAGTCAAAAAGCAACCGTTAGTCAAATTAAAACTGCCGACTGATGGCAATTTCTGCTTTTATTTGAACTGATCGCCGTACCCCAACACCAATAGCGGCATTATAAACGGCAATCTGGAACTGATAAAACAATTACGCTAACACCTCTTTGGGTTTTTAGACTGCGGATGGTACATCTTTAAATCCTCATTGACAGCATAATCTGATCGTGCCGGTGATGACGGCTTTTTAAACGGCTTTCAATGCCCTTAAATTGTTGCCCTTATTTGTGGTTATTCAACCAAGTTTTCTCTTTTTTCGATAACTTTCGCTCCCCAGGATAAAAACATGGGAGTTATAGAAGAGCCGGTCGGCGATCGCGGTGGCCACAACCCCCTCTTCATGATTTTGGTCGAATTTTTATTGTCCTGTTACAGGTAATGACCTGATTTTCGTTTGCGGTCAGTAGGCACGAAATGGCTTCAAAACCACCTTGCCTTAAAGAGGCCGAGCGCCAGCGGCAAGCACCGACAGATGATCGTAGAGCTTCTCGAAGACGAACTGGGTCGCCACAAGGACCGGTCGGCAACGGCCCAGTGGGCCATCGATCTTTTGGCATCACGCCGGTTCAAGCGCTACCTGCGTATCCTCAATTCAGGTCAGGTGCGTATCGACCGCAATGCCGTCCGTGAGGCGGACAAGTACGACGGCAAGTGGGTGATCGAAACAATGACGACACCATCAGTCTTGAAGACGCCGCCTGCGGCTACAAGAGCCTTATGGTCATCGAGCGCTGCTTCCGTTCCCTGAAGCGGACCCAGATCAAAATGACGCCGATGTATCATTGGGCGAGCCGGCGCATCGAAGCCCATGTGAAAATCTGCGTTCTGGCCCTGCTGATCGAACGCATCGCCGAGCTGGCCTGCGGCACACCGTGGCACCGAATCCGCAGAGCATTGGAGAAGATTCAGGTCACAGAATTATTTGATTTAAATCACCGTGTGCTTATGCGCAACGAACTGCCCGCCGATACCCGCAACACACTTAAATTGTTAAAAATCACCCCTCCCCGGCAGGTCGTTCACCTGGAAAAACGGCATCCAAATCCGTAGACACACGCTGAATCGCGTTCATTTTGCAAACCCGCAGCCGGCGTGCGTTTGCGCCGATTCGCTCACTTACTGACCGCAAACCCAAGTTAAATGCTATGATTGTAATCATGGACATTTATAACCATTTTCTTGTAAGTGTAGAAACTTCTGCCCAACATGTCATCAAAAACGTGTAGTGTTTTTTTGCGAAGAGCTGTATGAAAACGTTACCTAATTGATCCTGATTATCCCACTGACAGTTGGACGAATTAAAAAAACCTATTCGTTTCTGATAGGACTGGTGCGCCTCAAAAATGCCGAATAAACGCTACAATTAGCGGCGGTAAGGGCAAAATCAAAAGTTGACCATTAGCTACGATAAGCCTTAAAAAGGGGCATGGTTATCGAAGCCCACATATGATTATCCCATCGGGGCAGAGCCACAAGTTTCATTTTGAAAT
>JBAVJU010000284.1:0-3266 GCA_049687935.1 Desulfobacterales bacterium | reverse complement strand
CCAATTCATCCGCCGCCAAAAGATCTGTTGCCGCTATCAGCTTGAACCGGAATGGCCCCGTCGGCGTCAGCGTCAATGATCCGGAAGCAAAATATGGTAACTTGATCCGGGAGTTGGTCTACGACTGTACCAATGATTTTTTCCCCTATTATGTTTATCAAGAAGTGCATGAGTAACGGCGGGCAATCACCTATCCAGGGTTGGCGAAAAAATAAAAGTACATTTTAGCCGCCGATGCATCCCGTCCGACTGCCGGCCGGGCGCCTCAACGCCTAAAATTAAGGCTTATTTTTTCGCGAACCCTTAAAGCGTTACAATTTTTACGATAAGGAAGTCTATGCAAAGGCTTTTCATAACATGTTATTTGCTGATGGCCCTATCCCTTTGCCCGGGTTTCTGCCGGGGCTCGGAATCCGAAGCCGATCCGTTCCCTGTGCCGCAATGCATTCAGCCCAATGTCGGTTTCTGGAAAAAAGTGTATTCCGAATATCACTCCGGGCAGGGCATCATTCACGACAATCAAGACCTGGATATCGTTTACGAGGTCGTCGAAATCGACAATCAGGACAGACCCGGCGCCGGCAGGATAAATCAGGCGCGTATCAATACCGCTAAAAAGAAGTATCAAAAACTGCTTGAGCGCCTTGCCCGCGGTGAGCTGCCGTCCAGTCCGGAGGAGCAGCGGGTGGCAGGCCTCTTTGGCCCGGATGTCAGGCCGGCGGACTTTCAACGCTCTGCCCATCGGATCCGCTGCCAAATCGGTCAGAAGGACCGCTTTCGTGAAGGACTGATTCGGTCAGGGGCCTATCTTGATGAAATCAAGCAAATATTTCAGGAACACGGCCTACCCGTCGATCTCGCCTATCTGCCGCATGTGGAATCCTCCTTCAATCCGGAAGCCTACAGCAAATTCGGCGCAGCGGGAGCCTGGCAATTTACCCGCTCCACCGGCAAGCACTACATGACCGTCGATTACACCGTTGATGAACGCCGCGACCCGATTCGCTCATCCCATGCGGCGGCCCGGCTGCTGAAGGACAATTACGAAAAGCTCGGGGACTGGCCCCTGGCCATCACCGCTTACAATCACGGCGCCGCCGGCATGTTACGCGCCCAGCGTGATATGGGAAGCTATGCGGCCGTCTTTGAAGGCTACCGGAGTCGCATATTCGGATTCGCTTCGAGAAATTTCTACTCTGAATTCTTAGCGGCGAGAGAGGTGGCTAAAAGCTATCGCCGCTATTTCGGAGAACTTGATTTGAATGACCCGCCGAAGTCCACCGCAGTAAAACTATCCGGCTTTGCATCGTTACCACAACTGGCCCAGCAGTTGGCCATTGACATGGACACTCTGAGACGGCTCAACCCGGCCCTTCGAAAACCGGTCTTCGTCGGGCAAAAATATGCCCCGAAAGGCTACAGGCTGCGACTGCCGGCACAAGAAGAGCGGAATTGGGAAAGCCTTATGGCCAATTTGCCGCCGGAGATATTCCGGCAGGACCAGAAGCACGGCCGCCTCTACACCGTGCGCCGGGGTGATACCGCCGGCGATATCGCCAGATTGCACGGCATTCGTCTGCCGGATTTAATAGCCGCCAACGACCTGGATAAAAGGGCCACCATCTTCGTCAGCCAGAATCTGCGCATCCCCCTTCCAGAAGAAAAAAGCCCTCGGATTGCCGTCGGCTCGGAAAACATAAAATCGGAGCGGGTACAACCGTCGTCACCGTCACCCTCCGAGAATGAAAAACCGGCGACAGCCGGGCCGCCGGGTATAAGGGTTGCAGCGGCACGCGTTCCGAAGCAACTAGACGAAGTGGACGCGTCGTCGACTGAGCCGCCCCCGAAGAATGTCCAAATCCCGACGGCGGTACCGGTCGTGGACGGATATGGCAGGGCGAATTTCGGCGATATTCCGATCGCCGCATCTCCAGTCGAGCCGGTCGTAACCGTTGCCGACTCAGCGGGTTACGGGCCGGATGTCGACCCGATCGACACGGACAGCGGACGCCGAAATGCCCCACCGTCACCGACAGCGGAGGAAAATGAGGACTCGGAGTCGACACCTCCCCCGGAGGCAGACAACCGTTCGGCAGCCGATTCGGCCTCTGCCGCTGACCTCGACCCGAACATGGTCACCGGCAACCTATCGATAATCCGTGTTATTTTGAGCGACGGCCGGCCGATCGGCATCATTCAGGTGGAAATCGAGGAAACCATCGGGCATTATGCCGAATGGCTTGGGGTTAGAGCCGGTGAAATTCGACACCTCAATGCAATTCCCTATGGACAGGTCATTCACATCGGGCAAAAGCTGAAGATCCCGCTGCGTCGAACAGCAAAGGAAGCCTTCGAGGAGCAACGGTTCGAATACCACAAGGAATTGGTGGAAGACTTTTTCTCTACCTATCGCGTCGAGGCGGTCCAGGTTTATTGCATCAAAAAAGGCGATACTCTCTGGACGCTCGCCAACCAGGAATTCGAACTGCCCTTATGGTTGATCAGAAGATACAACCCTGATACCGATCTCGCCACATTGGTCCCCTCTCGAAACCTGCGGATACCGGTGGTGGAAAAAGCGATCTAAGCCGGGAACTCTGCCTCGTCTTTATAATTCAGGCCTCCAGCGTCGAACCGACACTCCCGAAGAAAAACCGATCCGTCAATTTCGCATGCAGCATCGATGCTCTCGGCAGTCCGGTGCAGTGGGAAACACCGATGCGCTCTATTTTGTAGCGGTCGATCACTTTCAGGGTTTCATTGAATTGCTCGTCACTTGCAAAGCCCAGATGGGTTCCGCCGATGATGGCGAAGATTTTATTTCGCCTGGTTTTTTCCAGGGCATACTCGATAATGTTGATCATGCCGGCGTGGGCGCAGCCGAGAATGAGGATCAACCCTTTATCCGTATCCACGATCAGCGACAGGTCGTCTTTCAAAGGGTCGGGATGGATCTTTTCACCCCCGGCTGTAACGGCCGTCATCTTGTCATCTCCCTTTTCAAAAGTGCTCGCTCGGGGAACCTCGCCGGTCAGAAACACACCGGGACCCACTTCGACCATGCCGGTTTCCAGCCGAAATCTCGCACCGAGTGATTCCAGATAACGGCGACTGTGAGGAATACCGATAAACCGTGTGGTTCCCTCTGCGGACCAGAACCGATCCATGAAGATCTCCGGGTGGCCGTAAACATCCACCGGTCCCCTGATTTGAAGGACCGCCGGCAGCCCGCCCGTATGATCGTAGTGGCCGTGGCTGATCATGAT
>JBAVJU010000283.1:0-1841 GCA_049687935.1 Desulfobacterales bacterium | reverse complement strand
ACTATGTCTACGGTTCGGTCTCTTCGCCCGAGGCAAAATGTCTGTTCGTGTTTTGCCCGGAGGATATCGAGTTGGCGACGCGCATCTTCAAATAAATTTTAAGGGAAATCGCATAGCGATTTCCCTTAAAATTTATGAAACGCGGCTTTGCCGCTCAGGGGACGGTTGGGGAAGCAGCGAGCGTTTGATGCGGGGAAAGCCATATGATTGTTAGGCGGGCAGCGGCCGTGCGGTTGGTTGGGGGCGCTGAGCGATTTTTTTAAGAATTTATGGGGTTCGGCGGTCTTTTAAGATTTCGTTGGAGATGACGACCCGCTGGATTTCCGAGGTGCCTTCGTAAATCGTAAACACGCGGGCATCGCGATAGTAGCGTTCGACCGGGTAGTCCTGTGTGAAGCCGTAACCGCCGTGGAACTGGATCGCCTTGGCGGTAACGCGGTTCACCATTTCGGAGGCAAACAGTTTGGCCATGGAAGCCTGGGCGGTGAATTTTTCACCGCGATCCTTCATCGCCGCCGCCACATACATCAGCTGTCGGGCCGCTTCGATCTCCATTGCCATGTCGGCAATCATCCACCGCAGACCCTGAAACTTGGAGATCTTCCGGCCGAACTGCTCCCGCTGTTTCACATATTTGACGGTCGCATCCAAGGCCGCCTGGGCCACGCCGACCGACTGAGCCGCGATACCGATTCGGCCTCCATCCAGGGCCGTCATCGCGATCTTGAATCCCTCCCCCTCCTGGCCGAGACGGTTTTCTTCCGGCACGCGACAGTCTTCGAAAATCAAATCGGTCGTGTCCGAAGCCCGCAGGCCCATTTTCTCTTCCTCACGGCCGACCACCAGGCCGGGCGTATTTTTTTCCACTAAAAACGCGCTGATGCCCTTATGACGTTGACCTTCGTCGGTTTTGGCGGTCACGATCACCAAACCCGAGTTCTTGCCGGTGGTTGTGAAACGCTTGCTGCCATTGATGATGTAGGTCTTTTTTTCCCGGACGGCCGTGGTGTTCTGGCTCACCGGGTCCGACCCGGCATGCGGTTCGGTCAGTGCGAATGCGCCGATATGTCGGCCCGAGGCGAGCGGCTTGAGGTACTTTTGCTTCTGGTCTTCCGTGCCGAAGCGCAGAATGCTCTCGCACACGATCGAGTTGTGGACCGACATGACGACTGCCGTGGCGGCGCACGCGTAAGCGATCTCGGCCAGGGCCGCCACGTAGCCGAGAGTGTCGGCGCCCTCTCCGCCGTACGCTATCGGCACCATCATGCCCATAAGCCCGAGCTCGCCCATTTTTTTAAGGTTTTCGGCCGGAAATTCCTTGGTGCGATCGCGTTCGGCCGCGGTAGGGGCCAGAACCTTGCGGGCAAATTCCCGCACCATTGCCTGGATCATCAACTGCTCGTCGTTCAAGGCAAACGCCATCGCACCCCCTCCGGTTATCGACCGGCCTTTTGAACTGTTTTGCTGCACTGACGTATTTACATCCAGAATTAAGGGAGTAGAATGCCGGCATAACGGGCCAACCGGCTAACGGGCCAACCGTTATTTGGCGTAATCGTAGAATCCTTTTCCGCTTTTGCGGCCGAGCCAGCCGGCCTCGACATATTTCCGCAGCAGGGGACAGGGGCGGTATTTTGAATCGCAAAAACCTTTGTAGAGCGTCTCCATAATGGCCAGACAGGTGTCCAGTCCGATCAGGTCGGCCAAGGCCAGCGGGCCCATCGGGTGGTTCATGCCGAGCTTCATCACCGTGTCGATGTCTTCACGGGTTCCCACCCCGTGAAACAGGCAGTACACCGCCTCGTTGATCATCGGCATCAGGATGCGATTGGCGATAAATC
>JBAVJU010000282.1:0-16438 GCA_049687935.1 Desulfobacterales bacterium | reverse complement strand
GCCCTGGCTGTGAAGGTCGGTAAAACCCGGCTGATCGACAACACGATTTTGCCGGTCTTCTCCTCCGGGTCCCGGTCAATCTAACTATAGGCTTTAAGATAAAGATTTTGGCTGTGTTATCGGTCGTCGGCGTATTACAATACAGCCGCCGCCCTCTGGCCTTGCCCAAATCTTTATCTTAAAGCCCATAGATAAGCCGGTTCGATTAGCCGGCTTTGTCCTCTGCTAAGACCCGAGGTGCAAGCGCCTATAAACGTTGGGGTCTTTGACGGTAACAACAAACATTACCTTTGCGCTTGGAAAGGATCATGCATGGAAGAGAAAGAACAGTTTTTTTTCACCTCCGAATCGGTGACCGAGGGGCACCCGGACAAAGTGGCCGATCAAATATCGGATGCCATACTGGATGCCATTATCGCCCAAGACAAGAACTGCCGCGTTGCCTGCGAAACACTGGTGACCACCGGTCTGGCCTTTATCGCCGGAGAAATCACCACCAGCACTTACGTGGAGATGCCCCAGATCGTTCGTGATACGATCAAGGACATCGGATACAACTCTTCCCAGATGGGCTTCGACTGGCAGACCTGCAGCGTCATCACCAGTATCGATCACCAGTCGCTCGATATCGCCCAGGGCGTCGATCGGGGCAACGGGCGCTACAAGGAGCAAGGCGCCGGTGACCAGGGGCTCATGTTCGGGTATGCTTGTAACGAAACACCCGAAATGATGCCGCTGCCCATTATGCTGGCCCACAAGATCTGCCGCCGCCTGGCGGAGGTCCGGAAAAACGGTTCGCTCGATTTCCTGCGTCCGGACGGTAAATCTCAGGTCACGGTAGAGTACGAAAACGGCGTGCCAAAACGCATCGACGCCGTGGTCATTGCCGCCCAGCACAAACCGGACGTCGAGTACGAGTTCCTGCGGGATGCGATTATCAAAAGTGTTGTAAAAAAGATTTTGCCTGCGGAAATGGTCGACGTGGAAACGCGATACTACATCAACGCCACGGGTCGTTTCGTCGTCGGCGGTCCGATGGGCGACTGCGGGTTGACAGGCCGCAAGATCATCGTCGACACTTACGGCGGGCAGGGGAGCCACGGCGGCGGGTGCTTCTCCGGCAAGGATCCGTCAAAGGTTGACCGCAGCGGGTCTTACATGGCGCGTCACATCGCCAAAAACATCGTCGCGGCCGGACTCTCTAATAAATGTGAAATACAGGTTGCCTACGCCATCGGGGTGGCCGAACCGGTATCTCTGCTGGTGGACACCATGGGTACCGGCAAAGTCTCTAAAAAAAGGATCAGGGAAATCATCAAAGAATGCTTCGACCTGCGTCCGGCGGCCATTATCGAATACCTGGATCTGCTGCGTCCAATTTACCGCAAATCGGCTGCCTATGGACACTTCGGTCGCACCGAGCCGGAATTCAGCTGGGAAAAAACCGACATGGCGGACAAAATGCGTGAACTGGCAGGAATATAGTTCGAAATTGAATCAAAATAGATAATATCCTTCAACCGGCTAAACGGGCTCAACCGACCAAACTTAAAAAGGTAGGTGGCGGCGCCAAAAATCATGTGCGACAACACTATGTACGAAAGGTCACGATTATGAATTATGATGTCAAGGATATCAACCTGGCGAAGGACGGGGCGCTGCGCATCGAGTGGGCCAATCAAAATATGGCTGTCCTGAACCGGATCCGAAAAAGGTTTGAAAAGGAAAAACCACTTAAAGGCGTTCGTCTGGGCGCCTGTCTGCATGTGACGACCGAAACGGCCTCGCTGATGCAGACCTTGAAAGCCGGCGGAGCCCAGGTGGCGTTATGCGCTTCGAATCCGTTGAGTACCCAGGACGATGTGGCGGCATCGTTGGTCAAACACGACAAAATACCGGTTTTTGCCGTCAAGGGTGAAAACAACAAAGTCTACTATGCCCACATCAACGCGGTCATCGATGCCAAGCCCCATTACACCATGGATGATGGGGCCGATCTGGTCTCCACCCTTCATTCCGAACGCTCCGAATTCCTGTCGGAAGTCAGAGGCGGAACGGAGGAGACCACCACCGGCGTGATTCGTTTGCGCAGCATGGCGGCTGAGGGTGTGTTGAAATATCCGATCATCGCCGTCAACGACGCCCAGACCAAGCACTTTTTCGACAACCGTTACGGAACCGGCCAGAGCACCATTGACGGGATCGTTCGCGCCACCAACCGCCTGCTGGCCGGTGCCGTCTTTGTCGTCTGCGGCTACGGCTGGTGCGGCCGGGGCGTGGCCATGCGCGCTCGCGGGATGGGCGCGAACGTCATCGTGACCGAAATAGACCCCTTGCGCGCCATCGAAGCGGTCATGGACGGATTCACGGTGATGCCGATCCGGAAAGCGGCCGCTGTAGGGGATATCTTCTGCACGTTGACGGGCAACATTGCGGTCATCCGTCAGGAACATTTTCAACTCATGAAAGATGGCGCGATTGTCGCCAACTCCGGTCATTTCAATGTGGAGCTAGACCTGGAAGGGTTAAACGGCGTTGCCGCTACGCGTCGCCAGCTAAGGCCGTTCGTGGAAGAATACGCGTTGAAAAACGGCCGCCGCATCAACGTTCTGGGAGAAGGTCGATTGATCAACCTGGCCGCCGCCGAGGGTCACCCGTCGAGCGTCATGGACATGAGTTTTGCCAATCAGGCGCTTTGTGTCGAGTACATGGTCAAAAACAAGGCCGCCCTTGACATAACCGTCCATCCGGTTCCTGAAAAAATCGATCGCCAGATTGCCAAAGAGAAGCTGGAGGCCATGGGGACCAAGATCGACAATCTCACGCCTCAGCAGAAAAAGTACCTCGCTTCCTGGAGCATGGGGACCTAAGGGCGTGCGTAAAAATAACTGGCTATCTTGGGCGCCTCAATGCTCAAAATCACCAATTTATTTTTTCGCGAACCCTTAGCGTTTTTCGCCCAGAACGATCACAACCCGGCACTCCCTTAAGAACGCCAGGTGTTCCGAGAATTTACGGAGCTTGACGGCGCTGGCATTGCCGATGACGATATCGCTGTGGCCGGGACCGATGGTTTTTATGCCCTTGACGATCAAGGGCCGTTCCCCCAGACGGTAGGAGCCCTTGATTTCATCAATATCGGTGACGTAACTGCTCATTCCGTATTGCACCGCGAAGTCGCGGCTGGCAAAGGCCGCCCCGTATACTTCCCGTTCGTTTTCATCGACGATGCGCGGTGCCAGTGCCGGATTGGCCGTGATATTGCGTGCGTCTACAACCAATCCCGTGAAAATGACTTGCTTGAACGTCTCTCCCGCTACCGTGGATGGGGTTTGGACCGACTTAACGGCGTCGATCGGTATGATGCCCTGCGGAAGAACCATTTGGGCGAAACCGGCGTAAAGACTCATCTGAAGCCTCACGGCTATCGTTCCTTCCGTCAGCGGTTCGCCGCCGACCGCGACCTCATCGGCCCCTGCCGCCATCTCTCTGAGCTTGGCCTCAACCGGAGGCGTGCGGGAGGCCATATCCTTGACCAGCGTATTCGTGTCGATACGGACGGCATTCAGAAGATCGAAAAGATTGCGGCGGGCGTTGTGATGTGCGGATGCAAGCACCCGGTCCTTCACTTCAGAGGCACCGGCCATGCCGGAAGGCTCTTCCGGGGGCACCCCCAGCCCCACCGCGGTAACAATTCCCTCAGTCCAGTCGATACGACCCCCGTTTTTCGGCTCGATGACGTTGGCACCGTCGCCGCTACCAGCTATCAGCAGAATCGTCAGAAAAGATACCAAGCATCTGATTGACGCAGTCACCTAGACCAAAATCCTCCTGTCAGTCGAGCGGCATTTCAGCCGTTGCGGCCGCTTCCGATTAAGATGGTGCCGCTAGGCTGCCGATCCCCACCCGGTTTGTCAATTTGTATATGGCGAAAAGTGGCATGTCAACCGGATCGGCGGTATCGGTCAAAAGCCGCAGGGAAATCATCGGATGAAAAACCGGCAAACGGGGGGGATTGTCGCTGAAGCCCGGTCGGATCAGCAGATGTGATTACGAAAACGGCTTCAGGTGCGACCGCCGCTCCATCTCAACTTGGCCTTGAGAACATCGTAATAGGGCTGGTTCGGCTCTGAGATCATGTAGATCGGGTGCGGCGATTTGCAGATCGCTATCGTGTCCCGATCATCGATGGCCAGTCCCTGCTGACCGTCGAAAGTGAGCATGATGTCCGAGGATCTTTTTTCCAGTCTGATGGTGACGGTGGCGGCGTCGGGAATGATCAGAGGGCGGTTGGTCAGGGTAAACGGGCAGATCGGTGTCATGACCATCGCCGGCACAGCGGGATGGATCACCGGTCCACCGGCTGCCAGAGAGTAGGCGGTCGAGCCGGTCGGTGTGGCAACGATAAGCCCGTCAGCCCGATAGGTCGTCAGATAGCGGTCGTTGATATAGGTCTCGATGTGGGCCAGGCGGGCTAGGGCGCCCTTGTTGATCACCACATCGTTGAGTACCGTTTCGACCGCGCGTTCCTGCTTCCGGCGAATCACCCTGACCAGCAGCCGCATGCGGGGTTGAGTCGCGAACGTGCCTTTCAGTATGGCCTCCGCTACGGAAAAGAGGCGATCTTCGGTGATTTCGGCCAGGAATCCGACTTCGCCGAACTTGATCCCCAAAATCGGTATGGGTTGGTCGCCGATCCAGCGCACGGCGCTCAGAAAGGTGCCGTCGCCACCTAAAACGAGAATGCAAAAGAGATCCGCCGGGGCCTGCTCCAACATGCCTGGCAGACGGTCCAACTGCGGTGGTCGGCTTTCCTTGCGAAGGGTTTCAACCCCTTTTTCAGACAGCCAGCTTTCCAGTTCATCTGCTTTGCGGCTGACCGCTGGGTCTGTTTTGACGACGATGCCGATCGTTTTCACGAAATGAACTTTCCTCGCAATTGCGGCGCACCACAGCCTGAAACCGTCTGTAGTCATACAGGCAAGTAGCCCAAACAGCAATATTTTTTTGCCGCCGGAAAAAATAAATTCAACTTGACTCGATCCGTTCATCCGCTCTATAACCATCAAATTCGAGTGGGAGATGGAGGATTCCAACAACAGGTACATGCCAAGAGGAGGACGTAACATGGACATGAGAAAAACGTTTGCGGTAGCAATTGTCGGTGTTTTTTTGGTGTTTTCACTGATGGGAATCGGCACTGCGGCCGACACCATCAAACTGGGTGTCGCCGGACCCCATAGCGGTGACCTGGCTTCCTACGGTATCCCGACTGTCAGGGCGGCTGAAATCATCGTTAAAAAGGTCAACGCCAAGGGCGGTGTTATGGGCAAACAGGTGGAACTGCTGGTGGAAGACGATGTCTGCAAACCCGAAATCGCCACCAACACCGCCACCAAACTTGCCTCCGAAGGGGCCGACGTGGTGTTGGGTCACATCTGCAGCGGGGCAACCAAAGCCGCGCTCGGCATCTACAAGGGCGCCCAGAAAGTTGCCATGTCGCCCTCGGCTACCAACCCGGCCCTGACCCAGAGCGGCGATTATCCGAACTTCTACCGCACTATCGCTTCAGACGATGCCCAGGCCCAACTGGAGGTCGACTTCGCTCTCAACAATTTGAAGGCCAAGAAGATTGCCGTGCTCCACGACAAGGGCGATTACGGCAAGGGGTTGGCCGAATTCGCCAAGAGTTTCCTCGAAAAAGATCCCCGCGCCGAGGTGGTGCTCTATGAGGGTGTGACACCGGGAGCGATGGATTACTCCGCCGTCGTGCAGAAAATCAAGCAATCCGGTGCCGATGCGGTCATTTTTGGAGGCTATCACCCGGAAGCCTCCAAGATCGTGTCCCAGATGCGCAAGAAAAAGATGAAGACGGCCTTTATTTCCGATGACGGCGTCAAAGACGACACCTTTATCAAGGTTGCCGGACCATTTGCCGAGGGTGTTTATGCCACCGGGCCTAAAGACCTTTCGAGAAACGCCATGTATAATGAGGCCGTCGAGGAGCACCGCAAGGCTTACGGCGAAGACCCGGGCGCTTTCTATCCCCAGGCCTACGCCGCCACATTGGCGCTGCTCAGCGCCATCGAAAAGGCCGGATCCACCGACTACGATGCCCTGCGCAAGGCCTTGCAGACAAATGATGTCGACACGCCGTTGGGCAAGATCCGTTTCGATGAGAAGGGCGACGCTACCGGTGTCGGGTTCTCCGTCTACGTCGTGAAAAACGGCAAATACGTCGAGGTCAAGTAATATTCCGGACGGGAAAAAGGGGGAAGGCATTACGCCTTCCCCCTGAATTTTACGGAGATGACCATGTCCTGGGATTTCAACTACTTCATGGAGCTGTTTCTGGCAGGGCTGACCCGTGGAAGTATTTATGCCCTGATCGCGCTGGGCTACACCATGGTCTACGGAATCATCGAACTTATCAACTTCGCGCATGGCGAGATTTACATGATCGGTGCTTTTACGGCGCTGATCGTCACCGGGGTACTGACCCTTATGGGCTGGAACTCGGTCGCCATCCTCTTTATCGCCGCCGGAGTGGCGGTGGTTTACTCGTCGGCCTACGGCTACACGGTCGAAAAAATTGCCTACAAACCACTGCGCAATGCACCGCGATTGTCGGCCCTGATCAGCGCTATCGGCATGTCGCTTTTTCTTCAAAACTACGTGCTGCTGGCGCAGACCTCGGATTTTCTGCCATTTCCGGCCCTGATTCCCGAGTTCGATTGGCTGCGGCCCTGGGAACACATCGTCCGCTCTTCACAAGTCGTCATTTACGTCACCACGGCTATAGTTATGATCCTGCTGACCTTTCTGATCAAGTTCACCCGGATCGGAAAAGCCATGCGGGCGGTTTCCCAGGACAAGGCGATGGCCATGCTGGTAGGTGTGGACGTCAACCGCGTCATTTCGGTGACCTTCATCGTCGGATCGGCCACGGCCGCCATCGGCGGCGTCCTGATCGCCTCCCACATCGGACAAATCAATTTCTACATTGGCTTTATCGCCGGCATCAAAGCGTTTGTCGCCGCCGTTCTGGGCGGCATCGGCAGCATCCCGGGGGCGGTGCTCGGCAGCCTGGTTCTCGGGTGGACCGAAAGCTTTTTCACGGGCTACATCTCCAGTGATTACGAGGACGTCTTCGCATTCCTGTTCCTGGTTTTCATTTTGATTTTCAGACCCTCCGGCATCCTGGGACGTGCGGAATCAGAGAAAGTGTAGCTGTCGGCTTCATCGAAACGGCAACTGTGATGCCTTTTTCAGTCAACCGATTGAATCGAAAGCGGCCATGCCAAATGGGATAGGATTTGAAAAGTGATCAGCCTCGCGGAAATCAAAAAGTCTTTTCTGGTGTCCCTCTGGTTCATGTTTCTGACCTTCCCGATCATGGTCATCCGGGTCAACACCATCTACAAACGGGTTGAATGGCGCTGGGAAAACATGCTGCTGGTGGGTATCGGAAGCTTCTTTTTCTCTTTTATCTGGCGGTATCTCCTGCGGCGCAAAGAGCTGGGACGCAAAAAAGCGCTGGCTGAAGAAGCCGGAGTCCGACTTACCCTCTGGCAGCGGCTCACGGAAGATCGAAGAATCTACCTGTTGGCGCTTGCCGTCGTTTTCGCCTTCACCGCAGCCTATCCGTTCGTCTTTTCCATGTACCAGACCAACATCATGATCAGCGCCCTGATTTACATCATGCTCGGGCTGGGCATCAACATCGTGGTGGGACTGGCCGGGCTGCTCGATCTCGGGTATGTCGCCTTCTATGCCGTCGGCGCTTACTCCTACGCACTGCTGAACTATCATTTCGGCCTCAATTTCTGGCTGGCGCTTCCCATTGGTGCGGCCACGGCCGCATTTTTCGGCATTCTACTCGGCTACCCGGTGCTGCGGCTCAGGGGGGACTACCTGGCGATCGTCACCCTCGGATTCGGCGAAATCATCCGTCTGATCCTTGAAAACTGGAATGAATTCTCTTTTGGCCCCAGTGGGATCGCCAATATCCCGCGGCCCTGGTTTTTCGGAATCAAAATGTCCCTGGAGCAATCCAGCATTTTCATCTACTTTCTATTGATCGCCCTGGTGATTTTCACGATTTTCGTGGTCAACCGGCTCAAGGATTCGCGGATCGGAAGGGCTTGGATCGCAATGCGGGAAGACGAGGTCGCCTGTCAGGCCATGGGGATAGACCGCACCAAAACCAAGTTGACCGCTTTCGCTCTGGGCGCAACGTGGGCCGGCTTAGCCGGGGTGATGTTCGCAGCCAAGACCACCTTTATCAACCCGGCCAGTTTCACTATCTGGGAGTCGATCAATGTCCTGTGCATCGTGGTGCTGGGTGGCATGGGCTCCATATTGGGCGTCATCTTCGGCGCGCTGGCCTTGATCCTGTTGCCGGAATACCTGAGGGCCTTCTCGGAATACCGTATGCTCCTGTTCGGTTTTATTCTGGTGACGATGATGGTTTTTCGTCCCGGCGGCATCATCAGCGCCACGCGGCGAACCTATAAATTCAAGAGCCTGGATGAATCCTAACCCTATTTATTAAGGCGGCAGGGAGCTATGGAACCGATAGTGGAAGTGACCCACCTGACCATGGATTTCGGCGGCCTGCGTGCCCTGGACAGCGTGGACTTGGACATCCGGAAGGGTGAAATCGTTGCGCTGATCGGTCCCAACGGTGCCGGAAAGACCACCTTCTTCAACTGCATCACCGGCATCTACCCTCCGACGGAAGGTGAAATGACGGTCCGGCCGCCGGGAAAAGATAAAGTCCGGCTCAATGGACTGAAGCCCAACAAGGTGACCGAAGTCGGCCTGGCGCGCACGTTTCAGAACATCCGGCTGTTTCCCGGCATGACGGTGCTCGAAAATGTCATGGTGGGTCGCCACTGCCGCTTGAAGTCCGGCATTGCCGGGGCGATTCTCCGCCCGCCGTCTACCCGCAAAGAGGAGCGGCAGGTTGTAGACGACAGTTTCCGAATTCTGGAAAAAATGGATCTTGAAAAATTCGTCAACGAGTACGCCAAAAACCTTCCCTACGGCGCCCAGCGGCGCCTTGAAATCGCGCGGGCCATGGCCACCGATCCTTTTATCCTACTGCTCGACGAACCGGCCGCCGGGCTGAATCCCAGCGAGACCGATGAGCTCGATGAATTGATCCTGAAATTACGCGATCAGGAAGAGGTGACCATATTGCTCATAGAACACGACATGAAGCTGGTGATGAGCCTTTCCGACCGTATCTTCGTGGTCGATTATGGAAAAAAAATCGCTCAGGGGACACCCAAGGAAATTAAAAACAACCCGGCTGTCATCAAGGCTTACCTCGGGGAAGAGATCGATGCTTGAGCTTCGGAACGTCAAAACCTTTTACGGCAACATACAGGCCCTAAAGGGGATCAGCTTTAAGATCGAGGAAGGCGAAATCATTACCCTGATCGGCGCCAACGGGGCCGGCAAAAGCACGACCCTGATGTCAATTTGCGGCATTGCGCCGCCGCGCTCCGGTGAAATATTTTTTATGGGCCAACCCATCCAGGAACTCAGCCCCAATAAAATCGTTGCCCTGGGAATCAGTCAGGTGCCGGAAGGGCGACGGATTTTCCCTCGTCTGTCTGTGACGGAGAACCTCGACATGGGCGCATTTTTGCGTCCGGACAAAGACGGCATTAAAAAGGACATCGACTATATCTTTTCGCTTTTTCCAATTCTGGCCGAGCGGCGCGCTCAGGCCGGTGGTACACTCAGTGGTGGAGAACAGCAGATGCTGGCGATTTCGCGCGCCCTGATGGCAAGGCCGCGACTTTTGCTGATGGATGAACCGTCTCTGGGGTTGGCCCCGATCATCGTCCGACAGATTTTCGACATCATCAAAAAAATCAATACCGAGAGTAACACGACCATCTTTCTGGTGGAGCAGAATGCCAACCTCGCTCTAAAGGTCGCCCACCGCGGCTATGTAATGGAAACCGGACGTATCACCCTCTCGGATTCGGCCGAAAAACTGCTTGCCAACGACGACGTCCGCAAAGCCTATCTTGGCATTTAAGCCCGCGGGTTTCGTTTGCCGTCTTACCCAAACACGTCTTCCACTGAGCAGATTTGTTCCCCAGCTAGCCAGCACCTCATTGTATTTCTATGCAATACATTAATTATACAAAGAATTGACATATACCACATAGGCTGATAGGATAGTGACCATAGGGACGGTTCGTTTGCGCTCTACCAACCTGTTTGTTTTTATACGAGGAAGGACGATGAAAAAAATCAACTTGAGCATCGCTGTTGTCCTTCTGTTGTGCGCCGCCTTGTCGCCAAAGGGGAACGCCTTCGACGCGCAGGACGCCCCGTGGATCAGAAAACAACCCTTAACCTCTGATTCGGCTGTCGATCCGCTCGGTCCGGCAAGTGTGCGGGCCTTTGAAGACAGCCGTGAATTCGATGAGGGCAGCCGATCTTTCGGGCAGGTCATGATGGACATATCGCCGTATCTACCGAACATTTGCGTGAT
Source organism: Desulfobacterales bacterium (assembly GCA_049687935.1). Taxonomy (GTDB): domain Bacteria; phylum Desulfobacterota; class Desulfobacteria; order Desulfobacterales; family SG8-13; genus JARFQH01. The sequence goes on along the minus strand of JBAVJU010000282.1, from coordinate 5,919 downwards.
GGTAGCCCCCATAAAATATGAGGGCACGCATATTGACAACATGAGGCTCGATTTCGGCGGCGAGAGTTTCAAGGACGATGGCGCCTCAGATTCCAAAGTCACCCTGAATGATCTTGATATCGCGCTGTACTACGGCATTCCCTTTGTCAAAACAGTATCCCACGACAGGTTTAACATCGACCTTGGCATCAACGTGCGGACCATCGATTTCGAAGGCGATATCGAACAGGATTCAATCGGTCAGGCATCGGAGAGTGTTATTTTGCCGATTCCGATGGTTTTCGCCGCCATGCAGTTCCATCCCGTGGATGCTCTCGCCCTCGAAGCAGAAGGCCGAGGGATCTCAATCGGCGGCAAAAAATCTTACGGCCTGATCGGCCGCCTCCGTTGGAGCTCCCTCAGGTCCATATATGCGGCCGGTGGATACCGATTCAGTAAGTACGAAATCGACCATGACGGCATCGCCGTCGACGCTTCGATAAGCGGTCCATTCGTCGAAGCCGGCCTGTCGTTCTAATCAAACCTTTACCTCCTCTGCCTCACACAAGGCTATGACGGCCGGTGGCCTGACACGCCCCGGCCATTGTCTTTTTCAAAATTCCTAATTGGCTGCTATTTCCCGTTCCACCTGCAATTGCCCTCCTCGTTAAAACACTTCTCAGGTTAAATAAGGTTTACTTAGGAAATTAATCCAAAAATGGTGGTAAAAATCTTTAACTAAAATTTAATATCTGCTTACCGGCACGAGATCATCCGGCGGCTCTATAAAAAATATTTCAAGTCCCGCAGCCGATTCTGGCCTTCGGTCGGTGAAGCCAAAGAGCTCAATGACCTTGCGATCGAAGAGCTCTGCGCGGCGGCTTATTCCTGCACGGGCTGTCGGCGCTGCATGGTTTACCGCCCCTTTATCGTAGTGTTTGCGTTCGCGCTCGCATTGGCACCCGCCGCCGTCCTGGCTACAAACGGCACCAACCTGATCGGTATCGGCCCGATCTCACGCGCGATGGGCGGCGGCGGTGTGGCCGCACCTCAGGACGCCATCAGCGCTATCTTTGCCAACCCGGCCGCCATGTGTTTCGGCCCCTTCTGCCCCGGGTCGTCAGTCGATATCGCGGGCACGATATTTGTGCCGTCGGTTAAGGGCACATTTAATTCTCCCGGTTTTGGGATAACCGGTAGCGCCGACAGCGATCTTCCTCCATCCGTTATACCGGCGATCGCCGTCACCGCGCCCATCAACGAGAAGTGGCGCTTCGGGGCCGGTATGTATGGTGTTTCGGGGCTAGGGGTAGATTATAAAAATTCAGATATACCCCCTGTTTACACATAGCTGCAGGTTTTGAAATTGGCGCCGAACCTCAGCTGGTTGATCACTCCGAATTTAAGCATCGGAGCATCTTTTGAGATTGTCTGGCAGAGCCTCGATCTCGGGGAAGGCGCTTCTCCCGGTTATACCGTCGGGCTGCAGTTCGGTGCTCTCTACCATCTTGAAAAGTTCAATTTCGGTTTTTCCATCACAACACCTGAAAAAGTAACCCACGACGATGCTTCCCAATTCGGCAACCCTATCGGTCCATATCTAGATCTGGATTTGGAATCACCGCTGAGAGCCCAGTTCGGGATTTCCTTTGAACCCACCTCTGCCTAACTCTTCGAAATCTACACCCGGTTTCTCGATTGGAGCCGCGCGGACGGTTACTCGGATTTCGGCTGGGACGACCAAAGGGTTTTTGGTTTCGGTGCCCAGTGGAAACCAGCCGATAAGTTGACATTGCGGCTCGGATACAACTACGGTAAGAACCCGGTCAAAGAGAACAATGGTTGGGATCCCTGCAGTACTTACACCGTGCAGGGTATTGATGGTAATCGGGCGAATTACGAAACCCTGCGCATCATCGGCTTTCCGGCCGTGGTCGAACACCATATCACTGCTGGTGTCGGATACCGGCTGACCGATGCCTTCGGCCTGAACCTCTCCTTCATGTATGCCCCGGAAAATACCATCAATGAAACGTCGCTCGGTAACGCCATCACACTGGAATCCAAGTTGAGCGAATGGTCCACCACAGCCGGTCTAACCTGGTACTTCTAAACGTAAAGGGGAGGGTCAATACCCTCCCCTCTTATGTCGCACCTACAAGGCGGTAGTTTTTACTGGAAAACTGGATTTTTCACGATGGGGGCATTTCCGCGGATTGGATCAAGAATTTCGGTCTTCTGAGGTTTGGGGGAGTCGGGTGCCCGCAAGATGATCTCCACCCGCCGATTGCGCTTGCGGCCCTCGTCCGTATCGTTGGTCTCGATCGGCCGGTATTTGCCGAAACCCATGGTCGACACGCGGCTTGCCGGAATGGCCGACTTCGCCAGCAGAAATTCGGCCACCGTGGCGGCGCGGGCGATCGACAGTTTCAAGTTTGAGCCGTACGGTCCACCGTGGACGGGGACGTTGTCCGTGTGACCGGCGATGATCACCTCTCCCTTGCCGTCCGCCAGAACGCTCCCAATCTTGAGGAGCAGCGGCACCATCTGGGCCTTGATGTCCGCCTTGCCGGAATCGAATGCCGTCTCGCCCATCAGGCGGATGGTCACCTCCTTTTCGCCCACCTCCACCTGAATCAGGTCCTGCAAGTCCCGAAAGCGGGTTTCAACTTCTTTTTTGAGTGCCATGCCGATCTTCTCGCGCTGCTGCATGGCGATGAACTCCTCACGCGGCCTTGCCGGAATCAATTCCTGGTCGAAGTCTCTTGAAATCATCTTGATGCCCTTGGGAGCCTCGAAGGCCTTGATCTTGCGCTGAACGCCGAAAGCCTTGGCCAGCGATCCGGAAACTTCCTTGTATTTGGCTTTGTCCATTTCGGAAAAGGAGAGCAGCAGAACGAAGAAACACAGCAGCAGGCTCATGAGGTCGCCGAAGGTTACCACCCAAGCCGGTGCGCCCTCTTCGAGGATGGGGCTCTGGATATCGTCGAGCAGGTTCATTATTTGGCTTTTTTCTGATTCTTCTGGGTACTGTTCTTCTGGCGATCCTTTGGTGCCAGATAGATTTTCAAGGCTTCCTCGAGTACCATTGGGGACATTCCTTGGGCAATGCCGATGGCGCCTTCGCGGATAATGCGCCGATTTTCCTGTTCCTGCTGGCTTCGCAGGGCCAGTTTATCGGCAATCGGCAAACAAACAAGGTTGGCGATCAGCGCGCCATAGAGCGTTGTGAGGAGGGCGATGGCCATAGCCGGACCGATGCTGGCCGGGTCGGACATGCTGGCCAGCATTTGGACAAGCCCGATCAGTGTTCCGATCATGCCGAAGGCCGGTGCGGATGAGCCCATGCCCTTGAAGACGTTCTGACCGACCGTGTGTCTTTGAAGCGTTTGGCGGATATCCTTGTCGAGCATTTCGGAAATCAATTTCTCATCCAATCCGTCCGAAAGATAGCGAATGGCCTTGGCTGAAAACGCGTCACCGGCCTTCTGATTTTCCAGGGCGATCAGGCCTTCTTTCTTTGCAATCTTGGAATATTCGATCAGTTTTATGATGAGTTCCTCGGGGGATTCCAGCTTGATCATGAACGCCTTCATCACCACTGATATCGAATTGATCACATCTCTCATTGAAAATTTGATGAAACAGGTGGCCAGAGTTCCGCCCATGACAATCAAGACACCGGGAATATTGACAAAAACAAGCGCCGAACCGCCGATGATAACAGAGCCGACAATCAGGACTGTGCCCCCGAAGAGTCCGATAACGGTCGCTATGTCCATAAACTCCCCTCGTCAATTTTTCGGAATTTGATCAAACTGATTCACTAACCACTATCGGCCATTCATGACAAAACTTGAAACGAATAAAAGAAGGGGGACAGGTGGATGTGCCGTCGTCGCCGCAAACAATGGGTTTTTTTTATGGACGGAAACCAAATAGAGCCGCCGGCAGGTAACCTGTAAATCAGGTCGATCGCGGTGTGAAAATACCTTATAATATAGTGAGCAAAATCAAAAAAAAGCCTTATTTTTATAAAAAGGAGGTTTTGAAAAACAAAAAAGATAACTACAGCATGAATATGGCGTTTCCCGGAGCAACACGACTCAGTCCTCTGTGGATAGGCGCGAAAAGAAAGGGATTTTCACAAATTAAAGTGAGTTGCACATCAAATGAAAAAAAGGGAAGGTAATCTAAAAATGATCCACACCGCTCGTATACTTAACGTATTGAGGCGTTACTTCAAGCGGTTAATGCCCGGTAAAGCGGAAACTTTGGTGAGAACACTTGCTGACGAGGGGAGGATTGAAAAGCAGGCCGCCCCCGCGGTCGACCGGCTAAACCAAAGCGTCAAAACCCGGCCTGCGACAACCGGCGGCGGCATGCAAACGGATTGGCAGACGGACGGTTACCCGGCAGTATTTCGTAACCCGGTATCCTCTCAGAAGAGTAAGATCGTGCCGAAAAACAGCCTGGATATCGACTTGGTCAGCCTCGACGACCTGGAAGCCTGTGCAGAAGATCTGAATCTGCCGGCTGAAACCATTGAGAGTTGGGTCGGGGCCGGTATTCTGAGCCCGCGGGAAACAGAGATCGCCGAAAGGCTCATCCGGATTATGCGGGCAAGGGATCTGAAAAGGGGACACCACAGAACACACTCCGATGCCTGAGGTTCAGCCGATTGACGCCACTTCACACAAAATCCTCAGATACACCGACATTGGTTCCCACCCCAAAGGCATCGATCTTCGCACCCGCTGCGATGACCTTCTCGATCTTGAATTCATCGAAACCACTGCTGGCAAATATCTTTACCTCTGACAGTCCGGCCGCACCGAATATTTCATGCACCTCGCGACTCAGCCGGACCATATCACCGCTGTCGAGGCGTACGCCCAAAAGGGCGTGCCCTTTCTTTTTCATTTCCAGTGCAACTTTGACGGCTTCATGTGCACCGGCAATCGTGTCGTAGGTGTCGATCAGGAAAACCGAACTGTCGGGGAAGGTTTCGGCAAATGCCGAAAAGGCCTCCAATTCGCTGCCGAAGGCTTGGACGAAAGAATGCGCCATTGTGCCGGATAGCGGGATGCCGTACTCGCGACCGGCGAGAACATTGCTGGTGCCGGCAAAACCGGCCAAATAGGTGCTGCGGGCAACCTTCATCCCGGCGTCGTGGCCTTGGGTCCGCCGCAGGGAAAAGTCGATCAGGGGGCGACCGGCGGCGACATGAACGCAGCGAGCGGCTTTGGAGGCGATCATGGTCTGGAATCCGACCGTGTTCAACAGAAAGGTTTCGACGATCTGGGCTTCTATGAGAGGTGCCGCAACCTCCAGGATCGGTTCATTTGCGAAAAAAATCGATCCTTCGGACATGGCAAATACACTGCCGGTGAAACGGAATTTTTTGAGGAACGACAGGAAATCGGAAGAAAACAGGCCGGTTTCTCTCAGGAAAGCCAGTTCATCGCTCGAGAACCTCAGGGATTCGAGTTCCGCCAATGCATCCTGAAGACCTGCGGCGACGAAATATTTTCGGCCGGGAGGATAATCTCTGATAAAAAGGGAAAATGTGGCTGCGTCAAGAAGTCGGCGATTGAAATAACCGGCCGCCATGGTCAGTTCGTAAAGATCGGTGAAAAGCGGGCCAAGGAGATGATTGGCAGGCATGGCGAAGCCTGTTGAACGGGGTTATCCCCGCCAGCTGATCGGGTCAAATCATCCGGGCACCGTAGAGCTGCGCCATCCGCTTCAGGGCGAATTCATGAAATTCCGCGTCGAAATCGGCCACCCCCTTGACGGGAATTGAAATAGGATAGTCTCGATTGGCCAGCCCGCCCACGGTGTCCATCACACAAATCGATGTGCAAACACCCACCACCTCGACGGCGTCGATCTCCTTTTCGAGCAGGATCTTTTCGAGATCGGTTCCGTAAAAGCCGC
>JBAVJU010000281.1:0-2803 GCA_049687935.1 Desulfobacterales bacterium | reverse complement strand
GTGAACGAATAAAACCATATAGAGCAAGGAGCTTGCCAACTATCGCTTGAGGAAGAAAATGGTACCGAGTCGAGGAAGAATAAGAACCGGTTCAATTCGGCTGAAGAGCGTAACATTTTGAAATTGTCTTAAAAATCTAATACAATCCGACCGAGCGGCATCGGATCTCCTTTGAATTAAACGCTAATTTTGAGCTCCCAAACATGGATGGGGCGTCACAGACCTTTGTCAAGGTGGAAATAAAACGTTCCAATTTATCGTCATATCAGTGATAATTATTTAATATTAATAGAAATATAATTATGGTTCGTATTGTTGCCAATGGTTTAAATTGTTGCCGAATTTTCTGGCGCAATTTCAGTTTCTCTAAGGCCTCCGCCACGGTTACTTTCTTGTCCAACAAGCTCCTTTCTTTTTGCCCATTATTGCATTATCCCCAAATACTGTCTTCCAACGATTGGGGAACATGGTTAAACCAGGAAACTCCAAAGGATTCCGGCGCATATGGCGGAGCCGATCACCCCGGAGGAGTTGCAGGCCATGGCATGCATCAGAAGATAGTTGGTCGGGTCCGACTTGAGGCCCACCATGTGGACCTCACGAGCAGAGCCGGGAACGGCTGACACGCCGGCCGCCCCTAAAAGGGGATTGATTTTTTGCTTCATGAACAGGTTCATGATCTTGCCGAAGAGCACTCCGGATGCCGTGGCGATGCTGAAGGCGATCGCGCCCAGGAAGAAGATGCCCACCGATTTTCCGGTCAGAAAGACATCAGCCTGGGTGCTGGCGCCAACGGTGAAGCCCAGAAAGATGGTGGCGGTGTCGATGATCGCCGTGCGCGCGGTCTGGGCCAGACGGTCAACCACACCGGACTCCTTCATGAGGTTGCCGAAAAAAAACGGGCCCAGCAGCGGAATCGAGGCCGGAGCCAGAAAGCAGCACAATATCAGGCCGGCGGCTGGAAAGAGCAATTTCTCCGTCCGTGACACGTCGCGCATATCCGGCATGTGGATCCGGCGTTCTTTCTGGGTCGTCAGCAAGCGCATGATCGGCGGCTGAATGATGGGGATCAGGGCCATGTAAGAATACGCCGCAATAGCGATCGGTCCGATCAAGTGCGGTGCCAGTTTGGCGGTCAGAAATATTGAGGTTGGACCGTCGGCCCCGCCGATGATGGCGATCGAAGCGGCTTCTTTGGGCAGAAAACCGAGGGCCAGGGCGCTGATTAGCGTGAAGTAAATTCCCATTTGGGCCGCGGCACCCAGGAGCATCAAGCGGGGCATCGCCAGCAGTGAGGAAAAGTCGGTCATGGCTCCCAAACCCAGGAACACGATCGAGGGATAGACACCGGTGGTAACCCCGAAGTACAGGTAATGCAGCACGCTGTTGGGTTCGTAGATTCCGAGGCCAAAACCCTTGAAAAACGGGATGTTACCCACCAGAACGCCGAAGCCGATCGGCAAAAGCAGCAGAGGTTCGTATTCCTTGGCAATGGCCAGGTAGAGAAAAAGCGACCCGACCAGCAACATGATAACGTTGCGGAAGTCCAACAGGTAGTAGCCGGTGTTGGTTAAAAATTGGATGAGCAGGTCCATGTCACCTCTTCCTTACTGTTTGTCCGATTGATAGGCCGCCCCGTAAAACCACGGCATCAGTCCCGCCAAACGAACCGGCCGTCTCCGGCCGGAACAATGACCCCGGATTCCCGTAGGCTTCGGATCGACAGATGCACGTGCGGCAGCTCGCCACTGTTGGCCAGTTCATAGAGATTCGTGAGCTCGAAAGATTCTCCGAGTTCGGCGACCAGCGGCTTCAAGCGTGCTTGGGCCTCATCGATGTCGAAGGCGGGCGGTTTAGGGACAACGGCTTCTTTCGGTGTAATTATAACCGCCTGTTTTTTCTCTGAACGCTTTTCTGTCCTCTTTTCCAGGAAAGCGGCGATTTTGTGCAGCTGCGAGATCACGAAGGATAAAACCGCCAGACCCGCCATGACGATCAACGCCCCGGCAATTGCCATGGCCCATCCGTTTTGAGCGGATATGGCTTCAAGACCGTACAATTCACACCTCCTTGATTTATTTACCTTTTTTACTTTGAACTCAACGCCCTGCGTTCCGAAGCGATCTTGTCGATTTTTGCAATGATCTTTTTACCGAGCGCATTGTTGTTCTGAATCAGTTGGAAGAAATCGTTACTCGAAATGGACAGGACCTCTCCATCTGTTTCGGCCATAGCAGTCCCCGTATATTCGAAAGGGGCAATGACGGTCGACCAGCCGATAACCGTTCCCTTCTTGTCGAGGGTATATGCGCGCCCTTTTTCCAACGAGACCGTAAAAGTTCCGGACAAGATGATGAAGAACGTCATGGCAGGAGTTCCCTGACGCAGAAGTATCTCTCCTTTTTTAACGCTCCTTGGTTTCAGCAAAGATGCAAACTGCTCCAGTTCAACGTAGCTCAGGCCCTTAAAAAAAGACAAATTTTCAATAGTTTGTGCCTCAACAGGCATGGCTGAATCCTTTTGTGAATGAGAATTTTTTTTGATGGGAAAAACCGCAAAAAGGGTTTTCGCCGCGCGCATAGTCCTTAAGGGTTTTCTTCTGCACCTCGGCATCGATCGGAACGGCCGTCTTGCCGTAGAGCCCGTAGAAAAGATCCTTGACCTGCCCAGTGGTCGTCTTGTGCCTCTCCTCTAATATGTTTTTCCTTAATAATTGGTCTTTGGCCTAACGGAAACGCGCGCCGTGAAAGCCTCTCATCTGCATCTGGTTGCGCATCTGCATCATCGCCTGCCGGCCGCTTAA
>JBAVJU010000280.1:0-2654 GCA_049687935.1 Desulfobacterales bacterium | reverse complement strand
GTTTCAAGAAGCATCCCATCGGCGGAAAAACACGCACACCGGCGCTTTCCGATCGCCGAGCTTGAGGCACTTGATAGTATAAAAAGCTTAAAAAATCAACCGATTTTAAGGTATCGCAGGCGGTCCGATGACGGTCAAGGACCTTTCTGCGAAAAACCGTCTGGGCGCCTCACCTTGGTGCGAAATCACAGCGGTTCTCGGTAGGGTCGCCGGGGATCTCTGATTCGGAGCCACAGCCCTTGTTATTCGTGGAGAAATTGTTATGATTTGACATCCCTTTGTTCGATTCACGGGTACGGCGGTCAAGAATACCCTGTAGACCTTCCGCACTGAAAGGAGCGCTGCAATGTTGAACCATGTGGTTTCGATGAAGTTCAAGTCAGGCGTAACCGAAGCCGACATCGACGACCTTGAAAAAAGCCTGGATGAACTGCCCAACTCAATCATCGAGATCCAGATGTACGAATTGGGCCGGGATGTCCTGCACACGGCGAGATCGTATGATTTCGCCCTTGTCGCGCTGTTTGCCAACGAGGAGGCGCTGAAACGCTACCAGAAGCATCCCGAACACCTGAAGGTGTCGGAAAAGATAAAAAACCTCTGCGAAAGCGTGGTTACGGTCGATTTCTTCGGTACCGACGCCGGCGATTTCAAAGACAAAGCCCAACTGCCACCGCTGTTGTGAGATGCGGGATGATCGGCAATCCCCAAGGGTTTCAAATCTTTAACATCAACACGGTTAGAATTCATTAAACATAAAAATGATATCCACTGTTTCTTTAAAAGTTAGAAACGCTCAGCTTGGGAGGAGGAAATCATGAAGAGAAAGGCCGAAGCCATGGTACTGGCTTCCTTTGCGGCTGATGCGCTGGCGCTGGGGGCTCACTGGATTTACGACACTGCGGTGATCGACAATGAATTCGGACGAGTGGACCGTTTGCGTAAACCGGCCGCGGACTCATTTCATGATACCAAGGAAGCCGGTGAATTCACCCACTACGGCGATCAGACGTTGGTGCTGTTGTCCTCGGTCGCAGACTGCCGGGGTTTCGATCTCGACCACTTTGCCCGCAGCTGGCAAAACCTGTTCCAGGACACCACTGGTTACCGTGATCGCGCGACCAGGGAAACATTGAAAAATTTTGCCGAAAACAAAGAACCGGCCGCAGCCGGTTCCTCATCGACGGAACTGGGAGGGGCGGTTCGAATTGCACCGCTGGCTTACGTTTACCGGAAGAAACGGGATGACCTGCGCTCGGCCGCCAGGGCCCAAACCGCCATGACGCACAACGATCCCGTCGTGGTCGAAAGCGCCGACCTTCTGGCCGATGTCCTCTGGCAGGTCCTGCAGGGCAAGTCACCGACAGCGGCGCTCCAAACGGCATCGGCCGACAGGACGGCTTTGAAAAAAATGGTTGCAGACGGTCTCCAGAGCGCGGGCCGGCCGACGCGAGACACCATCAAAAAATTCGGTCAGACGTGCGAAACGGTCGCCTCCCTGCCCGCCGTCGTCCACCTGGTGGCCACTTATGAAACCGACTTGAAAACGGCCCTGGTTGAAAACGTGATGGCCGGCGGAGACTCTGCCGCCCGGGGGATGGCGGCCGGGATGATCCTGGGTGCGCATCTGGGACGAGACGCCATTCCCGCCGATTGGCTGGATGAGATGAAAGCCGGCAACCGCATCGCCGACCTTCTGGCTCGGATCGACTGATATGAGGTTACATCTTGTTGTTTACTATCTTTTTAGCTAAATATTCACCGCAGAGTCACGGACACACAGATTGAGTTTTTATTTTTCAAACGAATCGGAGGTGAGGTCGCGATCATGAAGTATTTCGTCAAGCATTTTGAGGGAGGTTTTCAGGTTTTGGAAAAAGAGGGTGACGATGAGGTTGCGATTGCTTCCTTTCACAAGGACCCGCAAACGCAGACCGGACAAAAATCAAAGTCGCAGCGGCGGGCGGAAGAATACTGCGATTTTCTCAACCAAAAAGACTTGGCGGGTGATGATGCGCTGACATTTGACTAATGTTTTATTAACCCGACATGACAAAAAACCATGCTGTTCAAACTCTTTCTCACGTTCACCCTTGTGCCCGTCATCGAAATCTATCTGCTCATCAAGGTCGGCAGCCACATCGGGGCATTCAAGACCGTGCTGCTGGTCATTGCAACCGGTTTTGCCGGAGCGTATCTGGCGCGCCTGCAAGGCATGCAGACCATGCTGCGCGTGCGCAACAGCCTCGAGCAAGGGCGAATGCCGGCCGAAGAACTGCTGGACGCGGTGCTGATTTTCGCCGCCGGGCTTGTCCTGCTGACGCCCGGATTTCTGACCGACGCCATGGGGCTTTTGCTCCTTTTTCCCGAAACCCGACATTACGTCAAACACTACCTGAAACGCCGATTGAAGCCCTACATCGACTCCCGGCATTATAGGGGTGGTCAGACATCTTAGCAGGCTGTGGTCATGACAAGAAACATACCGATATTTGTAGCGTTCGTGTTGATGCTATCGAACTGCAGCGCCAACCGGCCGGCGGACGAGGACGGCAAGAACGGTGAACTCGCCGCCTGTCCGGACCGACCGAACTGCGTTTCCTCGCTCAGTGACGACAAAGAGCATTTTATCGCACCGCTCACATATGAAGGCT
>JBAVJU010000279.1:0-1616 GCA_049687935.1 Desulfobacterales bacterium | reverse complement strand
ATTCCGGGTTGTCCGGATAGTTTTCCTGGATCACCTGGCTGTTCACCAGAATGCCGGTCAAGCTATTCCGGAAATTGTGGGCCACGCCGCTGGCGATTGTGCCGATGGCCTCCATTTTCTGAGCATGCTGAAGCTGGATTTCCAATCGCTTGCGGTCAGTAATATCAGAGATCAGGATGATACTGCCTTTCGAATCAGAGCCGATCCGAAACGACCTGATCGTTACAAGACGTCCGCCCAGTTCGACCGGATGATTTTCACCGATTTCGACCCTTTTCCCATCGTCGGCATCGAGCAGTTCGGCAACCCTTGAACGGTCCTTGACATCAAAGAGGTTAATCGGATTTGCGGCGAGTATTTTTTCGAGAGGCAACGCAAAAAGTCTGACAGCGGCTGAGTTGGCATAGACGACGACGCCTTCGACAATCTCGATAATCCCCTCCTCCATGCTCTCCAGTATTGTTTTTAGATGTTGGTTCCTGGAGAGCAGTTCACGGGTCAATTGTCGCGGCGAGACATGCTCGAGACCTAATACTTGCTTGGGCTTATTCCACTCCTTCGGTGCAGATGACGCTTCCACGACGGCTCTGACATGCTCGGCAACTGTGGCAAAAGGACCTTTGGCAATATAAGAGTCGGCGCCGATATCCGCGAAGTCGGACCCCATTTCGGCCACCACGGCCGATATGACAACCAGGTGGCAATTGTTGAGGTGATCCATTTTGCGGATGATTCGACACAGCTTGTCTCCGTCGATTTTGGGAAGGATCAGGTCGAGGAATATGATGTCCGGTGTGATATCGGTGAGCAGGCTAAGGGCGGAAATACCGTCTCCGGCGGTGACCACATCGTGCCCGGCCGCTTCCAGGTGTCGCGTGAGGTATTTGAGAAAAATCCGGTCATCGTCGATCAAAAAGATTTTCATTTTATCTCCGGCAGCCTCTCTTTTAAGAGCCCGCTTAAAACGGTCTTCAGGTGGTCGAGCGCAACGACCAGCCGATCGACGCCCTCCGCCGCTCCGGCAAGATCACCCTTCCGGCCCCTTTCTTCAAGAGATTGGGCCATCATCGCCGCCTCCTCAGCCTGAAACAGTCTGACCATCCCCTTGACCGCGTGGGCGTTACGGCTGAAGGCGGCCGCGTCTCCGGCTTTCAGCGTCTCCCGCAGAAGGTCGATCATTCGTGGGAAATCGATCATAAACAAGTCGACGATCTCTCTAAAAAATTCCCAATCCTGGTCAAAAGCATCTCGAAGCAGTTGTTTGTCAATGTTTATGGGCGGCTCATGAGTCACGTCTCCCGTATCGTGCACGCTACTCGGTTCTTGCCTGCCGTATTTTTCGTTTGCAAATCTCTTTAGAATGTCCAGCAGTTTGCCTGAGGAAATCGGTTTCGACAGGTAGTCGTCCATGCCGGCCGCCAGGCACTGTTCCCGATCGCCTTTGGTAGCATGAGCCGTCATGGCGACAATCGGGATATGGTGCTCCTTATCTTTACCGGACTCTGCCGCACGAACGGCACGGGCGGCCTCGTACCCATCCATTATGGGCATCTGGACATCCATCAAGATCAGGTCAAATGCGGTTTCCGACAGCCTCTCAATGACCTGGCGCCCAT
>JBAVJU010000278.1:0-3219 GCA_049687935.1 Desulfobacterales bacterium | reverse complement strand
GTTCGAGCAGGCGATCAGCGCTCGCGGGTGGCCTCCGGAAGACATTGCCTTTGCGCGGGCCGTTGCGGGCCTTTTAACGCTTCGCCTGAGCGCCGCTCAGATACAAGCGGAATGCGCACCGGTTTTTATATCGGGCACGCCCCATGACATAAAAAGTCGTTCCGGTACCAGAGATGTCGGCGCCAGCAGGTCGGAGGTCGGCGCGACAGGTGAGGTCAAACCGATCTTCGGGGCAACTCAGGATATGCGTCAGGCAACGATCGTGGACCGCCGCATGCGGACCTTCCAAAAGGATATCGAACATCATGCCGGTTCATCGGAAGCGATCGGCGCGGACATTTATGACGATGTCACCGTCCTGGTTCTCCAGTTCACCGATGCAATCGCCCTGGCCGAGCATCTGGGTGAGGACAACCCGACAACCGCCATCGATCGTCTAATTAGTGAGCTCGAATCACTCGCGTCGGAAAGCGGTATCGGGTACATGAAATTTATGAGTGACCAGCTGGTGTGCGCTGCGGGCTTGCGCGACGAAACCGGTGATCACGCTCACACCATCGCGGAACTGGCCCTTAAAATCCAGGACATCTGTCTGCACCTGTTCGCTGACCTGACCCACCGCCTCGATTTCAGGATCGGCATCGACACCGGTGCAGTCATCGGCAGTGCGGTGGGGCGGGAGTACAAGAACTACAATCTTTGGGGGGAGGCCGTCAGGATCGCCGGCATGATGGCCGAATCCGGTTCGGTCGGGGAAATTCACATTAGTGAGAGCACCTATCGGCGGTTGCAGACCGAGTATTTGTTCAAGGTGCGGGGAAGCTACTTCCTGCCCACTGTCGGCGAACTGTCGACGTATATACTCACGGGGCATTTATGACAGCTGCAGTGAAAACGCCGGTGGTTAAAGGGATGCCGCATGTAGGGCAGCGACATCCGGTTCGGGGGGCACTGGCCGCAATCGGTGAGGGGACCATCGGTTTGCTGCGGCCGCTCATCGAGTTGAGCAGCCTGGTGGTGGCGGTACTCTGGCAAGGCTGCCGGCCGTTGAACTGGCGCCGGACGTCGGTGAAAGAATTTATGCGCCAGTGTGACTTGGTCGGCATCGGCTCTCTGTCGTTCATCCTGTTGAGCGGCCTGCTCATCGGTTTGGCGATGGTTTTTCAGGTCCTTTTCTGGTTGAAATTCTTGGGCCAGATCAGTTTAGCCGGCAAGATCATCGTTCTGGGTCTGGTGCGCGAGATCGCTCCGCTGCTGGTCGCGCTGATCGCCATCGGCCGCAGCGGTTCGGTCAACATGGTCGAACTGGGCCACATGCGCACCAGCGGACAGCTCCGCATGCTCGAGGCCCAGGGCATCGACCCTTTTCTGTTCCTGATCGTACCGCGCTGTCTGGCGACGGCCCTCTCTATGTTCTGCCTGACCGTCGTCTTCACCCTGGTGGCTCTGGCCACCGGTTACATGGTGGGGAGAGTCGTTCTATCAACCGACACGACCGTCATCGAATTCATTAACAATGTCCTGGGTGCCATGGGCGTGGGCGAGTATTCGATCATAGTCCTCAAACCGCTGATAGCCGGATTGCTCATTACGCTGATCACCTGTACCACGGGACTGTCCGTCGGTGGTCCGGCCGGACAGTTGGCGGAAGCGCTGCCGCGGGGATTTGTCAAATCCGTACTGGCCGTTTTTTTGGTTTCAGGAACACTCACCCTGCTGTTTTAGATAGTAGATTGAACGTTTCAAATTTTCTCTTAAATCTTGAAACTTTCAATTGAGGTTGGACCGAAATGATCGAAACCGTTGAAGGCCGCCGAACCATTTTGGAGGTTGATCGCGTGACCCTGTTCACCGACGGGGAAGATAAAGGGGATTACACGACGGCCCATTTTTCACTATACAGCGGTCAGTTGGCCCTGGTCCGTCTCGAAAACCTGCGCCAGGCGGCTTCTTTCGCGGATCTGTTCTCCGGCCTGACGCCGCCTTTTGACGGCAACGTTTTTTTCTTCGGCCGGGATTGGCAGGCGTTACCGGCGGACGCGCTCGACGCGATGCGAGGCAGAATCGGCCGGGTGTTCTCATCGGGCAGCTGGTTGGAAGGCTTCAGTCTTCTCGAAAACATTTTGCTGGCCCAGCTCCACCACACCCGCAGGCCGATCCCGGAGCTCCGGCAGGAAGCCGCGCAACTGGCCGAGCAGTTCAGCCTCCCGGGGCTCCCGCTCGGGCCACCGGAAAAATACAGCCGGGCGGATCTCCAGCGCTCGGCCTGTGTTCGCGCTTTTCTGGGCACCCCCTCTCTTTTGCTGCTGGAGGATCCGACGTTTGGGGTGCACCCGCGCATTATGACGGCCCTGGTCAATGCCATCCGCCGGGCGCGCAATAAAGGCGCTGCGGTTATCTGGATGACCCTCTCGGACGACGTCTGGCGCGACGATTCGATACCGGCCGACCGCTTGTTCAGTGTGGCCGGCCGGAAACTGACGGAGGTAAAGCGACAAACATGAGCGGCCGAAAATCACCATTCCGTTACACCAACGAAGCCGTCGGGGCTTTAGTGCTTCTATCGGTCATCGTATTTCTCGCCGCTGTGCTGCAGAGCGGGCGTCTGAAGGATTGGTTCGACCCCGGAGTCAAGCTCAAGGTCATTCTACCCGCCGAAGGATTGTTCGGTCTATCCGCTGGGGGCGAGGTGAAAATACTCGGCACTGCGGCCGGCCAAGTGAGCCAGATCGTTGTCGACCCCGACCAGCAGATCCATGCGGTGGTCGACCTCAAGCGCAAAATGAAGGGATTCGTGCGACGCGATTCGCAGGCCATTATTCGAAAAGAGTTCGGCGTGGCCGGGGCGTCGTTTCTTGAAATTACACGAGGTGAAGGAGAGCCGCTCGACTGGGAATACGCGGTCGTCAACGCCGTCGCCGAACGCGCACCGACCGAATCGATGGGTGAGTTGATATCCGATGTGAGGACCAAAGTGATGCCTGTCATCGACGATGCCCAACGCTTGATCGTCAACCTGAATGCGATCACCGGTAAAATCGCGCGCGGAGAGGGGGCCATCGGGCGGTTGCTGGTAGAGGACCGCATGGCCCGGGAGGTGGAGACGCTGCTGACCCAGGTCAACACGGACATTCGGCGGCTTGCGCCCATACTGGAAGCGCTGCAGACAACGGTCGGCAATGTTTCCGCCCTGACGACCCGCATTGCCGCGCAATCCGG
>JBAVJU010000277.1:0-12744 GCA_049687935.1 Desulfobacterales bacterium | reverse complement strand
AATTCATCAGAAATACCCAGCCGGAGACCGGTATTGCCTTCCGCACGCCTTTCTCGACGAGCGTGTCGAAGTGGCAGTTGGTGCAGCTGACCACGTGGCGCACATGGCAGGCCTTGCAGTCCAGCTTGTTTCCATGAGCCGTGTGAGACTCGGTTGGCTTCAGCGTGTCGTGGCAGTTTTCACAGCGGGTCGCCATGGCACCGGGCTGTTTCATGGAGACGTACTCGGTGCCGTCACCGTGCATCTCCCTTGCGGAGTGGCAGTCGGTGCACACCATTCCCTGCAGCAGATGCACGTCTTCCTGCTTGGCTTTGTGGTCGATGCCGATCATGGCCTTCTCCCGTCCGTGGCATTGCAGGCACATGTCCAGATTGCCGGCGGTGCGGGTCGAATAGCTTAGAGTTTTACAGTCGCGTTCAATCGTTTCGGTCTTGTGGCAGCGATCGCAGCCGGCCGCGTGGCAATTTTTACATCCCAACTCGGAATACGGGATACCGGTCAACTGCTCCAGCCCGCCGTTCTCCTTGCTGTACCAATGGGCCATGCCGTTGGCCGTGTAATGCAAGCTGCGCAGGTAAAAACAGCTGCTTTCTTCAACCGGTTTCTGATCTGCGTTGCTGCTGAATGCCGCAAAAAAGGCTAATGCGGCAATCAACCCGATGAGAGCAGACAGGTATTTAATCTTCGGCATTTCTTTACCCCCTTTCCGTGTCATTTAAGCTGAGAGGATCATCGCGGGCGATTATTGTCAGCTCATGGCCATCATTCTCTCAGAAAAAGGCGGTTTCTGGCCTGCATCCGGTTCCGGTATCAGCTGTGAACCCCTTGGTCACACCATTGTCAGTCGATTCTCCTGCATATCGAAGATGGCGTATATATGTGGTTAAGCCATTGCCATTTCACGGCGCGCGGCCATGTCGACCAGTATTCTTCCCCTGGCTTTGTCGATACCCAGCGCCTTGCGCTTCTTGTCGATATGGGCGATCATTTTTTGGGCGTGCAGGACCGGATCAACTTCGAGATCCCACATGCCGCCGTAGAGCTTTTCGAATTCTTCGAACAGATATTTCTGAAATACGGGTGCACCGGATACCGGCAGCGTGACACCGAAAACCGTGTAGACGCCTGAGGCCACAAAGTAATGCCCGATGCTGATGGCCTTTTCGCTCATCCACTCCGGTGCACTGCCCGCGGCCGGCAGATCACTGATATCGTTGCCCAATCCGCCGGCTTTGACGACTTCGGTCGCCGCCAGGAGAATGCGGCTGTTGTCGACACATGACCCCATGTGGAGCACAGGCGCGATACCGACCGTTTCACAGACTTCGGCCAAGCCCGGACCGCAGTAGACCTGTGCGGATTCCGGCGTCAGCAGGCCCTCCATCGCGCAGGCAATGGCGTTGCAGCCGGTCGTTAAGACGATGACGTCATTTTTAATGAGTTCCTTGACGACCTGCAGGTGAGCGTCGTTGTGGCGGGTCCGGGCGTTGTTGCAGCCGACGACGCCGCCGATGCCGCGGATCCTGCCGTTGATGATATTGTCGTTCAAGGTGAAATAGGAACCGCGAAACGTCCCCCCGAGGTGATACTCGATCGATTCCACGCCGAATCCGGCGACGATGGGGGATTTCTGTTTCGGAATCATCACTTCCGCGCCCCGGTTTTCGAAGTTGTCGATCGCCATTTTGATGATCCGCTTGGCGTCTTCCATGGCATAATGTTCATCGAATTCGATGTGGATGACATTCTCCTGTTCCATCCGGGCAATCGGATGGGTGGTGATCAGTTTGGTGTGAAAACACTTGGCGACGTTGGCCAGGTTCTGAAAGATGCACTGGATGTCGACCACCATGGCATCGCAGGCGCCGGTGATGATGGCCAATTCCTGCTGCAGGAAGGTTCCGCAAAGCGGAACACCGTGCCGTTGGAGGATTTCATTCGCGGTGCAGCAAATACCGGAGAGTTGGATGCCCCGGGCGCCCTTCGAGCGCGCGTATTCATGCATCTCTTTGGTACTGGCCGCCGCCACGATCATCTCCGACAAAATCGGCTCGTGGCCGTGAATCACGATGTTGACCATGTCTTCTTTCATCACCCCGAGGTTGGCCTCACCGACCACGGGATACGGGGTGCCGAAGAGAATATCCTGGAGTTCGGTGGCCAGCATCGACCCGCCCCAGCCGTCGGCAATCGCCGCCCGGGTGCCTTGCTTGATCAGGTTGCGGTAATCCTGGTCCACGCCGATGTGGGTCCGGTGCATGATCTCCACGATTTCACGGTCGATGTTCCGCGGCACGACGCCCTGTTTCTTCCAGATGTCGTAGCGGGCCTTGGGGGCTCTTTGGGCAAAGAGCACCTCGCCTTCGGCTTTGCCCCACTCGTTGAGCGCCTTTTCACCGACCTCGACGGCCACTTCATCCGGGTCGCGATCGAGTTCTTCGCCGTCGACCGTGACCTTTGTGGGAACGCCCAGCCATGTGGCCACTTCCATCAGCTTGATGCGATCTTTGATCTTGTAGTCTTCGGTTTCCTTGCGGGCGGCGGACAGAAAGACTTCGGCGACGCAGCGCCCATGGTCCGAGTGGGCGGCCGCGCCGCCGGCGATCATGCGGATGAAGTTGCGGGCGGCAATGGTGTTGGCCGTGGCGCCACAGATCCCCTTGCGCTCGTCTTCCCCTTCTATGCCGGACTTCGGCAGCGGCAGGCGGCAGGGACCCATGCCGCAGTTTTTGCAGCAGGTGCCCTGGGTGCCGATGGCGCAGGGCTTCATGGTCACCGCCCTGTCAAAGGCGGTTTCGACCCCGAGTTCATGGGCGCGTTCAATCATCTGTTGGGTGGCCGGATCGACCGAGGCGGCGACGGGGTCAGCCAGTTTGGGGGCCTTTTCTGCCGTGGATTTTTTTTCGACTGCCATTTAACTCCCTCCTTGGGTTAGTTGATGAACCTCATGAGAAATCTATCTGTTGTCAACCAGCCGTGCCGATCGCTTGATTTAAAATGACACCGCAGCCGGGTTCACCTGTGGTGGCAACCGTTACGATCAGACAACCGATGTTTTTCTCTACCACCGGGGCCGGTGGCGAACCATTGCTATGCGAGAACCCGAATGTTGAGCGGACCATTAATCGGGATCCGGTTTTCCCGACATGAGGCACTGACCGTTGGTAAGGTCCAGCGACTTAATTTTTCCGGCAACAAAGCGACGCTCTCCGAAAAGATCGATCAGCCAAAACCCCTCACCGTCAGCCTCGATATTCGCCACGTCCTTCATCAAACGGTTTTCCGTCTGCATCCCGTTCAGATAAACGGTCGCCAAGCACATTTGATCCTCTGCAATTCGATTCTCATTGCTGGATTATCAGTCGATCCAGTATATCTGCGGCCGCATCGAGCGCCTTCCCCCGTTCAAGCTGCCGGCCTTCCAGGCCGGCTTCGAAGACTTCCGGGTCTTCTGGGACAGCCCCGATCACGTCCAGGCGGTTTTGCTTGAGCGTGGATTCGATCCTGGCCCGAATTCGCTCCGACGGCATCTTGTTGAGCACCACGGCGACCTCTTTTTGGATTCCGGACGCCAGGTCCCTTATCTTTGACGCCATCACCATCGATTCATAAGACGGTTCGACCACAAGCAGCACCTTGTCGATAAACTGATCGATTCCCCTCCCGAAATGCTCGACGCCGGCCTCCATGTCGATAATGGCGATGGTCTTTTCGGGCAGCCACAATTTCTTCAGGAATTCGCGGCTCAGCACCCCCATGGGACAGGCACAGCCTTCGAGGGACTGCAGGATCTTGCCGATACTGACCAGCGATAGGTGATCCTTGCGCTGCAGGTGATCGATCGGCAGGTCGTCGACTGAGAGCTGGGTTCGACTCAAGACATCGGAACTCTTCATCTTTTCTTTCAGACTGGCCTTGCCGCCGACCATCTCCAGCAGGGGTGCCGGCGGGTGATCGAAGCCGAGCATTCTAAAGAGGCTCGAGTTGGACTCGTCCGAGTCGACAACCACAACGGACAGTTCTCTTTGTCGGGCGGCATTGGCGAGCAAGGCGACGACGGTGCTCTTTCCGCTTCCCCCTTTTCCGCAGACAGAAATTTTCATGGTTTTCCTTTGTTGCCCGGTTGGTGCCGGTTCGGCAGAGCAGCGTGCGCTTAGGGATATGAGTATCCCCCCGACATCCGGCTTATCCGGATCAGAGACCAGATTAAACTCTTAGGAGAATCTTTATGATCGCGTGCAGTCGCAACCGATGCATGCAGTCCATTCACAATCGGTCAGTTCCGCCCGCCTCGGTCCGCGGACATATTTGGACCCGGCAAACCAAGGAGGGCGTGCTTTAGGACCGGACCATTGGCGAATCCATTATTGGAGGGAGGTCCGTCTGGTGATGAATTGAGCAAGGAGCATGCCACGGCGGCAGTGGGAGAATTGATCATTCAAGTATATAAATATATTGGACAAATCAGAGAAAAAACCGGCGGGACCGTTAGGCCGATAGGCGGGATAACAGTGCAAGCTGCAATGTTACCGGCGGCGGCGCCCGTCCGAATCGGGTACATCGATACCGAACGCCTTGATTTTGCGGTACAGCGTGCTGACGTCGACGCCCAGGTCTCGGGCAGCCAGCTTCCGGTTGCCGCTGCGTCGCTGCAGGATTTCGGTGATCAGCAGTTTTTCCATGGTCCGCAGGCTCATGGGGCTGAGACCTTCGGCCGAAGTGTAAGGACCCGCGCGCAGTTCCGGCGGCAGATGATGAAGTTCGATAATGCCGCCGCGGCACAGAACGAAGGCCTGCTCGATGATGTTTTCCAGTTCGCGGACATTGCCCGGAAAATCGTGTTCCAAGAGGCGGGCCATGGCTTCGACGGAAACTCCGGCGATGTCTTTGCCCTGAAGGCGGTTGAATTTGGCAACGATATGGTCCGCCAGCAGCGGGATGTCTTCCCGGCGTTGACGCAATGCCGGAAGGACCAGGTGAATGACCCGAATGCGATAATACAGGTCGTCGCGGAACCGGCCGTTCTGCACGAGTTTGGCCAGGTTACGGTTGGTCGCGGCGACGACCCGTACGTTTACCTGCAGCTGTTCCACCGCCCCCAACGGCTCGACGATCCGATCCTGCAGAACCCGCAGCAGTCGAACTTGAAGGGCCGGCGAAATATCACCGATTTCATCCAGGAAGATCGTTCCGCCATCGGCCAGCGCAAAGCGCCCCGGCTTATCACGTTTGGCATCCGTGAAGGCCCCGGCTCTGTGCCCGAACAGCTCGCTTTCCAACAGCGTGTCCGGCAAGGCGGCGCAGTTCACCGGAACGAACCGGTTTTTGCGACGCGGCGACAGGTTGTGGATGGCTTGGGCGAACAATTCCTTTCCCGTCCCGCTCGGACCCTCGATCAACACCGTGCTGCTGCTGTCGGCGATTGGGGGCAGTAATTCAAACAGACGCACCATCGCCGGACTGCGGCCGACGATGTCCTCGAATGTGTAGCGATTCTTGAGCTGTTTCTGCAGTTGTTCAACCTGGCTAAGATCCTGAAAGGTCTCGACGCCGCCGATGACCTTGCCGCCGTTATCGCTGAGAAAAGCCGTGGAAATGCGG
This sequence comes from Desulfobacterales bacterium, assembly GCA_049687935.1. GTDB lineage: Bacteria > Desulfobacterota > Desulfobacteria > Desulfobacterales > SG8-13 > JARFQH01. The sequence goes on along the minus strand of JBAVJU010000277.1, from coordinate 7,143 downwards.
ATGGGGACACGCTGTCCCTGACGATTGATGATGTGGGCCGTGGCATTCACAACCGGCTTGCCCGTGTGAAACGTCTGGCGCAGGGCACAGTCCTTTTCACATACATTTGCGTGAAATACCTCCCAGCAGGCTTTGCCGAGCGCTTCATCGCGATTCGTTTGCGTGATCCGCTCGGCGGCACGGTTGAATGAAGTGATCCGCCAATCCATGTCAACGGTGAACACACCTTCGTTGATTGAATCCAGAACGACGTCGCGGACCCGTTTGTCGGTGTCATCGATCATTTTTTACGGCCTCGCGGTGTGTGGCTTTCCGTGCATTTTACATTGCTTTGAATGGCTAAGACTTGCATAATGCAATAATAGTGTCAACAATTTGATTGACCTTATATATGTCAACATAGCCGAAACTCGGATCATGCTCAACCTTTACGGGATTGGCATGGCGATTGCTGCCAAAGTTGTCTATGAGGATCGCTATTGCGCATTGGCAAGGCCGCATTTCGCCCGTGTTTGACGTCTCCGACAGGCTGCTGCTGATCGACATCGAAAATGGCCGAGAATTAAAGCGGGAAGACAACCTGCTGAACTGCCGCGGGCCTTTTGAACGGGCCCGGGAGGTAAACCGCCTCGGAGTGCAAGTGCTTCTTTGCGGTGCTGTGTCGCGTCCACTCGAAACCGCCCTTATCAGCTCGGGCGTTCGCGTTATCGGTTTCATATGTGGCGACCTGGAGGACGTTTTAAATGCATACATAAATGGGTGTTTGACCGATAAATGCTATCAGATGCCCGGTTACGGAGAAAAGAGAACAAAAAAGGCGATGCCGGGGTAACGACTTACCACGGGCGAATGTGTCGAGGGACCAGAGAAGGAGAACGATACATTCATTCGCCGAAAGGAGCAAGCGACTATGTTTGAAACTATTCTCGTTGCATTAGACGGTTCGGAGCAAAGTTTGCTGGCGTTGAAATATGCAAAGGAACTGGCAGAAACTCACGATGCCAAAATGATCATGATCCATGCTTATCCCAGCACATCCGATCTGCGCGATGTCCCGGGATACGAGAAGCTGGTCTCCCAGCGAAAAAGCTTCGGTCAGAAAATTTTGGATCATGCCCGCAACCAGTTGGGTGACGTTTCTTTCGAGTTGGAGGAGGACCTGCTCGAGGGACCGGCCGCCGATGCCGTACTGTCGGTGGCGGAAGTTCGAAACGCGGATTTAATCGTTTTAGGCACTCGGGGATTAGGCAGTCTCAAGGGGGTGATCTTCGGCAGCGTGAGCAATAAGGTGATGCATTATGCTCCGTGTCCGGTGATGGTCGTTCGTTAGTTTCCGTCCATTTCAACTCACATCACCAACAAATGAAAGGAGGACCCCATGGGAAAGCCCACCATCAACTATGTAACTCTGGTGCGCATCACCAAGGCGATCTCCACGATCAGGGATCCGGAAGAAATTGTCCTGATCACGGTGGAGGGTGTCACCCACGCCCTAAACGTCAAGGGCTGCACCCTGTTTCTGTTCAGCCCCAAGAACAAGGAGCTCAAACTGGCCGGCAGTTACGGACTGAGCACCGAGTACTTGGACAAGGGGCCGGTCAGTTCGCTTCGATCGATCGCCACGGCTCTCCAGGACGGTCAGCCAGTGGCCATCTTCGATGTCTCCGACGACCCGCGGATTCAGTATCCTGAAGCTGCATTGAAAGAGGGCATCGCCTCGATCCTGTCGGTTCCGATCATCATCGGAGAAAAATTGTTCGGATGCATGCGGGTCTACACCTCTGAACCCTGGGAGTTTACGCTGAATGACGTGAATTTCGTCCAAGCCGTGGCTCAGGTCGTCGGTATGGCCATTGAAATGTGCCGGGTCAACAAGGGGTTGAAAGACAGTATCGATATTCTGGAGACCATGCGCGACCCGAAGACAGTGGTGTACAAAAGGCGGACGCCGTATGAAGGCGTCCCGAAGAGCTTCAGCCGGGAGGAGGTGACCGAAACCAGCACCTGATAATGATGAAATCCTTTTAAGCTGCGGGTTCGATAATCGGAGCCTTACCATGGGCGTTTAGCGTGACAATTTCATCCACCAACTTGTTGAACGCCTGCGTGACCGGATGGTCGCGGTTGTCCAGCAGGCTCATGTCTCCGCTATCACCCTTGTTGACCACCTCGGGAACCAGCGGCAAGGTTGCCAGCAGGCGTAGATTTTCATTCTCCGCAGTAAGTCTACCGCCGTGCTGTTTGAACACATCGATGATCTTCCCGCAGTACGGACATTGCAACCCGCTCATGTTCTCCACCAGTCCAAGGATTTCCATGTGTACCTGGCGGCAGAAATTGATGGACTTCCGGACATCGGCCAACGATAATTCTTGGGGTGTGGTAACAATTAAGGCCTTTGCATCCGGTATGGTTTGCGCCACCGTCAAGGGCTCATCACCGGTTCCAGGCGGTGAATCGATAATCATGTAATCGAGATCATTCCATTCGACATCGGCGATGAACTGTCTGATAACGCCGCCCTTAAGAGGTCCTCGCCAGATCATGGCTGCATCCCTGTCTTTCACCAGCGTTTCAATCGACACAACTTCCATGTTCGGCAGGTATTTAAGGGGAAATATCGCTTTCGAGTTCTTTCCCGGTTGTATCACGCCGGTCAAACCCAGAATCCGGGGAATACTGGGACCATGGAGATCGACGTCCATAAGACCGACATCAAAATTTCTTTTGGCCAGGGACACGGCTAAGTATGCCGCAACACTGCTTTTCCCGACACCGCCCTTACCGCTCATGACCAGGATTTTGTGTTTGATGTGGCGCAGCCGTTCTCGAATTTGTTTCTTTTGCTCTTCATGCTGCATCTTCCGCTTCGCCTGATCGGCGCTGTTTTTGCCGAATGCCATAGTGACCTCCTGCGTTGAGGTGGTAGGGACTTAGTGTGAGAATCCGGCGTGATAGATTCTTTTTCAGTTTACAATGAAACACGATGGTTTTACCTAAAAGTAGTGCAGCATAAGATGTGCCAAAACCACCCATCGATGGACATGGCCGCTTTTGGGAAAGCTTGACAGCAATGAGAGAGGATGTATATAGTCATTTTGAGCATATTCTCATAAAAACCAACCCACTTTTTGCCCTATATGGGCGTTTCGTCTTTAAAGGGGGCAAAAAGAAGCTCACAAACCGACCAATTATTTCATTAGCGGTTCAGGTGATCGGTTAACGGGCAAATCGATGACTTTATCTTGAAACAATAGGAGGTTCATCATGAAAGTCGCCATCAGTTCAACAGGAAAAGATTTGAATGCCGCCCTCGATCCCCGATTCGGCAGATGCCCCTATTTTGTGATCGTCGAAACCGAGGATATGACGTTCGAGGTGCTTACTAACAATGCCGGTGCTCAGGGAGGCGGTGCCGGAATTCAGGCCGCCGGGCAAGTCGCCTCGAAGAAGGTGGACGCTGTGATCACAGGAAATTGCGGCCCGAACGCGGTCCAGACGCTCAATGCCGCCGGGATTCAGCTCTACACCGGGCAGGCGGGAACCGTCCGCGACGTCGTCGAGCTTTTCAAACGCGGCGGCCTGAATCCGACCACAGAGGCCAACGCGCAACTGCATGCCGGCACAGGTGGCAGGGGAATGGGGGGCGGTCGCGGAATGGGAATGGGGCGCAGACGAAGAACCAGTTGACCGGTCCCAACCGATGAAAGTGCCGACGGTCGTTGCCGATGAAGGGCGAGCTGCCGGTGGCAGAGTGAAAAATTGCCGGCTCGCTCGAGCCGGCTATCTTATGGCATGCACGCGTCCCGTGGCTCACGCCGACCCGTTCAGCAGTGCCTTTACGTCTTCGCGAGGGATCACCACGGTGAATCGCGCCCCTTTTTCCGGTTCGTTTTCGACGCGGATATCCCCGCCGATTTCCCGGAGGTATTTGCGGGAGGCGGCCAGCGCCAAACCATGTCCGTCCGGTTTTATCGACCGGAAAGTAATCAGAACATCGACGATTTCATGAAGGCGGTCGAGTTCCCGAGCGTACTGCGGTGCCGCCACAATCTCGGTCGCGTCGGGCCGCATGAGCGCACCCCGCAGGATGCCCAGGCTGGTGTTGATCTCTTCACCAACGATGGACGCGGCCCGACCAAGCACTTCCAGCCGTTCGACGTCCGCCGCCTGCTGCTATCGCTGTCGCTGGCGCTCCGTCAGAACTCCCAGCACGGCTGCAATGGCCACGAAAACCAGGATCTGCACGCTCACGGTCGCCGGCGATCTATGGGGATCTGAGTAGATGAAGGCGTGGGGGAGGTATATCAGGCCGATGACCACGGAGGTGCCGAGACCCTGGTATAAGCCGAACCAGATGCAGGACAGCAGAATCGGAAGAAAATACAGCTCCCGATAGATGATGTGCAGGCCGGTATGGCCGCCGCCAGTGCTGTAGTGAAGTACGGTGATGACCACCACCAAAAAAGCGATCAGGGTCCATTTGAGGAAAATGTTGATTCTATCCATGGGACAATCTTCTTGGCCGGGTGGTTGCGGCGGCACCCGAATGCCGGCACGTGGCGGTGGGGCGCACCCTTCAGCCCCGTTGCCCCGGCACCTGTCATCTTAACCCGACCGGGTTGGTTTCAGGCGATTTTTACCACGATAAGGGTCATGTCGTCCTGGAGGACCTTGCCTCGGGCAAATGCATGGATTTCATCGAAGACGACAGACAGCAGCGAGGCTGCTTCTTCGTCGCGGTGGACCCGGATTATTTCCTTGAATCGCCGCTTGCCGAACATCTCGTAGCTGGGGTCGGTCGTCTCCCATAAACCGTCTGTACCCAGGATAAACATGTCGCCAGGTTCGAGACGATCGATGAATCGGGCTGAATAAGTGGTCTCTTTCTCGATACCGAGAGGGATTCCCTTTCCCATGAGAGGCTCGAAGCGATCATCCTTCACCCGATAGAGAAAGCCGGGTTCGTGGCCGGCCCTGACCCAACTGGCGCAGCGGCACTCGACGTCGATCTCCAGGCAGAAGAGGGTCATGAAGCGGCCGCTGCCGCCCACATCCAGGGCGACCTGCCGGTTGAGGTCCGCGACCACCTCTTCGATACTCCCGGATAGGGAATGGCGCTGCCGAAAGCCGGCGCGAACACCGCTCATCAGCAGCGCCGAGGACACCCCGTGGCCGGCCACGTCTCCGATCACGATCCGGATACGGCGGCCGGGGCCGTCGTTGTCCTCGAGGTAGTCATAGTAGTCTCCGCCGGTTTCGTCGCAGAACTCGCTCCGGCCGGCGATGTCGAGGCCGTCGATTTTCGGATCCGCAGACGGAATCAGGTTTTGCTGGACCTCTTTGGCCAGGTTGAGGGACCGTTTCATCTGCATCCGCTCTTTGAGCTGGCGGGACATGGTGTTAAAGCTGCGGGTCAGATCGCCGATTTCATCCTGGGAGGAAACGTCGAGAGGCTCCCCGAAGCGACCCCTGGCGATACGTTCGGCGGCGGATGACAGTTGCCGCACCGAGCGGGCGGTGCGGCCGACGGCGCGTCGGATCAATACGAGGATCGTCAGCATGGTCAGCAAAAGCGTGATCCCGTAGATGTTTCGGTACTGGATGATGGGCGCGAGGATTTCCCCGCCGGGCGCGAACACCACGATGGTCCATGGTGCCTCCATAAGGTGGTAGAACCCGCTGATTTCATCAGGCGGGAACCCCTTGCCCCTGATAGTGCCGGAAGTTTTGCTCTTAAGGGCCTCCAGGGTGGATTGCTCCAGTGGATTGCCGGTGTCTCCCAGCCGCCGGTGCTTCGAATTGTCGCTGCCCACCAGGATGCGCCCTTCATCGTCGACGAGAAATGAGGTTCTGTAGTTCCACCATCCAGAGCGGGGCAGATCGCTTATGAGGAACTTGAAGTCCATCACCACCTCGATGGCCTCGATCTGCTGTTCGTTATCGTCCACGATCCGGGCAATCAGGGAAACGGTTTCGTTTGCCAGGTCGGCATCGTAGCGGGGAAGGGTGATGTTCAGATTGCCGGCGTACATGCGGCGCGGACCGGCTGCCGTGGCTCCGCCGTGCATCATTTGGTGGCCGCGGGCTCCTCCGGACTGGGGCGGGGGTCCTTCGGGGGGCGGTCCGGTTCCGCCCGGCGTCTTTTCCACGCGAATCACGCCGGGCGTTTTGACGAGCTGGTTGAAAACCGCGTTTCGCACCGGCTGTCCCATGTGTCCACGGTCGCTTTCCAGATAGAGCCGCACGAGTTCCTTGGGGCGGGACAGCCGCATATCCACTAAGTGGGCCGAGCGCTGCAGGCGGAGAATGGCCGATTCCTCCCACTGGAGGAGCATGATCCGGCGCGCATAAATGAAGCCCGCCACGCCCATGGCCACCAGCAGCAGGACGACCGGAACGAGGAGAAAGAGCGCAAAGCGTTTTTCCAGCGACTTGATTCTCAGCATGACGATACTTTCGCCTTGCGGCCCGGTGCTGTCAGACCGGACTGCCGATTGGCCGCATGGTTCAGAGTTAAGATCATTTTTTGGGTCTCAAGCAGCTTGTCGAAAAGCCGGGCTCAAGGCCACGATCCAGGATTATCAGTATACCCCAAAATACTGCTACCCATTCGCACGGTGCCTGGCTGACCGACGGGTAGTTGCTGCCCCGTAAGAAATTAGTTCGTGTAGGGGTACCAGAACTTGTAAAGGGGCTTTTTGTCGTTGACCTTGAGCAGGCAGATGACGCCGTAGTCGCCCGGCTCGGCGACCGTGAAGTTTGCCGCAAAGATGCCGCTGTAGTCCTTGAGCTCGGTAACGGTTTCCTTTTTCGACGGGCTGATGATCTTTACCTTTCCGACCGCATCTTTCAGTTGCCCGCCGGAACCGTCAGAAAACAGCTTCACCATGATGTGATGGGTGTTGCCCGCCGGGTCCTTCATGTTCATGCTCTCAAGGCTCATCACCTGGAACTCGGCGCGCACGCCCTCAGCGACCGCTTCGTGCATGAAAATGCCGGGGCTGCTGTGGGCGGCACCACCGTGCTTGCCGGATCCATGCCCCGCGGTGCCGCCGTCGGCATGACCGCTGCCGCTGTTGTCATGACCCTGCATGGCGGTTGCCATCGGGATCGCTGCCAGCCATATTCCCATTATGACGA
>JBAVJU010000276.1:0-3227 GCA_049687935.1 Desulfobacterales bacterium | reverse complement strand
TCGATGAGACCGGCGCCGTCGTTCATGATCTTTCTGACGGCCTTCAGCAGGTGAGTCAGGGGAAAAATATTTGCAAAGCTTTTGACCCAGTGGGGCGCCCCTTCTATCGAGAACCATACTTCCGACAGAAACATCATCGGCCATGCGATGAAGTTCAACAATCCGGTCGCAAATTCCTCGCTGGTTCCCCGCGATGCGATGACCAACCCCAGCGCGGTCAAGCTGAGACTGCCGACGAAAAAAACGACCGCCAGATCCACGTATGAGCCTTCAACATGAAATGAAAAGATCACATCGCAACCGATCCAAACCACCGCGAGGGTGAACATCAGCAGAAAAATCCGCGAGAGCATCTGGGCGCTCAGATATTCGAAGGCCGTCAGCGGTGTCGCCTTCAAGCGCTTCAGAACGCCGTTCTTGCGGTAGCGCACGACCACGTATCCCACCCCCCATAATGCGCTGAACATCATGTTCATGGTCAGAATTCCCGGAAAAAACCAGTCGACATAACGGATCTGCCGTCCGCTGATTTCATTCTTCCGGGCCGGCAGACTCAGATCCGGCGGCAGCAGGCTGCTGCGGAAGATTTTTTCCACGATGTAGCCTTTGGGAGATGTATTGTTGAGCCAGTAAGGGTAGGGCGGCGGACCGGCCTTTATTAAAAAATCGATTCTGTAGTGTTTGAGCTTGTCGAAGGCCTCGGCGGCGGTTTTGAACCCGACGAACTGGATGTATTGTGTCCGACGAAACTGTTCGGGAATGTCCACAGATGCGGGCACCACGTTTTCGGTTTCAACCGGAAAGACGCCGACCTTGTATTCGGCATAGCGGTCACTGCCGAAAATCAGGCCGAATCCGCCAATGATCAGGAACGGGAACAGGAAGTTCCACCCGAATGCGGCCCGATCACGTAAAAATTCTCGATTTCTGGCGACAAAAAGCGTCCAGAGCCTTTTGAACTGCATCGTTATTCTCTCAGTTGACGTCCGGTCAATGTGAGGAAGACATCTTCAAGATTCGGCGACCGCACCGCCATGTCCTTCAGGTCGATATTCTTGGCGACGAGTTCCGCCACAAAGCCGTTGAGATCATCGGTCATCATCTCGATTCTGTCCTGAACAACCTGGGAGGCAATGGAAAGCGGCGGCAGCGACGGGTTGACATTCGTTATCGGCAACTCTACGGTGACACCGCCGCAGTGGCGTTTGATCAGCTCAGCGGGAGACCCCCGTGCGATGATGCGGCCGTAATCCATGATGGCAATCTCGTCACACAGGGCCTGTGCTTCTTCCATGTTGTGGGTGGTCAGCACAATGGTTCGGCCGCCGGCTTTGATGTTCTGAACGATCTCCCAGAGATTGCGGCGCGCCTGGGGATCGAGACCGGTGGACGGTTCGTCAAGGAAAACCAGTTCGGGTTTGTTGACCAGTGCCAGAGCCAGCATGAACCGCTGCCGCTGCCCACCCGATATGCGGTCGTTGTATTGGTTCAGAAAGTCCTGCAGGTGACACATGACGATCAGTTCCTGCAGATCGGCTGTTTTCGCATACAGGTTTCGAAAAGTGGCCAGGGTTTCGCGGACCGTCAGAAATGACAGCAGAGCGGTTTGCTGAAACAAAATCCCCACCTCTGCCCGAAACGTATCGGTTCGCGGCCGGCCCTTGTAGAGGATTTCGCCTTCCGTCGGTGTGATGATGTCCTCGATGACCTCTATGGTCGTTGTTTTGCCGGCGCCGTTCGGACCCAATAGGCCGAAACAGGTTCCCTGCGGAATGGCAAAGGAAACCCCTCTGACGGCCTCCGTTCGGCCGTACTTTTTGACCAGGTTTTTAACTTCGAGAAGAGCCATCGATTATCACTTGCAGGCTGTCACCTCAGTCCGGAACGGTCTAAATTTTCGATACTATAAACATTCCAGCGCGGTTATCAATCGGAATTTGGGTTGACAACAGTGACCCCTGGGGTTAGTTTCCGCTCGTTTGCCGGCTCCTGTCGGCAGGGGCGCTGATCGCCGCGAACCGGCGAGGAATGATCTTCATCGCGAAGCTGTTTCGCGTGCGCATGCAGTTATTTGGAGGTAAGATGCCGGTTATTCTGTCGATCGTGGGTAAATCCGGAAGCGGGAAAACGACGTTGATCGAAAAACTGGTCCCGGAATTAAAGCGTCGGGGTATGCGGATCGGCACCATCAAGCATTCGGCCCACAAAATCGAGATGGACAAACCGGGAAAGGACAGCTGGCGGCACAAGCAGGCCGGGGCCGATACCGTTATGGTGGTGGCACCCCACACCATTGCCATGGTCAAGAGCATGCCTTCCGCGAACCTGGAAGGAATCGAAAAATATTTCGACGACGTCGACCTGGTCCTGACCGAGGGATTCAAATCCGGACCCATGCCGAAAATAGAGGTGTTTCGTCAGGCAGCGCACTCGGAACCCCTTTGCCGGGGCGATGACCAGTTGATTGCCTTCGTCACGGACACGACGATCGATTTGGGCGTTCCCGCCTTTGGATTGGAAGATGTCGCGCAGCTGGCCGACCTGATCGAAGAGCGCTACCGTGCCGCTCGCCAATTCGCCGGGCACCGAGACCCTCAGCTGTTCACCGACATTTCCGGTTGAGCATTCGCTTTATCTGCTCACCGGCCGCACACAAGCGATTCCGCCGATTGACGCCGTAATTGCTGAAAAGGGCCATTTATGGACGGAAACTAGGCTAGGGATGTGACCCGCTTTCTTAGCAAAATGTTTACCATACTGAGAGTGGACCCAAAAAAGGGGCTCGATGTCGAGCCCCTCTTTGTTATTTTGTTTGAGTGACGGTTAGGCGACTTCCAACTTCTGGCGGTCGGCCATATCCATCAGCACCCGCTCGCGGGCCTTGTCGATACCCAAGGCCTTGCGCTTCTTGTCGATGTGCTCGATCATCATGCGGGCCAATTCATAGGGGTCGGGCGAAAATCCCCACTTGCCGAGCCCTTGTTTCTCCAGGCCGTCGAAGAGCAGTTTGTAGAATTTGGTATCTTCCACGATCGGGAAGGTGACGCCGAACACGGTGTAGACACCCGAGGCCACGAAGTAATGGCCGATGCTGATCGCCTTCTCGCTCATCCACTCCGGTGCGGCCCCGGCCACCGGCAGGTCGGCGATGCTCTCGCCCAGGCCGCCTTCTTTCACCATTTCGGCGCAGGCGATCAGGATCCGGCTGTTGTCGACGCAGGAGCCGA
>JBAVJU010000275.1:0-2976 GCA_049687935.1 Desulfobacterales bacterium | reverse complement strand
GGGCTGAGCAATTGGGATTTGACACCGAAAAATTGATCTACGTGGATCAGAATCGACCGGATGCGTGACGTTAGGCTATGTCATAGGACCGAAAGCGTCAAAAATGTTACGAAGGAGGCGGCCGATGTCGAAGCGAGATGAGTTCATTAGAAAAATGAAAGATCGGTTGGATGGGTGGAACCTGGAGATCGATGCACTTGAGGAAAAGTTTCGAAAGATCAAGACCGACATGACGGATAAGTACCAGGCCCAAATAGACGAATTGCGCAAAAAGCGCCGGGAAGGCGACCGAAAACTGGAGCAAATTCGAGCGGCCGGAGAAGGTACATGGGCGCATTTGAAAGCAGAAAGCGAACACGCCTGGAACGCAATGAAGGATGCGCTCGAGGCTTTCAAGTCTCACTATAGAAATGATAGCGATTCCTCTAAACGTTCTGACGAACGCAGGGAATGAGGACGGAGGAATGATGCTTCAAAGACTCAGGGCTCGCTCTAAAATAACCGTCCATTTTGGACGCCGATGCATCCCGCCCGGCTGCGTTGCAAAATCTCGGAATATCCAGATATTCCTGCGATTTTACGCCTTGCCGGCCGGGCGCCTCAACGCCCGAAATCACCAACTCATTTTTTTGCGAACCCTAAGGTTAGCGTCGATATTTTTTGTGATCGTCATTGTCGGCGCGTGTTCCGGAATACAAGTGAGCCAGGATTACGATCCGTCGACACATTTCGTTTCTTACCGCACGTTTGCCTGGGCTCCCGAACCGCCCCAAAAGAGCGGCGACGTTTTAATCGACAGCCCCTTCATGGACCGCCGCATCCGCAACGCGATCGAAACGACGCTGAAATCAAGGGGCTATCCGAAAGCCGATGGCGGCCGGCCGGATTTCCTCGTAACCTATCAACTCGTGGTCAGAACCCAGGTCGAAATCGACACCGTCGGACCGGCATTTGGATGGGGAGGCTACCCCTACGGCTACTGGGGATACCCCTACCCGTATTGGGGCGGAATCGACTACACGACCTATGTCAATCAATACGAGGTCGGAACACTGATCGTCGACTTCACGGATGCCGAAACACATCAGTTGTTCTGGCGCGGGATCGGATCCCGGCGCGTCTCCCAGCAATCGACGCCTGAAAAAACCACCGAAATGGTCAACCGCACCGTTGGGGAAATCCTGGCTCAGTATCCACCGCTGCCGGGAAAGTAAGCGCTTGACACCATGAATGGGATCCGGCGCTGATTTAGGAACCGCACGTGAGAATTTTTCGGGAGGAACCCATGCACATCGTCAAGCAGGCTTTTTATCTGTTAATCGTGGTGACCCTGGGAGGCTGTGCCGGTGTCAGGGTCAGCCAGGATTACGAACCCGGTACGGACTTTGCCGCCTACAAGACATTCGACTGGAAGTCGGCCGCCCAGCCGCAAACCGGAGATATTCGGATTGACAATCCACTGCTCGATGGACGCATCCGCAAAGCCGTCGAGAGCGCCCTGATTGCAAAGGGGTACCGGAAAACCGACCAGGGGAGCGCCGATTTTTTGGTTGCCTACAGTTTGGCTGTCCAGGCTAAAGTCGATTCGTCTCCGGTGAGTATCGGCACCGGTTTCGGTATCGGAGGCGGGGGGTCCTTCGGCGGTATCGGCGTCGGAACGCCGGTTGTGGACAGTTACGAAGAGGGATTGCTGGTTATTAATCTCTACGATACCAAAACCGGGCAACTCATCTGGAGAGGCTCCGGCACCCGACGGCTGGGGTGGCAGTCAGACCCGGCTAAAAACACGGAGGAAGTCAACACTCTCGTGGACAAAATCCTGGCGCAATATCCGCCGCCGCCGAAAAGTTAAATGGTTTCCATCCATGTTCGATTAAAGATCGCACCACTTTCTGGCAATGTCGGTGTAGGCGGCCGTCGCTTCCTCGATCCTGGAAAGGCGGCAGAATTCATCGGTTTTGTGGGCCATGCCCGGTTCTCCGGGACCGAGAATGACCGTTGGAGGATGGCCAAACGCTGCCGTCAGGGCCGATGCATCGGTAAAGTACGACACCCCGCGGGGAACGGGACGCTCAGCGATATAAGATTCCATCACGTCAAACACTTCCCTCACCCACCGGTCTTGCGGGTCTGAGGCCACTGCGGGAGATTCGCTGATCATTTTCAGCGCGACATCTTCTCCAAGCCATGCCTGAAGCGCTCGGCAAATCCGGTCGCCGCTCTGCGGGGGAACCGTACGGATATCGATTGTAAAAACGGCGCGGTCCGGCACTGAATTGATGTTGATGCCGCCGGTAACGGTTCCAACGTTAACGGTCGGCCTGCCGAGCACCGGATGAGGCGCGGTGTCGAAATCGAATCCGTCGAGCCGCACGATCGCCCGGGCCGCCTTGTGTATGGCGTTGACACCCTGCTCCGGCATGGATCCGTGCGCCGTGACGCCGGTCGCCACGGCTTCCAGCCAAAAGGCGCCCTTGTGCCCGAGGATCGGATAGTTGGATGTCGGCTCTCCGACCACCAGGGCCCCGGCCCGACCGAGGATGTCTCTCTGTGAAGCCAGATACGTTGCCCCTTCGCAGCCGTTTTCCTCACCGGCCGTCAGAACCAGCACAATCCCCGACGACCCGCCGGTCATCGAGGCAATCCGAAGCCCGGCGAGGATCATGGCCGCCAGACCGCCTTTCATGTCGGAGGACCCCCGGCCGTAAATCCTGTCGCCGTCTGTATCGCCGCCGAAAGGATCGCCGGCCCATTGCGACAACCCGAGAGGCACGGTGTCCAGATGACCGGAGAAACACAAGGGCGGTCGGTCACCGTTGAATATTTTCCTGGCCACCAGGCTCGTTCTTCGGGGCGCAAATTCATGATACCCGACATCGAAACCGCCCGCACTCAGCAGGTCGCCGATGAAAGTGGCGCATTCCCGCTCGTTTCCCGGCGGGTTGACGGTGTTATAGGAGATCAGCCGGCGGGTCA
>JBAVJU010000274.1:0-8022 GCA_049687935.1 Desulfobacterales bacterium | reverse complement strand
GTACACATTCCGATGGGACGCTTCGGCGAAGCGGAAGAAATGGCCCGGGCGGCGTTTTTCCCGGCATCGGATGACGCCTCTTATATCACCGGTACCGCCTTCACGGTCGACGGCGGCATCACGGCGGCGCATGTCACGCCCGACTAGAGACTATCGCGGCAGATGACATCCGCCTATCTTTGATGATTCATTCGGCCATGTCGTAAATCCAGAAATTCGAATCAGCTCCTCATCCCGACGGCGGCATCGGCTGTCTGCGGCCGTTCAGGTTTCAGTCCGGAAGTGAATGCTCTTGCGGCGTGTCAAGTGATAGTATCCGTACGTCGAGAGACTCGACCCCTTGCCACTGTCGCCGACCCCGGTCCAGGGCAGGGCCGGGTCGAGATAATCGCAGCGGTTCTGGTAAACGGTGCCGACCTTCAGGCGCCGGGCGAACCACTCCGCCTTCTCTCGGCTGCCGGTCCACACGGAGGCCGTCAGGCCGAAACGTGAATCGTTCATTCGCTCCACCGCTTCTTGATCGCTCCCGACCGCCAAAACGGGCAGGATCGGTCCGAAGCTCTCGGCCTGCATCACCTCGGCGTCGTTGGGGACATCGACCAACAGGGTGGGCAGGTAGAAATTGCCGTCGGTAGCCGCCATGCGCTTGCCGCCCAGGATCAACCGGGCGCCCCTGGCGACCGCATCCGCCACCTGGTGGTCCAGAAGATCCAGCGTAGCGCTGGATGCCAGAGGCCCCACGGTGGTGTTTTCGTCCAGGGGATCTCCCAGGCGGTATTCGGACATCACGGCCTCGACACGCTCGATAAAGACGTCGTAACAGCTGCGATGGACGTAAGCCCGTTCGAAAAAACCGCCGAACTCGCCGCGGGACTGGGCCAGTGGTTTTCCCATCTGGCAGCTGATCTCTTCGGCGATCGCCTGCTTGTGCGTGCGAAAGTAATTCAGCCCTTCCCTGACGGCTCCGATTCGGTCGCCCAGCGGCAACCGGCGCCACTGCTCGAAGGCGCGGCGGGCCGTGTGGATTTTTTTCCTGACCCGGGTGTCCGTGTCAAAGGGCAGCTCGACATAAATCTTCTGATCAAACGGATTGACGACTTCAAGCAGCATAAGCCCATCTCGTTGATATCAGGTTGGTGACGATTCCTTTCCGGCGGCACGACCGATAACGGTCTGCATCAGCGGCGGATCATCGGTGAAAATTCCGTCGACCCCCATCAGCAGCAGGCGCCGAAAATCGTCGGGTTGGTTGACCGTGTAGGGGAACACCATGATGCCGGCAGCGTGCATGGCCCGAACCCTTGCGGTGGTGACGCTGCGAAAATCCGGATGCCAGGAAAAGGCCCGCAGGCTTTTGCAAAGGCTCAGTGGATCGGATTCGATGCGCCGTTCGGTCAACACGCCAACCGCCGGAGCATTGTTCCGGTCGACAATTCGGGCGAGAAAACGCACATCGAAACTGGAGATCAGTACGCGGTCGCCCATTCCCCTTTCCGCCACTGCGGTCAGCACCTGTTCCTCGATGGCATCCGCCTGGCGGGCGGCTTCAAAAGCATCGGCCTTGATTTCAATGTTCACCATTCCGCGAACGGCGCACAGGTCCAACACCTCTTCCAAGGTGGGCAGGCGTTCGCCGGTAAAGCGCGGGTCGAACCAGCTCCCGGCATCCAACTGTTTCAGCTCATCCAAGGTGAAGCCGCGGGCTCGGCCGCGACCATCGGTGGTCCGGTCGAGGGTATCGTCGTGCAGCACCACGACCCGGCGATCCTTGGTCAGGGTTACGTCCAGCTCTACCATGCCCACACCGGCGTCGAAAGCCGCTGTAAAAGCGGCCAGCGTATTTTCAGGGTACCGTTTCCGATAGCCCCGATGCGCGATGATCACCGGCGGTACCAGGCGCAGGTGCTGCATGTCAGTTTTCCCGCCCGAGAAATGGACGGATATCCGTGGCCACCATTCCGGCCGTGCGGGCCGCTTCCAGACCGGCATCACCGTCTTCGAAAACCTGGCAGTGCGACGGTTCGACCCGCATGCGCCGGGCGGCTTCAAGAAAGATGTCCGGATCGGGCTTTGGCTTGACCGGGTCATCGGCGGTGATAATGGTCTCGAAACAGTCCGCCAGGCCCAGGACGTCGAGGGTCAGCATCACGTTGTCGCGCGTGCCGCCCGAAGCGACGGCCATCGGCAATATCCCCCGGCAGCGCCGGACGATATCGACGACCGGATCGATCGGTGCGGCCTCTGAAAGTCGTTCACGGGCCCGGCGGTTCTTTTCGGCGGCGAAGGCCAGGGCATCGATGTGATGGTGATACCGCTGGTTGAAGACCGCGACGATTTTCTCGGCCGGCATGCCCGTGACGCTCTGAATGAAGTCCTCGGGACACGCAACCCCGTGCGCGGCAAAAGAATCGCACCACGCCGCTATATGAATCGGCATCGTATCGGCCAGCGTTCCATCACAGTCGAAGATCAAACCCTCCATGCCGGGTGCAACAGGAATCACCATAGGCCGTTAGACCTCTCTCTCTCTGTAGTTCTGAATTTCCATGTGCCCATCCACGACCGGTCCGGCGGGCTGAAAAAGACGTATCATATTCTTGTGGTTCAAGATACGGGTTTTGTCAACCGCCAAAGATATTGTAGCCCGCTCATCTGCCGCAATCCGAAGTCTTGCGTGCCGTGCTCGCTTGACACGGTATTGGTTTCCCGTTAGCCTCCCCGCAACGCCCAAAATTGCAGACTTTTTTTATGTGAACCCTTTCCCGGCAGGATACCGCCGATGTCTGACAACTACGCCAAAATTATCGAAGAAAATCTGCGTCTTCTTTACCAAGCGCCTCTCGAGCGCTTGTCGTCGACGCTGCCCGCAGAGCGGGACGGCGACTGTTTCGTTTTCGAGGCGTTCGGTGAAACCTGCCGGATGTCGCCGAAGGGCGTTTTCCTGAACGACCGCCGTGAAAGCGGTGTTCCGGGAATCCTTATTTCCCTATACGCCCGCCATGTCGGACCGTCACCTCAGATAGTGGCACCGTTGAAAGCCTTCAAGGAGCTGCCGAACAGCATGCCCTACGCCGGCGCCTTCACCACCCACACCGAAACCCCATTGGCACTGCAGGTGGATCGCATCGAAGCGGCGCAACCGCTGATCACGCGCGCCCTGCAGGGCGCGCCGTCATCGCACCTGGCCGGTGGAGACTTCAGTTTTCTGGTGCGCCCGCTGCCAAAAATTTCACTGTGCTACATATTCTACCGCGCCGATGAAGAGTTTCCCGCCTCCGTGACGTGCCTCTTTTCGAACAATGCCGCAGATTTCATGCCGATCGACGGCCTGGCGGATGTCGGCGAGTATACGTCGAAAAAGATTCTGACACTACTCGACCGTCCGGCGCCGATTTAACCCCACCGCCAAGCGTTAGTGCTTCCTGTGATGCATCAAACCAATTAAATGTATTCCTGTGTGGGTTGACAATCGACAGGCTTTTTTTTATAAGTACGGTTTTGAAAAATTTCCCATCGGCCCCTGCGGTTGACGTCCCGTGATCCTGACCGATTGAAACAAAAAGGAGCAACCGATGATCCACGTCGAAAATCTGACCAAAAATTATGGCGACATCGCCGCTGTGGATCAGATCAACTTCGAGATTCAAAAGGGAGAAATCCTGGGTCTGCTGGGGCCTAACGGCGCCGGCAAGACGACCACCCTGAGAATGCTGACCGGGTTCCTGCGACCCAGCACCGGAACGATCCGGGTCAAGGAACTCGACATCGACCGGCACCCTATCGAAATCAAGAAAATCATGGGGTACCTGCCCGAGTCGGCGCCGCTCTACCATGACATGCTGGTGTTCGACTATTTGAACTACGTGGCCGATATTCGTGAAATTCCGCCGGACCGGAAGTCTGCACGCATTCGCGAACTCGGTGATCTGTGCGGATTGAACCCGGTGATGCACATGCCGATCGCAGAGCTGTCCAAGGGTTTCAGGCAGCGGGTGGGACTGGCGCACGCCATGATGAGCGATCCGGAAATCCTCATTTTGGACGAACCGACCTCCGGGTTGGATCCCAACCAGATCGTCGAGATCCGGGACATCATCAAACGCATCGGCAAGCAAAAAACGGTTGTCCTTTCGACCCACATCCTGAGCGAAGCCGAAGCCACCTGCGATCGCGTCGTGATCATCAGCCGCGGCAAAATCGTGGCCGACGGCGACATCGACAAATTGAAGCAATCGGCGGGCGGCACCAGCCTGATCCATCTCACCCTGCAGCAGGCCGACAGCGACGTCGTGAGGCAGAAACTGTCCGCCACCACGGGCGTGCAAGGAGTTGTCAGGCTGGAAGCCGTCAATAGCCAGCTGAAGGTCACGCTTTCCGTGCCGTCCACCACAGACCTGAGGGGTGAGATCTACCGCACCGTCAAACAAACCGACTGGGAGTTGCTGGAGTTTTATCAGGAGTCCCGGACCCTTGAAACCGTGTTTCGCGAATTGACCAAGGAGAACTGAAATGCGAGCGGCCGTTCCCATTTTCAGAAAAGAATTCGGTACGTATTTCGTTTCGCCGATTGCCTACATCGTCATCGCCATCTTCCTTCTGGTGACCGGGTGGTTCTTTTTCACCACCTTCTTCATCCTGGAACAGGCCAGCCTCAGGAATTTTTTTTCCATGCTGCCGATCATCATGGCCTTTGTCGTCCCGGCCGTCACGATGCGACTCTTTTCCGAGGAACTCAACGTCGGTTCCTATGAAACCCTGCTGACCCTGCCGGTCAGCTTCAATGACGTGATTCTCGGCAAATTCGCGGCTGCGGTGGCGTTTATCGTCGCCATGCTGGTCCCGACCGTCGGCTATGTTGTCACGGTCGCCGTTCTCGGCCGGCTCGACTGGGGCCCGGTCATCGGGGGGTATCTGGGCGCCGTGCTGCTGGGGGCCGCCTTTTCCGCCATCGGACTTTTCGCGTCCTCCCTGACCCGCAATCAAATCGTCGCCTTTATCATCGGGATGTCCATCTGCTTCGCGCTGACCCTGTTCGAACGGATGCTCTTTTTTCTGCCGCGGGGCATTCTAGGAGCGGTGGCATATCTGGGCGTCGACCAGCACTTTCAAAACATCTCCAAAGGCATTGTCGACACGCGTGACATCATCTACTTTCTCAGCATCTGCTTCATCGGGTTATACGCCGCCCACCTGGTGCTCGAAGATAAAAATTAAGGAGATCGTGTATCGTGGGAAAGGTCAAAAGCGGAAAGTACGTCAAGTTTTTCGTCTACCTTGTCGCAGTGGTGCTGGTGAACCTGGCCGGCATTACCCTTTTTCAGCGGTTCGATCTGACCGCCAACGGAGCCTATTCGCTCTCCGACGCCAGCCGCCGGACGGTCGCCACGCTCTCCGAACCGCTGACCATCAATGTCTTCTTTACCAAGAACCTGCCGGCACCATACAACAGCACTGAACGATACCTGCGCGACCTGCTCGAAGAATACGCCATCTATGCCGGCAAGTACTTCAACTACCGCTTTTTCGATGTCAGTCCGGAAGAGGGTGACCTCAAGCCCGGCGCCCAAACCAATCAGGATCTGGCCGACAACTACGGCATCAGTCCGATTCAGATCCAGGTCATCGAAAAAGACGAGGTCAAGTTCCAGAAGGCTTACATGGGTCTGGTGATCCTTCACGGCGACCTGATCGAACGCATCCCGACCATAACCTCCGTCGACCGTCTGGAATACCAGTTGACGACCGCCATCATGAAGCTGAACAATAAAGTCAGCGCCCTGCTGCGGTTGCAGGGCAAAATCCGAATCGCGCTCTTCCTGTCTTCTTCCCTGAACAAAGTCGCGCCCGTCATCGGGCTCAATGATCTGCCCGATCTTCCCCAGCGCGTCAGCGCCATTGTCGCCAAACTCAATCCCACCCTGTTGAACAAGCTCGCGTACGTTCGTCTGGACCCCTCCACCGACCCTGACGCGGCGCGAGAACTGCAGGCAAAGAAAATCAACCTGCTCAGCCTCAAGTGGCCCGATCTGCCGCGTGAGAGCCTCACCGCCGGTGAGGGCACCGTCGGCCTCGTATTGGAACATGGCGGCAAAACCGCCACGCTGCAGCTCGTCAACGTTCTGCGGATACCCATTATCGGAACCCGCTATGAGCTGGTCGCTCCGGACACGCTTGAAAATGTGATCGGTGAAAACATCGAATCGTTGATCGATATCAACGAAAATATCGGCTACCTGACGGACAAGGGAACCCCTCCGCTCATGCCGCAGCCGCATGCGAACCCCGCTGAGCAGCCAAACGCGGAAACATTGAACAATTTCCGGACGGTTGTTTCACAAAATTACACCATCAAGGATGTGAATCTCAAAGACGGCCAGATCCCGTCGAGTCTCCGCTGTCTGGTGATCGCCCGCCCCACCGAAAACTTCAGCGACGAGGAACTGTTTCAGATCGATCAGTTTCTGATGCAGGGTAAGGATTTGTTGCTCATACCGGACAGTTTTAATGAGATCATGCCGCAGCAGCAGATGCCCCCCGGCTTCAATCCGGGTCCCCGTTACGAACCTCTCAAAACGGGCCTGGAAAAACTGCTCGATCATTATGGCATCCGCGTCAAGCAGTCCTATGTGATGGATAAAAATTGCTTCAGGCAGGAAATGCCGCAGTCTCTGGGAGGCGGCGAACGGCCGATCTACTTCGCCCCGTTGATCGAAAACCAGAGGATCAATCACGACCTCGAGTTCATGCGAAACATCAACCGCCTGGTGGCGGTCCGCATCTCTCCGTTGGAGCTGACAGAGGATCGACTCAAGGAGAGCGACATAAAAGCCTATCGGGTTTTTTCTTCCTCGGCGAAGTCATGGGAAATGCGGGGACGGATTAACCTCAACCCGGAGTTGATCCAGCCGCCCCAGAGTGAAGATGAACTTCAGAGCTTCCCGCTGGCGTACTTGTTGGAAGGCGGTTTCAGCAGCTATTTCACCGGCAAACCCCTGCCTGAAAAGAAAACGGCCGCATCCGATGCTGGAGACGACGCCAATACCAGTGCGGTCGATGAAGCCAAACCCGAAGCCGGCCAGGATGAGAAACCGAATAGCGCTCCGGTCGCTCCGCTGCAAGCGCAGGCAGTGGAAAATCCTGAAAGCGCTCCGGTGCCGGTCGAAAGCGAAGGCGCGTTTATCTCACGCGGCAAGCCGGGACGTATCTTCATTATGGCGTCCTCGGAAATGCTGACCGACAATGTGATCGATGCCCAGGGCCGGGGCGCCAACGCCGTCTTCATCTCGAACGTGGTCGACGCCTTGAACGGCCGCGAAGACATCGCCGTCCTGCGCGGCAAGAAGCAGGATTTCAACCCATTGCAACCGATCGGCGCCGGCGCCAAAACCGCCGTCAAGGCCTTCAACATCACTGGGCTGCCGATCCTGGTGGTCCTGTTCGGCGTCGCCGTCTGGTTCCGGAGGATGTCCCGCAAGAAACGCATCCAGGAAATGTTTCAAGGATAAGAGAGGAAGACGATGAAGCTGAAGAAAGAAATCATCATTCTGGTGGTCGTTATCGTCGGCTTGTCGATCTATCTGTTGACGCGTCAAACCGACCGGACCCTTTACCGGTTGCCGCAACTGCCGCCGGTTTCGGCCCAATCCATCACCCGCATCGATATTAACGGCCCCGAGGGGATCATCAGTCTGAACAGGGCCGACGACAGCTGGACCATCGGCGAGCAAAAATATCCGGCCGACAGGGCCAAGGTCAGCCGGATGCTCGATGCCATCTCCGATCTTTCCCTGACGGCCATGATGTCCGAGTCCAAGGACTACGTCCGTTACGATCTGACCGATGAGAACAAAATTTCGGTCAAGGCCTGGGCCGGCACGACGCCCGAACGGGAACTTGATATCGGCAAGGTCGGCCCCTCGTTTCGGCACACGTTCGTCAAGCTGGCCGGCGACGCGAATGTCTACCAGGCACACAACAATTTCAGGGCCACGTTCGAACCGGGCGTGGAGGATCTGCGGGACA
>JBAVJU010000273.1:0-3815 GCA_049687935.1 Desulfobacterales bacterium | reverse complement strand
TGTTCATCGAATCGCATCGGCTCAGCATGTTTAGAGGGCGGGCCACGGATGTGAGTGTCGTTCTCGACCTGATGATTCACGATATCGATCTTATTTCTTACTTTGCCCAGGCCGAACTGATCAGCGTTCACGCTGCCGGTGTTCCGGTGGTTTCCAGAGAGGTCGATATCGCCAACGCCCGGCTCGAGTTCGACAGCGGATGTGTCGCCAATGTCACGGCCAGCCGGATTTCAATCAAGGACGAACGCAAAATCAGACTCTTCCAACGGGATTGTTACACGTCGGTCGATTTCGTCGATCATCGCATCACGGTCATCAGGAGAGAGGGCCACGATCCGAGCAGCCTGATCCCGGGCATGGACATTCAGCAGCTCTCGTTTCCACCGGGAGACGCACTCGATGAAGAACTGAAGGCTTTCATCCAATCGGTTCGAAACCGCAAACCGCCGCAGGTCGACGGCCGTGTGGGGCGCGACGCACTGCGGATCGCCCTGGATGTGATGGCGCAGATCAACAGCAAAATCGACCGCTACCTGAGTCTGAACCTCGCATGAAGCCTTCTTCCGGACAAGCATGCGTTATGATCGTTGCCGGTGAGGCGTCCGGTGACCAGCACGGGGCCAAGTTGGTCGCAGAAATGCGGCGGTCGAACCCGAATATTTTTTTCTGCGGGATCGGCGGCAAGGCCCTGGCCTCGGCCGGGGTGCGCATTCTGGTCGATACCGCCGTCCTGACTGTGGTCGGCATCACTGAGGTCATCGCCAAACTGCCGGTTGTCTACCGTTCTCTGGCGGTGGCCAAAAAACTTCTCCAAAGCCTCAAGCCCGATCTGCTGATTCTGATCGACTTCCCGGATTTCAATCTGCGGGTGGCCTCGACCGCCAGGAAACTCGGCATTCCCGTATTGTACTATATCAGTCCTCAGATTTGGGCCTGGCGGCGCGGACGGGTCAAGAAAATCGGTAAACTGGTCAGCCACATGGCCGTCATCCTACCTTTCGAAGCCGATTTCTACTCGGTTCACGGCATCCCGGTGACCTTTGTCGGCCATCCGCTGCTCGACCGCACTTGCCCAAACGAAAAAGAAGGTGATACAGCCGAGGACTCCGCGGAGCACACCCTCATCGGGCTTCTGCCAGGCTCCCGTGAGGTTGAGATCAAGCGGCTGCTGCCGGTCATGCTCGACGCGGCCGAAAGAATGCACAAACAGGATCCCAAGTTCAAATTCACGGTCTCGGTCGCGCCGACCGTCGACAGAAAGCTGCTTGAGGCGATGCTCAGGGGCCGGGGCACAAACGGCTCGATCAGCTTTTCCGAAGAACCGGTCGAGCGGCTCTTCGCACGGTGTCGTCTAATCGTGGCGGCTTCCGGCACCGTCACTCTGCAGGCGGCCATTGCCGGCACACCGATGGTGATCATTTACAAGGTCTCTCCGATCAGTTACTGGCTGGGAAGGGCCTTGATTCGGGTCGATCATATCGGACTCATCAATTTGATTGCCGGACGACGTCTCGTTCCCGAACTGATCCAGGACCAGGCCACGGCCGCAAACATCGCCGATCAGGTCTTCAACTTGCTGGCCGACGAGAAAAGACTCGCACGGCTGGAAAATGACCTGCTGACAGCCGGGCAGTTGCTGGGAGGACCGGGCGCTTCGCGGCGGGTGGCGCAGATCGCCCTGGGTTTGATGAGTTGAGAAAAAAAGTGAAGTGAAAAAAACGTCGAGATTCCGGATCCAAAACCGTCACCGGGAGCTGTTTGCACTGGTCAAGGAGAACCGCGCGCGGCTTCTGCTGGCCATGGCCTGCATGCTCGTTGAGGCGGCCGGTACGTCGACCGCCGCCTACCTCGTCAAGCCGGTTCTGGACGGCATCTTTATCAATAAGGATGCCCGGATGCTCATACTTGTCCCTCCGGCCGTCATCGGTCTTTATCTGCTGCGCAGCCTGGCAATGTTTTTCGGGGATTACTGCATGAGCTTCGTCGGACAGGATATCATCCGCCGCCTGAGGAACCGACTTTACGACCGCATTCAAGATCTCCCGCTCTCCTTCTTTGGCAAAGAAACCACCGGCGTCCTGATGTCGCGCATCATCAACGACGTCAATTTCGTCAGGGACATGCTCTCAACAGCCATTACCGGGTCCTTGCGCGACTGTTTCACCATCGTGGGCCTGATTTTCGTGATTTTCTTCCAAATTTGGCAACTGGCGGCCTTTGCCGTTCTCGTGCTGCCGGTAGCCTTTCTCCCGATCGTATACTTCGGGCGCCGGGTGCGGCGGACGAGCACGGGATGTCAGGAAGCGATGGCCGACCTCAGTGCCCTTATGCACGAAACCTTTGCCGGCAACAAAATCGTCAAGGCCTTCGGGATGGAACCACACGAGAAGAGGCGATTTTTCGATAAAACCCGACACTTGTTTCGACTGGAGATGAAAGAGACCAAGGCGCGGGTGATTACCAGCCCCATCAACCTCTTCCTCGGCGGCTTGGCAGCGGCGCTGATTATCTGGTTCGGTGGTTCCCGGGTGATTGCCGGCACCTATACCGCCGGAACATTTTTCTCTTTCTTAACGGCGGTGCTTCTGCTTTACAAGCCGGTGAAGGATTTGAGTAAATTCAACAACGCCCTTCAGCGCGGCCTTGCGGCTACCGACCGCGTGTTCGATGTTATTGAACGGGAATCAGAAATTACAGAAGATTCCCAGCCGGTTGACCTCATTAACAGGCCCCACCGGCTGGTGTTCGAACGGGTTTATTTCAAATACGAAGACGATATGGTTCTGCAAGATATCGATATTGAGGCAGAACCCGGTCAGGTGCTGGCCCTCGTCGGTATGAGCGGCGGCGGTAAAACTTCCCTGGTCAATCTCATTCCTCGCTTCTATGATATCTCTCAGGGCGCGATCACCATTGACGGGATTGATATTCGTAAAGTTTCCCTGGCATCCCTGAGGCGGCAGATCGCCATCGTGACCCAGGAACCGATTCTTTTCAATGATACCGTCCGCAACAACATCGCCTACGGACGGCTGGAGGCATCTGAAAAGGAGATTGTCGCTGCCGCCAAGGCAGCCTTCGCTTATGATTTTATCCTGGATTTCCCTCACCAGTTCGACACAAAAATTGGTGAATTGGGTGGGCGACTGTCGGGAGGTGAAAAGCAACGGCTTTGCATTGCGCGAGCGCTTTTAAAAGATGCCCCGATACTGATTCTCGACGAGGCCACGTCTTCTCTCGACACGGCAGCGGAAAAGGTCGTTCAGCAGGCACTCGAAAACCTCATGCGCGGGCGGACGACGTTCGTCATCGCCCATCGCTTGTCGACCATCCTCAAGGCCGATCAAATCATTGTATTGGTGAACGGACGAATAAGGGAAGCCGGCAGCCATCAAGAGCTTCTGGCCCTTAAGGGGGAATACTATCGACTGTACCAGATGCAATTCAGCGACGAAACGGTTCAGGGTTGGCCTTAAAACAACGCGCGTCCGGATGCCCGGAGCAACGACCGGAGTGACAATGCCGGCTCGCTGGGTCCGCGGATACCCATATATCGATAGTAAAAACACGTCTGCCGGCATAATCTTGTCCCACTCGTGCGACAATGAAAATCAATTCGATACTTAACCGTTATATTTTCAGAGAGCTCTTCGCGCCTTTTGGTGTCATACTGATTTTTTTTACATTTGTATTTCTAATGGCGGAGATGCTCAAAATAACCAATCTGGTCGTCAATTACAATGTCGGTCTTTTGACTGTTCTACAAATCCTGGCTTTATCCACGCCGTTCTTCTTCATGTATGTCATTCCCATGT
>JBAVJU010000272.1:0-25018 GCA_049687935.1 Desulfobacterales bacterium | reverse complement strand
GCGCTACACAAGAGTCCTGACCATTGCCGGCTCGGACAGCGGCGGTGGGGCGGGCATCCAGGCCGACCTGAAAACGTTCTCGGCCCTGGGCTGCTACGGCATGTCGGTCGTCACCGCCCTGACGGCCCAGAACACGCGCGGTGTGACAGGCATCCACGCCGTGCCGCCGGCTTTTGTCGTGCAGCAGATGGCGGCCGTCTTTACCGACATCGGAGTCGATGCCGTCAAGATCGGCATGCTCTATTCGGCGGAACTGATCCTGGCGGTGGCGGACGGACTGCGGCGGCATGACGCAGCCAACATCGTCCTCGATCCGGTCATGGTGGCGCAGAGCGGCGACAAACTGCTGCAGGACGAGGCCATCACGGCCTTGAAAGATCACCTGCTTCCCCTGGCGACGGTCCTGACGCCGAACCTGCCCGAAGCCGCCGTGCTGTTGGGACGGGAGATAAAAGGCCGCGACGACATGCAGGCAGCCGCCCGCAGCCTCGCCGCTCTCGGCTGCCGCAGTGTACTGGTCAAGGGGGGACACGCGCAGGGTGCCGACAGCACCGATGTGCTTTTCATCGCCGACGACGACCGTTGTGTTGTTCTCGAGGACCGGCGGGTTCGGACCGCGAACACCCATGGCACCGGTTGCACGCTCTCCTCCGCCATTGCCGCTTACCTGGCAAAAGGCGAAACCGTTGCACCGGCGGTCCGCAACGCCAAAAAGTACATCGGCGAGGCCATCCGCGCCGGGGCACCCTACCGTCTGGGTCACGGCAGCGGACCGGTGCATCACTTCTACAGCTTCTGGTCTTAAGCCGTTGATCCGGCCGATCATTTCCGCTTAGAAGTGATCTCCAGATCAGTGATGGGATAACCGAAAGCCTTCAGGAGAGAATAGGCGAGTTTGACGGTGTCTTCGGCGCTCAGGTGCGTTTCGACAAATATGTTGGTGCCTTCGATGTTGACCGGCAGCCTCAGTTCGTCCGGGTTTTCTCTGAAATAATATCGGTTGTCGACCGAGTGCCACAGCAGTTTTTCGATATCCTGATCGTGTTTCGAAATCAACTCTTCGCACAGCTTGAGCAAAAAACCGTCCCAGGAATCGACCTTGCAGCTGACATCGTTGAAGGAGAAAGCGCTGACGATCCGTCCCTCGAAATATCGGGGTGGTATCATGGGTTTCTTCGACTCACCGACCTCTTCCAGATCAGCAACCTCTTCGGTTGACGCGACCTCGAGACGGTCGGACAAAAACGAGACGGTCATCTCTTTATCGGGCTTGTAGCCGCAAAGCTTTTCGACCGAATCGCCGAACAGTTTGACCAGCGCTTCGGGGGGAGTGGTCAAGAGGCCGCTCCAGGCATCGGCCATCGCCTTTTCGATGACCTTGCGCTGGCGCTTTAACTGCATCGATTCGGCGATTTTGAGGGATTTACCCTTTGATACATTGCCCTTTTCGAGCAGTTCGATAAGACGGGCGCTGACGTCCTTGGGAGACTGCTTTAAAATTTCCAGCGTACAGAACCGCTTCTGATCGAAAGACCCTTCGCCGGCGGAAAGATAGAACCACCAGGCCACGCCGTTGGTCAAGACCGAGAGTGTGACGCCTTCCTTGTAGGCGCCGCCGAGAAGCTCTTTCTGGTGGTAGCTCAGGTCTTCACCGACTTTTTCAACACCGATGAAAACCTTATCGGCGTCTTTGAGCCTCAAAGCGTAGTCGACCTGAACGGACTTGAGGGCGTGGTCCGGTTTGACTTCGTCGACATCGAAGATGTCCCAGCCCAGAAGCGACAGCAACCGGATGACGATCGCCTGTTTCGTGGAAGCCTTGTCGAAGGTATCAACCCGTTTGTTAGATTTGAGCGACTCGATGAGTTCGATTATTTTATTTTCCATGCCTTAATTTTAATTAAAAATCTCAAATAAATCAAGCTAGTTTTAAGGACTCTTATCTCAACCGGAGTCTAAAGTCCCTTCCGGTGGTTCGGAAACTCACGCGGCTTGAACTGCCGCACGGCGACCTTGAATCGCCTAAAATCTTCGCTGCCGCCACGTCGATCATAACGCAGCCGAATGTAGAGGGCGACGATGGCCGCGACCCTTTCCGCCAGGTCCTGGCGGGTGGTGCTTACCGCTGCGGCAAAATCGAGCGGTCCCTGACCGGGACTGCGGACCAGGCCGACACGAGCGAGTTTGCCGCAGAACAGCCGATAGGAGCGCCGCACGGCATCGTCCTTTACCGCAGCGGTTTTCAGGACCCGACCGGCATAGATCCCAAAAATCAGGCCTATCAAGCCGACGGCCACCAGCAAGGAAAACAGCAGGCCCTTTCGACCGCCGGTGTCAAAGCCGAGTCCGGCCAACAGCGTCTTCTGCCGGGCAGGCGTATATCCCAGCACCCACTTGCTCCATTGGTTGTCAACCGCATCCCAGGCCATGCGGATATGATTCCAGGAACGGGAAAAGCCTCCATCGGGGCTGAAGGCCTCGACCGCCGTGCGTTCGTCCTGCGGCAGCGCGGAGGCCACGCCTCGATCGACCCGCTGGGGTGCGATCGCCAGGGACGGATCGACGCGTCGCCATCCCTCGCCTTGCAGCCAGACCTCGGCCCAGGCATGAGCGTGGGATTGACGCACGATGAGGTAGCCGCCGAAAGGGTTGACATCGCCGCCGAGATACCCGGCCACCACACGGGCGGGTATATTGGCGGCGCGCATCAAAAAAACGAAAGCCGTTGCATAGTGCCCACAGTACCCTTTACGGGTTCGAAAAAGAAATTCGTCGACCGCCTGATGGCCGAGAAGCGGCGCCTGAAGTGTATAGCCGAATTCGTTGTGGCTGAAATAGCGCAGGGCGGTCTGGACGATTTCGGCAGGCTCCTTGCCAGCCGCTCGCCATGTTCGGGCCAGGTCCCGGGCTTGCGGGTTGTTGCCATTCGGTAACATCATAGCCGCCAGCGGCGGCGCAGCGGTCCGATCGGCCTTGTAATCGGTCAGCGACTGGACGCTGTACTGCAAACGCCGGGTCACCCTGCGGATCGCCGTCAGCGTGTGATCGGCCTTGATAAAAGTACCGGGCGAAGAGCCGACCGGCAGGTCGAGTGCAAAAAGCCAGCGCTGTCCGTGCGGCTCGAGCGTAACGGTGTAGTCCGTCTTCCCGCTGCCGGTCAATGACGATGCCGGCGCATCATCCGCGTCGCCGGTGCGCCAGACATCGCCGTCGAAATCAGTAAAGGTGACGCCGCGCCAGTAGAGACGCCCGGGCGCCGGCACGGACCCGGCGAACTCGGTCCTGAAGGCGACGGCCCGGTTGACCACGACCCGGGACACGCCGCCCGGTCGCAGCTGATCGGAAAAACCGCTGATACCGGCCTGAGGCCCCTGCAGCCCCCAAAGGCCGCCGTGGCCCCGCGGAAAGAAGAGAAACAGCACGAGGGTCGGCGGCAGGGCCTGGAAAAAAATTCTAGCGGCCAGAGACAGGTTCCTGTGCCGGTCGCTGGACGGATGGATGACACGTGCCAGAACGGCTGTTACGACGAGCAGGGTCGCCGGCGCGTAAAGACCGGCAAAAAGACCGGTATCGAAGAAGAGGATGGATACCGTCAGAAAATAGGTCAGCAGGATCATCACCATGACATCCCGGCGCGACTGGATTTCCATCATTTTGATGCTGGCCATGATCCACAAGAGGCTGATCCCTGAAAATCGGTCCACTCCACCTCCGGAAGTCAGGAAGACGGCCGTGGTCCCGCCCAGAATCAACAGCAGGCGAACACCCCTTCCCGGCTGGCCTCGCCCGGTCTTGACGCGCAGGAAAATGATGCCCCAAGACGTCAAGCACCAGAGAACGACCCAGGGCGGCAGCACGATCAGGTGCGACACCAGGGAGACCAGCAAGGCCCCAATCAAGGCCGGTATGTGCCTGTGGACGTTTTTCATCGGGGGTTCATCCCGGGGCACCTTCGGCTCAGGAGTAAAGGGCCAGGGCCGCCAGACAGCTTTTTTGGTGGCGTTCTCCTCTATCCGGTTCGATAACACGGCCGGGAAGACGAAGGCCATATTTCAGGCGGCCCCGCTGGGCCTGAAGTACAGCACGGCAGAGAAGCGCCAGTTTGTGTTCCGGATCCGGGCCGGCGGCCGCATCCCAGTCCAGCCATGCGGTAGCACCGCCGGTTCCGGCAAATTCTTTGGTGAAAAGTCCCAGGCCCCGGGCGGAGGCCTTCCAGGAAATGTGTTGCAGGGGATCACCGGGACGATAGGGTCGCAACCCCTGGAAATCGTCGTCCTCGCCGCCCCGGTTCTTGCCTTCGCCCTTCCGTCCGGCTGAATGGCGAGGCAACATACTCCCTTCCACCGCCGGCTTGGGGTACACCAAACACGTCAGGTCCGGCTGAAGACGGCAGGAAAATCTGAAGAGACCAAGAGGGTATTCCGAAACAATCACCACCCCACCGGGGTCGAGCAGTCCGCGTCGAGGTGCCGGAACCCGGATCTGGGTCGTGGTCGTGCGCCCTGAGGAAAGATCCGCGGGGGCGGTTGATGCCGGCTGGCTTCCGAGGGCAAAGCGGACCGCCGCCGCTCCGGAACCGTCGGCGCGCGTGAACAACTCGAAGGTCGCCTCTTCGCCGGCAAAAACCGGCTCAGCGCGAACGGCCGCCAGGGTCAGCGCCGTCAGGTTGCCGTAACCGTGGAACAGCGAAATACCCCCCACACTGCCGAGCAGGAAGCCAAGCAGGAAGCCGAGATTGTTGGCGTAGTTGACCGCGCCCGCCAGGATGCCGGTCACCAGTAGAGCAAACACAAGGCCGAAACGCGTCGGTCGCCATGACAGGTGCCTGGCACTGATCGTAAAGGGCAGGACGGAAGTGGAAAATACTTTCCGCGAGCGTCTGAAATCGTCGTGTTGTACCATGATCAGGGAACGGGGACCTGGCTGAGGATCGACAGGAGTTGATCCGAGGTGAAATAGCGGCTCCCGCTCTGCGCTCGCAGACGGTGGCCGACCACCCAGGGCAGAACCTGTTGCAAGTCCTCCGGCAGCGCAAAGTCTCTTCCCGCCAGATACGCCCGGGAGCGGGTGGCCGCCAGCAAACTGAGTCCGGCCCGTGGGGAGAGTCCCACGTGGAATTCGGCCGCCTGGCGCGTAAATTCGAGCAGGTCCTGAAGATAGTCGAACAGGGCGTCGGAGACGTGGACGGCACTCACCTGCCCTTGAATCATGAGCACGTCTTCGCTGGTGAGAATCGGCTGCAGCTCCTCGAGGGCGCCTCTGGTTTCGCCCATTTGCAACAGGCTTTTCTCGGCCGCCCGATCGGGGTAGCCGAGATCGATGCGCATTAAAAAACGGTCCAGCTGGCTCTCGGGCAGTGAAAAGGTCCCGAATTGTTCCAGGGGGTTCTGGGTGGCGATCACGAAAAACGGCTCTCCCAGACCGCGGGTTTTACCGTCGACGGTCACCTGACGCTCGCCCATCGCTTCCAGCAGAGCGCTCTGGGTTTTTGGGGTCGCCCGGTTGATCTCGTCCGCCAGCAGGACCTGCGTAAAAATGGGGCCGGGATGGAACACGAAGGTGCTGGTTTTGCGCTCGAAAACCGATACGCCGAGAATGTCGCCCGGCAGCATGTCGCTGGTGCACTGTATCCGGCGAAAGTTCAGTCCCAGCACCCGCGACAGGACCTTGGCGAGGGTTGTCTTGCCGATGCCGGGCAGATCCTCGATGAGCAGGTGCCCGCGCGCGAAGAGGCAGGTCAGGGCGAGTCGGACCTGCGCCTCTTTGCCGCGGATGATCGTGCCGATCTGTCCGATGATTTCTCCCGGTTGGAATTCCGGGGTTTGGTGTGATGAGACAGCATCCATAGATGAGCATCACCTTCGGGTCGGGACTTTCAGAGATTGTTGCTGAACGCAGCTTGGGATTCACGAAACAATAAGTTTGCCATTTAGAGCCTCGCGGCACCCAGTCGATAAGGCGTGAAGTGGAAATGTTGTTAGCTGGGGTCCTCATCCGAGCCAGCGTCGTCAACGACCGTCTTCGGACACTTACCCTGCAAAGCGGTAAATAACGGCGGAGACAACGGCGTAGAGGAGAACCCCCAGTGTCATGACAGCGCAGACACCGGCCAACAACCGATGAATCGGCCGTTCCCCGGAACGCTCGCGGTAGCCCAAGAGATAGCCGATCAGGGCACCGGCAATCCCGCCGCCGAGATGCCCCCAGTTGTTGATCCCCGGAATCAGCAGGCCGAAAACGACGAGCCCGATCGCCCAGGAACCGACCTGGCGGTAAATCGCGTGGCCGTAGACACCGCCCCGGCTCTTTCCGTAGTAGAGCATGGCCCCGATCAACCCGCAGACCGCCGCAGACGCACCGATGGTATAGGGAATGCCGGCCAGGTAGGAGGCCAGGAATCCGAGAATCCCGCTGGCGGTGTAGATGACCACCATGCGGTAGGTGCCGTATTCGCGCACGGTCAGAAAAGCCAACTGCCTGAAAGCCGCCATGTTGAAAAAGATGTGCAGAATACCGCCGTGCAGGTAATTGGCCGCCAGAAGGCTCCACCAGCGCCCGAAACGATCGATGGGAACGGTTCCGGTCATTCCCAGCAGGAACAGACTATTATCACCGGGGGACAGGAAGGTCAGCGGATTCATGGACAAACCGATACGGCTCTGGCTGAAGAGAAGCGAAATGAGATACATCCCGACATTGACATAGATCACGCCGCGGATGAGGCGATCCGGGTCACTCAGGCCAACGGTTCCCATCAGACGTTTGCCCATGGAGGCGGGACGCCCGATCCCGCAGTAGGGGCAGCGGGGTTCGCTGGTACTGATCAGCTTGCCGCAGTTGGGGCACAACATCGATTGTCTCTGGCCGCCGGTCATAAATCGATCCCTGCCGAAGCAAGGCTGCGCGCTTCGGCTTCAGCGCAAAGAGGCGGACGCCGTTATGCGGCGCCGCGCAACAACACAAAGGGTGGTCGACAGACCACCCTTTGCAGGACATCCGCGTCGCAAGCAAGCGCTATTTCGGATGGCATTCGATACAGCCGGAGGGTCCTGCCGCCGGCAAGGCCTCACCGAGTACCTGATAGGACTTTGCTGTCTGCAGGTTCTTGGCGCGGATTTCCTTGTGGCAACCGATGCAGGCTTCGTGATAGGCGTATTTGAAATACTTTATCGACACATCCGAATAGGACAGATAGGAGTCGGTGGTTTTCGGTGCGCTGGCCTGGTCGTGGCAGCCGGAGGTCTGGCAGCCCTGGATTTTTTCCTGGCCTTTCCATGTATGGTGGCATGTTTTGCAGTCAGTCGCAAAATGGCGCGAATGGGGAAAATCGACCGGGCTCTTCTGCGGTGTGACCTCCGGCGGGGGCTTGATGGTAATGACGCCCATCGGCACGCACATCTCGCCTTCAGAATCCTGACCGAAAACCTCGCATGTCATGCCGACCATGATCGCCAACATCACGCACAAGAAACGTATTCTTTTGACCTGCATCCTCATAATCCCCCTTTTGGTTAACGACATCGCGCCAGTGCAGCAACGAAAGTAAAGAGTCCGGACCCAAAGAACCAGTTTTCCGAAAAGAAATTCGGGAGTGTCATCGATTGAATCAGACGGCTTTCCGCGCAAGCTATGAATGCAATATAATATTAAAAATTTCAACCAAAAAATGGCGCGACCGCCAGCATCCTGAACATATTTTCGGTTCTGCCGGTTTTCGGGTCCTTTTCAGTGCGCTTTCATTCTGCTGAAAGAGCCGACCTTTAGATAGGATTTTTCACAGCAAGGATTAATTCGACAATTCGACGCATACCGGCTATAATTGATAAACAATTAATCCAATATATTACCAAAAACCGTTGCCATCGCGAAACCGTTGATCACATCACGGGAAAATTCATGAACACGTCAGAAAGATCACGCGAAAATGAAAGCGAAGATTTGTTTCGCTGCCTGGTCGACAACATGCTCGATGCCGCCGTCATTGTGGATTGGTCCGGAACGGTGTTGTTTTCGAACATGTCCGGTGCCGCTTTGGTGGGAATAGACGATCCCCGGTCGGTTGTCGGTTCTAATATAAAGGATTTCATCCACCCGGATTCTTTGAGCGTGGCCTTCAATCATCTGGTGCTCGTCAAAGAAGGCAAGGGCGGGTTTCCATTTGAATATCAGATTATCGCCAAAGACGGTACCCCGAAATGGGTCGAAGCCCTCGGGGACAAGGTCATGTTCAAGGGTCGGTCGGCCGACCTCATCACCTTGAGAGATGTCACCCGCAGAAAGGCGGCCGAGCAGTCTCTCAGTGAAAGCGAGGAGCGTTATCGCCAATTTTTCGAAGACAATATCTCCGGTGCCTACATAGCCAAAGCGGATGGACAAATTGTCACCTGCAATTCGGCTTTTATTAAAATGCTGGGATTCTCCTCCATCGAGGAAGCCCTCGACACGAATGCCGGGGTCATCTATCATGAATCTCAACCCAGAGAGAAAATACTGGAGCTGATCAAAAAGGAAAAGAAACTCATCAACTATGAATCGATAATGCGCCGGGTCGACGGCGATCCGATCAATATTATCGAAAATATCACCGGCGTTTTCGATGCAGACGGAAATTTGATTGAAATCAAGGGATTTCTCGTTGACATCACCCAACGCAAAAAGCTCGAGGAACAGCTTCAACAGGCTCAAAAAATGGAGGCGATCGGCACGCTTGCCGGCGGCATCGCGCATGACTTTAACAATCTCTTGATGTCCATTCAAGGCTATGTCTCTTTGATGCTCCTGGAAACCTATCCGTCGCAACCACATCACATTTGGCTCAAGAACATCGAAGACAGAATCCAGAGCGGTGCCAAGCTCACCTCACAGCTTCTCGGATACGCCCGCAAAGGCCGATATGAAGTCAAACCTCTATCCCTCAATAAAATTATCAGAGAAACCACCGAAGCCTTTGGCAGAATCAAGCGAGACATCCGCATAGAGTTGATCCTGCAGGAAGAACTGCCGGGTATCCGTGCAGACAAGAGCCAGATCGAGCAGGTACTGCTCAATCTTTTTGTCAATGCGGCCGACGCGATGCCCGAAGGCGGGCTTTTGACCGTCGACACCACGGTCGTAGACGAAAAATATATGCGCGGCGGCCTCTACAAACCCAAAGCGGGACACTACGTCAAAATGACGGTCACCGACACCGGTGTCGGCATGGACAAGCAGACGCAGAGCCGCATTTTCGAGCCGTTTTTCACAACCAAAGAAATGGGCAGGGGCACCGGCTTGGGATTGGCATCGGTGTACGGAATCGTTAAGGCCCACGGCGGTTACATCGATGTCGCCTCAAAAAAAGCGGTCGGTACGCAATTTACCGTTTATTTTCCGGCAACTTGGCAAAAAGTTTCCAAAACAGTGAAAAATATAAATAAAATGCCCAAGAAAAGTGGCACGATTCTGCTGGTGGACGACGAGGAAGACATCCTGCAAATCGGTGCCAAGGTTCTTCAAAAATTCGATTATAAGGTGCTTGAAGCGAAAAACGGCCCGGAAGCCATTGAACTCTATGCTGAGAACAAAGATAAAATCGACCTGATCATTCTCGACCTTGTCATGCCCGACATGAACGGTAGAGAAGTGTACGACCGGTTGAAGGACATCAATCCCGAGGTGCGGGTCCTTCTGTGCAGTGGATACAGCATCGAAGGCCGCGCCAAGGAAATCATCGACCGAGGCTGCGACGATTTTATCCAGAAACCGTTCACCTATAAAAAATTGACCGAAAAGTTGGATGAGATCTTATCGCGGTAGGAAATTCCCCTCACCAACTGCTGCTCCCCACCGGTATCGACTCCACTCCCGTCTGATCTTCCAATAGACACAATGATTTCCATACTCGTTTCGTAAAATAGAACCGCTCAGTTTAGGACGAAATAAATGCCTATCCACAGATACGCCGTTTTTCGCAAGGTCGAGAAATTCGGGCAATGGTGCGGGTGGCGATGGGAAACGCTTGGCATTGACAGGAACAGTCAATTTTTTATAAGAAGAATGAAGGCGCGAACCTCAGCGGATCAGGCCTGCATGAACACCAAAGCAAAAAATCCTTCCCGCTTCGAAACGATTTTAAGTTTCGGAATCCTGTCTGTGTTGGTCTTGACCGCCGGGGTGATCCTGGTGCGCCAGTCTCATTTCAACCCGGCCGTGTTGCAGCTGGCCGCCGATCAGGTGATCAGCGGCAGTCCGGCGGCGTTCCCGGCCTCCCAGACAGCGGCTGCGCTGGTTCCGCTGCCCCAAAACGTATCGGTTCTGACGGCCCCGGAAACCTTCGGGCCGGACACGCTGTCGGATAAAATCGACGGCAAGGCCGAGCTGTATCTGTCGGCCGGATTCAAGCGCCTGCAGAGCCAGCGGTTCAGCGACACCTCGACCGGCGAAACCTGGATGGAAATCTTCGTCTTCGATATGGCCTCTCAGAAAAACGCCTTTGCGGTTTACAGCTCCCAGCAGCGCGAGGATGCCGTGCCCACGCCCGCCCTCGGCCGCTATGGCTACCGGACCGCAAACGCCCTCTACTGGGTGCACGGGCCCTACTACGTCGAGTTGATTGCCTCCGAGGCTTCCGAAGCCATCCAGAACCGGATGCAGACCGTGGCCGAGGCCTTCAACCGCGCCACACCGGTGGCCACCGAAACCATCACCGAAACGGCGCTCTTTCCGGAAGCCGGCCTCGACCCCCAGAGCATCACCTTGATTCCCGCCGATGCCTTCGGCTTCGAAAAATTCGACCGGGTATTCGTGGCCGAATATCATCTGAACGGATCCACGCTGAGCGCGTTCATCTCCGCGCGCGGGTCGCCGGAGGCGGCGACGGATCTGGCGGCAGCGTACCGCACGTTTCTGCTGGCGTTCGGCGGTAGGGCATTAGATGACGGCGGTATTCGGGATGCCGTTATCGTCGAGATCATGGACGAATATGACATCATCTTCGCCCGTGACGTCTTCATTGCGGGTGTGCATGCGGCCGCAGACAAGAACCGGGCCATGGCGCTCGCCCGGTTATTGGACACCAACATTGAGGAGGCCATCCGTGGACGCCGGTAATCCAAAGAACGCCTCACCAAAAAATACATCGATAGACGCGATCAAACGGCGGGAGTTCTTGATCCGCTGCGCCAAGGCGGGGCTCTCGGTGTGTGCCGCCGGCGCACTGTCTTATTGGTTTTACGACCCGCATGGTCCCCAGCGCGGCTCACCGAAGCAATCTACCGGCGTCCGTCTGGCCGATTTCTCGATCCCCGGCCAAACCCCCAGGATGGGCATTGCCCGGGGTACGGATCGGGCCCTGACGGTTCGACAGGCCATGCTGGCTGTGGGCGGTATCGAAACCTTCGTCAAACCCGGCGACCGCGTCCTGCTGAAAGTCAACGCCGCTTTTGCCTCACCGCCGGCGCTGTCCGCCACGACGCACCCGCAGCTGGTGACCGAGGTGACCCGCCTGTGCCTGAAGGCCGGGGCGGCTGAGGTGATTGTGGCCGACAACCCGATCAACGACCCCGCCAGCTGCTTTACCCTGACCGGCATTGCCCGCGCGGCCGAATCGGCCGGTGGTCGGGTCATGCTGCCGGCCGAACCGTTTTTCAGACCGATCACCCTTCCGGGAGCCCGGCTGATCCGAAATTGGCCGCTGCTGTTCGAGCCCTTCAAGTCCGTCAACAAACTCATCGGATTGGCGCCGGTCAAGGACCACCACCGCAGCGGGGCTTCCATGACCATGAAAAACTGGTATGGTCTCCTCGGCGGCCGCCGCAACATTTTCCACCAGGACATCCACACCATCATCAAGGAACTGGCTCTGATGGTCAAACCGACCCTGGTCATTCTCGACGGCACGACCAGCATGGTCACCAACGGCCCCACCGGCGGCTCCCTCTCGGACCTGAAGGAGACCCGCACCATGATCGTCAGCACCGATCAGGTGGCCGCGGATGCTTATGGCGCGAGCCTCATCGGCAAAACAGCCGCCGACCTGCCGTACATCGGCATGGCGGCCGCAGCCGGCGCCGGCACCGCCGATTACGCGCTGCTCAAACCGGTTTTCGCGCCGGAAAGTTGAGCAGTGCTTCGAGGACGCATTAACCAAGGCTTTTTCAAATGAGAACCCGCACCGCGCGTCGCATTTCCCAGATCTTCTTCCTGGCCTTGTTCCTGTGGTTTTGCGTGGCAACCACCCTCGGGCAGGCATGGTGGCAGCTGCGCGGCTGGCCGGTGAACTGGCTCCTCCAGCTGGACCCACTGGTGGGTTTGGCCACCCTGCTGACCACCGGCACCCTGTTCGCAGGCCTGCTGTGGGGCCTTGCAACCCTCGTTTTGACCGTGTTGCTGGGGCGGTTCTTCTGCGGTTGGCTCTGCCCCTTCGGCAGCCTGCACCAGTTTGTGGGCTGGCTGGGCCGGCGCCGAAAGCCGGCGCCCGAAAAAGCCCGGCTCAACCAGCCCTCGCGCTGGCAGGTCGTCAAGTACTGGATCCTGATATTTCTGCTGGCGGTGGCCTCAGCCGACGTGCTCAACCGGGTGTTCGCACCGCCGCGGAATTTTCACTATTTTGTGTGGGTGGCGACCGCCGGCTTGGCGGCCGCCGCCTTCATGCTGTCCAGACGAGCGTCGAGACCCGCGCAAAGACTGATGGCCGTTATAGTGTTGACCGGCTGTGTCTGGACCATCGCCGGCATTTTGACCGGCGACCGGCAATCGCTGTCCGCCTCTCTGCTGATCGGTCTGCTCGATCCGCTTCCCCTGATGCACCGCTCGGTGAATCTGGTGCTCCTGCCCATGATGGACGAGGCCCCGGTCGGCCTTGCCGGCGGCGCCCGGTTTTACGAGGGGGTCTGGCTGATCGGGGCGGTTTTTATGACCGCCGTCTTCCTCAACCTACGGACGCCGCGGTTCTATTGCCGCTTCGTCTGCCCGCTGGGTGCGCTGTTCGGCCTTCTCGGTCGTCATGCGGTCTGGCGCATCGGCAAGCGAGACCCCGAATGCACCGACTGCCACATCTGCGAACGGAACTGTGAAGGGGCCTGCGCACCGGCCGGCATCATACGGACCCACGAATGCGTCCTGTGCCTGAACTGCCTCGCCGAATGCCGTCACGACCTGATCGGCTACCGGACGACCATTTCGGCCACCGGCGAACGCACGCTTCCCGACGTCACCCGCCGGCAATTCGTCCTTTCGACCCTGTCGGGGCTTGCCGCTGCACCATTGCTGCGCCTGGACGGTCAGCTGGCCGGCAACTGGGACCCTCGACTGGTGCGTCCGCCCGGAGCGTTGACCGAGGCCGAGTTTGTCAGCCGCTGCATCAAGTGCGGACAGTGTATGCGGATCTGTCCCACCAACGTCATCCAACCGGCCGGATGGGAATTCGGACTGGAAGGCCTTTGGACGCCGGTGCTCAATTTCCGGATCGGCACCAGCGGTTGCCAGTACAAGTGCATCGCCTGCAGCAACATCTGTCCGACGGCCGCCATCCGTCCCATCACGCTCGACGAGCGCCTGGGCCGCAACCGTTTTGCAGGAGCCGGGCCGCTTCGCATCGGCTCGGCCTTCGTGGATCGCGGCCGCTGTCTGCCCTGGGCCATGGACACACCCTGTATCGTGTGCCAGGAAAACTGCCCCGTCAGCCCCAAGGCCATCACCACCCGGACGGTATTTTCACCGGTGGCCACCGCGGGGGAGCTGCTCGTGGCCGATGCCGACGCCCAGACGATCCGTTTCCGGTCGGCCGAATTGCCGGAGGGTCGATTCGCCACCGGCGATTACTACTGCCGCATCCCGGAAGACAGCGCGTCCGGACCGCGGCGCATCGTCAAAAACACCGACCGGGAAGTGATGCTATCGGCTGAGCAGCCACTGACGCGCCCGCCGGCGCCGGGGGCACGGGCCGACATTCTGATCCGGCTCCAGCAGCCCTACGTGCGGCCGGAACACTGCATCGGCTGCGGCGTCTGCGAACACGAGTGCCCCGTCAGGGGCCAACGGGCCATCCGGGTGTCGGCCGAAAATGAAACCCGCAACCCCGACCACGCCATGACGCTGAAGTGATGGCGTCATCATGACGACCCGATCGCGCCGGACATCATCGACCCCCCGGCGTCTTCTTCACCCTTAAACGACCCATGGAGGACTGATACCATGCGCAAAAAGCCCGACCATAACCACAGCGACCATGACCATAAAAATTGGACCCGCAGAGGGTTTCTCAAAACCGCCGGAACCGTCGGCCTCGGATCGCTGCTGGCCGCCTACGGTCAAGAGGCGGCCGCGGCGGCAACCCCCGCGACCCAGGCCGGTGAACCGACCACGGTGCCTGAACGCCCTTTCGGCAAGACCGGTCAAATGGTGTCCATCCTTTCGCTCGGCGGCATGTTCGACATTCCCAACAACCAGCTGCTGCTCAAGCAGGCCGTCAAGTGGGGCGTCACTTACTGGGATACGGCCAATTCCTACGAAGGCGGACGCAGTGAAAGGGGGATCGGCAAATACTTTGCCAAGTATCCCGAAGATCGCAAAAAGATCTTCCTCGTGACC
The DNA here is from genome assembly GCA_049687935.1 of Desulfobacterales bacterium. Classification (GTDB taxonomy): domain Bacteria; phylum Desulfobacterota; class Desulfobacteria; order Desulfobacterales; family SG8-13; genus JARFQH01. The sequence continues at coordinate 10,450 of JBAVJU010000272.1, read as the reverse complement.
AAGACCGGCGCCTGGACCACCGGCGGGATGACGGAGCACCTCGAAACGTCACTCGAGCGAATGCAGACGGACACCATCGATCTGCTCTTCGTCCACGGTATTAGAAGCATCAGCACGATGGACGGCGACCTCAAGGCCTGGGGCGAGAAAGCCAAGGCCAGCGGTAAACTGCGCTTTTTCGGTTTCAGCACCCACAGCAACATGGAAAATTGCCTGCTGGAAGCCGCCAAGCTGGGTTGGATCGACGGCATCATGATGTCCTACAATTACCGGCTCATGCAAACCGACCAAATGCGGGCGGCGGTGGATGCTTGCGCCAAGGCGGGTATCGGCCTGACGGCCATGAAGACCCAGGCCGGTGGCCCGGTGAAAACCGAAACGGAAACCGAGCTGAGGCTGGCGGGACGGTTTCTGGAGAAAGGGTTTACGGACGGTCAGGCCAAACTCAAAGCGGTGTGGGAAAATCAGCAGATCGCCAGCATCTGCTCCCAGATGCCGAACCTGACATTGCTGATGAGCAATGTCTCGGCCGCGCTGGACAAAACCCGCCTCAGCTCGAGCGACATGCGGCTTTTGCGGCACTATGCCCGTGAGACGCAATCGGACTATTGCGCCGGGTGCACCGCTATTTGCGAGCCGGCCATGGCCCATCAGGCGCCCATCGGCGATGTCATGCGCTGCCTGATGTACAGCCGCAGCTACGGGAACAAGGAACAGGCGCAGGACATCTTCCGGAGCATGCCGACCGAGACCCGCAGACGCCTGGCGGCGCTCGATTACACCGCAGCCGAGAGCCGCTGCCCTCAAAAACTGGCCATCGGACGTCTGATGCAGCAGGCGGTTCGGGAACTCGGCTAGCAGGCGGTTCGGGAACTCAGTGCCCAGAAATTCAAAATTTTACACTTCCATTCTGCCACCTTGTGTGCTTAGATGCCGGCGCTGAAGCCTTTCCGGTTCCCGGGCAAACGACTTTCTTTACTGTATGGAATTAATGGTTATTATGACTCAGTTCTGAGCAATTAAATTAAGGAGGCACTGTCATGTACAACAAAGTCGTTATGGATCATTTCCGAAATCCTAGAAACGTCGGTGTGATCGAAGAGGCGAACGGTATCGGTGAGGTCGGCAATCCCCTTTGCGGAGACATGATGACCATTTATTTAAAGATAACCGATGAAAAGATCGAGGACATCAAATTCCAAACCTTCGGATGCGGCTCTGCCATTGCCGTTTCGAGCATGTTGACCGAAATTGCCAAAGGAAAAACCGTCGAGGATGCCAAGAAGATCACCAATAAAGACGTCGCCAAAGCCCTCGAAGGCCTGCCCAAAAACAAGCTCCATTGCTCCAATCTGGGTGCAGATGCACTACACCTGGCCATCCAGGATTATGAAGACCGCAAAACCGGGAAGAAACGACCGGAGGCGGTCCGCACCGAGAAACACGAACACGCTCATGGAGAAAACTGTTACTGCCCCTACTGCGACATCGAAATTAGGGAAGGTTCAACCTTCTGCGAAGCCTGCCACAGTAGCCTGGAAGAGGAACACTAACCGACAGGAAAAGTGGAAAAATGAAGATAATCAACCTGGACCAGATATCATCCAAACCGCTGCTGCCGGAAGTGAAAGCGGCGATGATCGATGCCATAAACAAGGACTACCATAATCCTTCCAGCCAGCACAAAAGTGGCGAAGCCGCCGCCGAAGCCCTCGAAAAAGCCCGCAATTCCGTTGCCGAACTGATCAATGCGGCCATGCCCAAGGAAGTGGTGTTCAACTCCGGCGGCACCGAATCGGTCAATCATGCCATCAAGGGAGTGGCAATGGCCAATGCCGATAAGGGCAAGCACATCGTCACATCGAACATCGAACACAATGCCGTCATAAGGAGTCTCAAGCGCCTTCAGTCGATGGGCTACAAGATGACTTCGGTTTCGGTAAACGAAAAGGGCCGGGTCAATCCTCAGGAGGTGGCCGATGCCATTACCGACGAGACCATTCTGGTTTCCATCATGCACAGCAACAACGAAACCGGTACCATTCAGCCGATCGAAGAAATCGCCAAAATCACCCGTGAGAGGAAGGTAATCTTTCACACCGATGCGGTCGATTCGGTCGGAATGGTGCCGATCGACGTTCAAAAGATGGGCGTCGACCTGCTCAGCTTCGCCGCCAACACCTTTTACGGTCCCACCGGAGTCGGGGGGCTCTATATCCGCCGCGGCACCCGCATATTTCCTCTGCTGGACGGCGGCGTGCAGGAGGGCAACAAACGCGCCGGCACCGAAAACCTCCTCGGCATCATCGGCATGGGTGTGGCTGCTGCGGTCACCCGACAGAATCTCGACAAGTGGACCGCACACTGCCTTTCCCTCAAAAACCAGTTGTTAAAGGAAATGCCTGACTATATCGACCATTACCTCATCAACACGCATCCCGAACACAGCCTGCCCAATATGGTGTCGATGTCGGTTCAGTTCATCGAGGGCGAAAGTGTCATGCTGATGCTCGATGATGAAGACATTGCCGTTTCCACGCGATCAGCCTGCGCCACCGGCTCCCTGCGAGCTTCTCACGTGCTGATCTCTCTGGGACTCAGCCATGCCGATGCCCAGGGAACCCTGGTGCTTTCCTTCGGCAAGGACAACACGGCCGAAGAGATCACCACCTTTTTGGTCGCATTGAAGAATGTGGTGACGACCCTGCGTGACATCTCGCCCCTCTACCAAAAAGTCTCCCAGGGTTAGGGCTTACGAAAAAATAAGTCTGAGGTGCCATTATTTTCGGTCGAGGTTTTTAAGCGCCGTCCATACAGACAATCTTGATGATCGGCTCGAATTCGGGACGGATTTTTACAATTTCCTGCAACCGCCGTTTGTCGAAGATAGTGGCCAGGGTCGGCGGCTCCAGAGCGATGGCCTTTTGTTGGGCGACCGTTTCCACGGTCACCGACAAGGCGTAGAGGGTCAGTTTTTCAAACATTTCTTTTTCCTGGACGTCCACTTTCCCGTCTTTTAAATGGCGCAGAATTTCGAGCACGCAGGCGGAAAGAACCGGATCGGCGGTGAAGTCGCCCTTCCAACAGTCATCGGCTTCGAAATTGGTGTCTAAAAATTCATCGGCCATTTTCTGGATCCGGCCGAGCCATTCCGGGCTGAGGTTCTGCGGCAAAACAGCTTCGGGACCTCTTGAAAGGATTTCATTGCCGAGCTTTGACAACAGCACAGTCACACTCCTTATACTTGCAGGTTGATTTTACCGCGCCCCGGGCAACGAAGGCCGTTCTTTAAATACACGCACGATAGAAGCATTTTCCGAGAGTGTAAGCCCCTCTTCTTCTTGCGTGACCTCCTGAAAAGCTGGAGCCCGCGGGAAATGGCTCAACCCTCAGCCCCGCCAAATGACAGCCCGGCCAAAAGTCAACTCGGCTAAAAGTCAACTCGGCCAAAAATCAACTCGGATAGATCAGACGATCCGAAATCAGGCCGTAAAACCGGTCCCCGCTCTCCGAGGCGAAATGCCATCCCAAATGGATCAGGCAGGCGCGACAGACGGCAACCCGCCAGCGGTATCCTTTGAACCAGGTGAAATCGTCAGTCGCCGGACCGCTGGTGGTGCAACCGTCGGCCGATCGAAAACACAGGATCTCATAAACGATTCCGTGCGGGTTGGCAAAGGTATGCTGATGCGAGCCGTCCCTTACAATGCGGTCGCTAGGGCGCGCTATCGCTTGCCCGCAACGGCGGCAGAGAATTAACGCCTCCGGCTCCTCAGCCGTTTTCTCCTTTGCCGCTTCCGCAGGTACGGTACCCGGTTCCACAGGGGCCGGCTTTTCGCCCGGCAGGCGAAACCAATAAAGGAACCCGCTTTCGGCAGTCATCATATACCTGCAAAAGCCGTTGGAGGCAGCCACCCCTTCGCTCCCAAACCATTCTGAATCGCTTTACAGCCGTCTTGCCATCATTATAGTCAAAATAAAACTATTGCAAATCCGCTATATTGTTTCGCGCCCATTCACCAAGCCCGAGGATATCCGTTATGGTTAAAAAAATCAAATTCCCTGAAGCTCTATCACGCCTTCATCGACGGCGAGACGCTGCGCGGCCTGGTCGATCAAGCCGTCGGGCTCATCGAAGCCAACATCTATATGTACGAAGAACTTCTCGAGTTGCTGAAGCCACAGGCCAACCCATCCAATCCCTTCGAAAAGTTGCTGAGAGACAACTAAAAAAGGCTTCATCAAGGGATACAAAATGAGAAGGGGGCAATGCGGACTGACAGCAGCACCCCCTTCAAACCTCGTTTGACGGAACTTATTCGCTGGATAGATTAAAGACCTGAGTCAAGCGCTTTCCTGTCCAGGCGGGATTCAATGTTCCGGGGGGAAGGTGTAAGGCATAAGGTGCAGGGTGTAAGGTTGACAAGCAAACCGCTGAACCTTGAACCCCCTATTTCATTCCGCTTTCTACCGTTTTCCCTGAACCTTTAAACCCTAAACCTTGAACCCCTATTTCATCTCGCCGTTCGCCGTCCGCCGTCTGCCGTTTTCCTATTTCATACCGCCAGTGCCGGAAGTCCCAGCTTCGCACGCCTGTCTTCGATGCGGCGACGGATCAAAACCGCCGCCTTTTCCGGATCCGGCTCCACCGCGAAGGTTGCCCCCACCGCCTCTTCGAGCCCCTCGGTCAGCAATTTCACCACGTTCATGCTCCCGGTAATCGGCGGCATCGGCCCCAGAACCGTGTAGACCCCGGAGGCAACAAAATAAGCGCCGATCGACACGGCCTTTTCCGAATACCATTCGGGTGCGGCGCCGGCCAGCGGCAGGTCGCTGATATCCGTATTCAATGCATTGGCCAGAGCGGCGGCCACCAGCAGGATTCTGACGTTGTCGACACAGCTGCCCATGTGCAGAACCGGCGGCACGCCCAGTGCGGTGCAGACTTCCCGCAGGCCGGGCCCGGCGTATTGAGCGGCTTCAGCCGCCTTGAGCCCGGCCTTGGCGGTGGCCACGGCCGCGCAGCCGGTGTCGACCACCAGGATGTCGTTTTCGATCAGGCGACGGGCCAGGGTGACATGACCGTAATCCTGCTTGATCTTGGGATTGTTACACCCGACGATTCCTGCCGCGCCACGGATCTTTCCGGCTTTGATGGCGTCGATCAGCGGGTCGAGTGACCCGCCCAGGGCTCCGACGATGGCCTCCACCGAAAAACCGCCCATTCCGTCGACGCTTTCCACCGGGATGTAAACGTTGCCGCGGTGGGTGAAGTTCTCGATCGCTTCCTTGACCAGTTCTTCGGCCAACCGGGCGGCGTTGTCCGGATGGAACTCACGGTGCTGCATGCCGGGGAAACGCGCCTTGTCGCTGGTGCTGATCATTTTGGTGTGATAGCAGGCGCCGATGTTGCCGAGCGAGGGCATGATGCACTGGTAGTCCACCAGCATCATTTCGACGGCCCCGGTCGACAGCACCAATTCCGTTGTGAGGTGGTTGCCGGCCATCTTGATGCCATGCCGCATCAGCAGTTCGTTGCCCGTGCAACAGACGCCGACCAGGTTGATGCCGACCGCGCCCTTGGCTGCGGCCAGCCTGACCAGTTCGGGGTCTTCACAGGCATGCAGCACCATTTCCGAAACCACCGGGTTGTGGCCGTGGACGACGATGTTGACCCGATCTTTCTTGAGAACCCCGACGTTGAAACCGGTCGGCCGCGGGGTCGGCGTACCGAAGAGGATGTCCGACACGTCGGTGGCGATCATGGAGCCGCCCCACCCGTCCGACAAGGCGTTGCGCAGGCCGTGGAGCAACAGACTCTTCCAGTCGTTGTCGACTCCCATGTGGGTGCGGTGCATCATTTCCGAGGTCTCCCGATCGATGCCCCGGGGCATGATGCCGAGCTTTTTCCAGATCTCGCGCCGTTTTTTCGGTGCACGCTGCACAAGGGCGAGGCTTTTCTTGCGGGTGCCGTAGTCCTCCTGCATGGCATCGGCCAACTCGCCGGCAATCGCTGCGGCCTCTTTGTTTTCGGTTTCGATGCCGTATTCGGCTGCAACGGCACGCAACTTGGCCTCGTCGCGGATTTGATACCCGGAACCTTTTCCCGCACCGACCTCGGCCAGCACTTCGACCAGATCCCGACCGTGATCGGAGTGCGATGCCGCGCCGGCGGCGATCATGCGACCGAGATTGCGGGCCACGATGATGTCGGCGTCAGCTCCGCAGACCCCTTTTTGAGGACCTTCGCCGAAGGGATCCACACGGCAGGGCCCCATCACGCAGTTGCGACAGCTCAGCCCCATGTCGCAATATCCGCACTGGGGCAGTTGGGACTGGTACCGGTCCCAAACGGTCTCGATTTGATCGGTCTGGGCCTTGTCGAGCATCAACTGACCGTCTTCGGTGATGGTCTGCTTATCGTGTTTCATCAACATATCGCCCTCCATTGTCGTCAGCGGTTGTGAAGCATCAGTTTATAATAGTGTCTCCGATAATTCCGTCGATCGCCACGCGCGACATCGGCCATTTGAAGCCGGTCGGGTGCATCGTTCAGTAGAATCTTTAAAATCGCGGGCCCTTTCAAAAGCCCGCCCCGGGCGGCCGCGCCTGCCGCAGTTCGACCTGAACCTTCTTGATGGCATTCAGCAGGCCAAAACCCGGCGGTAACGGTTCGGTCACGGCACCGACCGATATGCTGCGGGCCACTGCATCGGTTTTGCGCTTCAAAGCCGCGGCCGGTTCCTCGAAGGTCAGGGCCCCTGACTTGCAAACTTCTACGCAGGCCGGTATCTGCCCCTGTTCCTGACGAACGATGCAGTTGTCACACTTGACGGCAACGGTTTTTCCCGGCGGCGCCAAGGTGTCGGCATGATACCGAATCACGCCGAAGGGACAGGCCATGGCGCAGGAAGCACAGTTGATGCACTTGTCCGGATCGATGAGAACGGTGTCGAACTGAGTGTCCCGGAAGATGGCACCCGGCAGGCAGGCCAGCTGGCAGGGTGCCGGATCGCAGTGGCGGCAGCGGTTGGGAAACCCTTCACCGATCAAACCGGCCCCGACGTGGACCCGCGACCGGGGAAGCGGTGTTTCCATGATCGCCGTGAACAGCTGCCCGGTTCGGGAATGGGCGGTCGCGCAAGCCGGCATGCATTGCATGCAGCCGACGCAGCGTTCCGGATGGACGACGACTTGTTTCATGTAGCCTCCTTTGTCCAAAATTTGAGAGGAAGTTTCAGGCGATCGCCGGACGATAACCATTTACGGGGTTGCAAAATCCGATGCGATTCAAGCCGCCTCATTGTAAGCGTTTGCAGGGTGCCGCAGATGCAAGGCGTCGGGCGCGCAGACGTACTGTTGTACTTCAAGTGCCCGACAACAAAGCAGATGCGGTGCCCTGTGAACGCTTACGCCGGACGCCACAGCAACCGGCCATAGTTCAGTCCCGGCTCCAGCAGCGTTTCGCGGGGAACGTTCAGCTGTGCCCGGCTTTGAATGGCCGCCACCAACAGCCCTCCCTGCTCGATGCCGTTAACCATCACCATGCCGACCAGATAGTCCCCTTGGAAGACCAGCTTGCGATAGCGCTTCTTGTTCGCGTGCTTGAAAACCAGCTTCCGGTATAACGCGTCCTGAGGCGGGTTGACGACCCCGCCGGCCATGATGTCCAGGTCGAAAATCCGGATCACGTTACGGCTGAGGCTGCCCGGATAGGACACCCGTCGCCCGGCCATGTTCAAACCGGCAATCCGACCCTGGTTGACGGCTTCGGGCCAGATGGCGTTGACCCACGGGGTGCTGCGGGCGATGTCAATGTATTCGGCCACATCTCCGGCGGCGAAGATTCCGGCCACGCTGGTTTCCATTCGCCCGTCGACCACGATCCCCAGATCGGTCCGGATCCGGTCACGCGGCACAAAAGCCATCGCCGGCAGCACGCCTTTGCCGATGACCACGAGGTCACACAGCAGCCGACTGCCGTCGGAAAGGTGCGCGGCCCGGACCCGGTCGTTGCCCTCGAAGGCAATCGCTTCGATGTCGACCCGCACGTCGAGACCGTGACGCACCAATTCGTCACGTATCATCAAACCGGCCTCTTCGTCCACCTGCATCGACAGGGGGTAGCCCGAGCGAATCAGCATCGTCACGGCCAGACCGCGACGCAGGAGACCATAGGCGGCCTTGAATCCCACCAGACCGCCGCCGAGCACCAGCGCCTGGCGTGCGTCCCTCAAACCGGCCAGCATGGTTTGAACGTGATCCTGATTCCGCATGTAAGAGATGTTCCCGAGAGCGGCCCCCTCGGCTTTGATCGGACGCGGATCAGCCCCTGTGGCGATCAGCAGTCGGTCGAATCCGTATGAGGAGTTGCCCACGGCGACGGTTCGTTTCTCGACATCGATGCCGGTCACCCGATTTCCGAGCACCGCCTGGATGTTCAAGTCGTCGTAAAACCCGGAACCGCGGATCGGCAGCTTCTCCGGTGCGATCGCGCCTTCGAGGACCAGGCTGATCATGGGGCGGCAATACGGCGCAGCGGACTCGTCAGCAATCAGGGTGATGGCCCCCTCCGGATCGCACTGACGAATGGTCTCGGCGGCGGTAATACCGGCCACGCCATTTCCGATGATCACGTATTGCATGTCGACCTCCGGCCGTACCACATGAAAACCGCGCATCCTGAGTGAAGTCTAAAGATGGTGAATGAAAATGAAAGGGGGCGAAAGGTGTCCGCCGGAAGAGGTGCGGGAAAAGGGGCGTGAAAAAGAAATTTATGCTGCATTTGCCCTCCCGAACCATGAAAATGGTTGTCGTCGGGATCGGAGATTGCCGCGAATAGTAACCTCATTAGCGGCCTTGAGCGGAAGTGTCAAGCCCAATCGACCGGTTAAAACACCGGTAGCGTCCGGAAGGGTGCGATGCGGGAAGTGTCTCCCCTCGAAAATAAATCCGAGGGGTTTTAGTTATTTCATAGGATGAACGGTTTCCCGCCCATATTTGTGCCATAACTGGTCTCTAATAACCGTATGACGCGTCAATTAAGTCGAATTCCATATTTCATCCAACGGGTGAAAGCGACCAATCCAAACAATTGCATATAAAGTTTTGTATATCAGCACTTTATAACCTTTGAACCCTGAACCTAAAATCGATCATACAAGATATTATTTAGGCTGGGTCATTATTTAGAATATATCCTTGTCGCTCGCTTGAACATCGAATTGTGTGGTGCTATAGTTAATTTATGGAATTTACGCGACATTTTAATCTTATGCTCGAGGAAAGGATGATCAGCCGAGAGTGGGTTGAACAGACCTTGGAATCCCCCGATCAAGTTGAAGATCGGGAAGATGGCACCCAACATTTTATAAAAAAGATTCCCGAGTACGGAAACCGTTGGTTGCGAGTTGTGATTAACGTGCGGGTAGATCCAAATCGAGCTGTAACTGCATTTTTTGACCGACGTTTAAGGAGAAAAGAGCTATGAGAATTAGGGTTGATAAAGAAAATGATAGCCTTTATTTTCGTCTCGATGAGAGCCGGATAATAGAATCTGAAGAGGTTCAGCCTGGTGTCATCCTTGATTACGATGAAAACAATCAGGTTGTTGGAGTCGAATTTTTAAATATCTCTTCCAGGGCATCCAAAGAACAGTTATCTTCCATCCAATTTCAAACTGCATGATGACTGTCGCCAAGCCTTCTTGAGACCAAAAAGAAAGTTTTGAAAATTTTCATGCAGGCATGGGGTGCAAGGTATAAGGTCCATGGTATAGGTATGATTTTGAACATGCAGATTTCCTAACCGTGAACCTTGAACCCTTATATGAAAACAAGGCCAAAATGGCATAGCTTCTTAAGTCTACTGCACCGCCAGAACGATCTTTCCGAAGTGTCGACTGCTCTCCATTTCCCCGTGGGCATCCCGGACGGATTCGATCGGATATATCCGGTGGATCAGCGGCTCGATCCTGCGGCCGGATAGAAGCGGCAGAACGTTTTCCTTGAAGGCTGCCGTTATGGCGGCTTTTTCCTCAAGGCTGCGGGATCGGATGACCGAACCGATGATGTGCTGGCGTTTGACCAGCAGGTGGGCCAGGTTCACCTGCGCTGCGGCCCCGCCCATAACCCCGATGATCACCAGTCGGCCGCCTATGGCCAGAGATTTCAGGTTCGCTTTCAGGTAGTCGGCGCCGATGTGATCGAGGATGAGGTCCACCCCGTGGTTCCTGGTAAACACCCGCACCTCGGCTGCAAAATCCTGTGCTTTGTAATCGATGACCAGATCGGCTCCCAGGGCCATAACGCGCTCGAGTTTGCTGGCGGAGGCGGTGACGATGATCGTGCCGTCGGGCACTAGCGCACGGCACAGCTGCAGGGCCGCCGTGTTGACGCCGCCACCGCCGCCATGGAGCAGGACGGATTGGCCGGAATGAAAACCGCCGATC
>JBAVJU010000271.1:0-5945 GCA_049687935.1 Desulfobacterales bacterium | reverse complement strand
ATTGCGGGGGGTGACAGTTGCCAGCACACGCATCAGCGATGTGGACGGCAAAAAGGGGCGATTGATCTACCGCGGGTATCTGGTGGGCGACCTGGCGCAACGGGCCAGTTTCGAGGAAATCGTCTATCTGCTTCTCTACGAGAGACTGCCGAAAATAGATGAACTGGCTCAATTCAAAGAGCGGTTGGCCGCCGAACGCACAATTCCAGCGGAGGTGGTTGCGGCCTTGAAAACCCGCCCGCCCGAGTCACTGCCGATGGACATTCTGCAGGCCGGCGTGTCGCTTCTGGCCAACCACGATTCTGAAGCCAGCAGCCAGACCAAGGAGGCGGCGGAACGTAAAGCGGTGCGGTTGATCGCCAAGTTTCCGGTCCTGCTGGCGGCTTGGGGGCGTATCCGGCAGGGCCTGGAGCCGGTTGAGCCGGCGGCGGATCTCGACCATGGCGCCAATTTTCTTTACATGCTTAGCGGTGAGCGTCCGGCCGAGGATGCGGCCCGGTTTATGGATGTGGCGCTGGTGTTGCACGCGGAGCACTCCTTTAACGCGTCGACTTTTACGGCGCGGCAGGTGGCCTCGACGCGGGCGCACATGTACGCGTCGGTTTCTGCCGCGGTCGGTTCGCTGTCCGGGGACCTGCACGGCGGAGCAAACGTGCGCGTGATGCAGATGCTCAAGCAGATCGGATCGGTGGATCGAGTGGAGGAATATGTGACCTCACAGCTGGATGCGGGCAAACTGATCTTCGGATTGGGTCATGCGGTTTACAAAGTGGACGATCCGCGGGCCAAGATCCTGGCGCCGATGTCCGAAACGATGGGCCGCCGAATGGGCGAGCCGCAATGGTATGAGATTTCGCGCGCGCTCGAAAATAAGGGCAAGGCCCTTTTCAAGGAGCGCAAGGGGATCGATATCTTCACAAACGTGGATTTTTACAGCGCCTCGCTTTACTATGCGATGGGGATTCCGATGGACTTCTTTACGCCGGTGTTTGCGGTGTCACGGGTGGCGGGCTGGACGGCCCACGTGATTGAAGAGCAGTATGCCGGTGCGGCGGAAAAACCGGCGCTCTACCGGCCCGCATCAGACTACGTCGGAGACTACTGCGGACCGGACGAATGTGCCTTCGTGCCGATGGACAAACGGGAGTAGCCCACCGGTGGCTTCAGCATAAAAATCTTATTCCCGTTGACGGCGTGTTTTAACGGAGTTGCTCCTGACAGGCTTTGTCGGAAAAAACCCCCGGCCTCTCGATTATTTTATATCGACCGGCCGAGTTTGGCACCCTCGTAAATGGCTGATTTAGCCGTGCGCGGCTCAAGACAATCACCGATGACATGGGTTTCGTAGCCGAGGGACTTGATCTGCTGGTGAATGGTGTCGTCCTGCCGGATGCCGATGGCAACGACCACTCGCTGGGCCTCGATAATGGTATCGATGCCGTCCGGTCCCTTAACCACCAGGCTGTTTTTCCCTACCCGCAGCAGCCGGTGCTCGGTGAGAATCCGGACGTTGTTCTCTTTGAGCTTCCGAAGCAGAAGTTTCTTGGTCACGGCCTCGATGTCGCCCCCTATTTTGGGCATTAACTCGACAATCGTCACCGGTGAGCCCATTTCAGACAAGTGATAGGCCACCTCGCAGCCGGTTGACCCCCCGCCGATGATCACCGTCGGCTTGTTTTCCTGAACATTACCGTTGAGGACGACGTCAAAGGTCACCACCAATGCCTCATCGATTCCCTCGACCGGTGGCAGGACAGGCCTGGATCCGGTTGCCAGAATCACCACGTCCGGGTTTTCCTTCTGAACGGTTTCCGCCGTGACCTCTTGCCCCATGTGGCAAATAACGCCGTTTAACTCGACCTGCCTTTTTTGAAAGTTGATCAGGCTTTGCATCTCCCTTTTGTAGGCGGTTTTACTGCCCGGAACCAGCTGACCGCCTAAGTAGGACTGTTTTTCGTAGAGGTGCACCTCGTGGCCGCGCTTTGCCGCAACCCAGGCCGCATTCAATCCACCCGGGCCGCCACCGACCACCATGACTTTTTTCGGTTGGGTGGTCGGGACGATCTGCATTTCCTGTTCACGGCCCAAGGCCGGGTTGACCAGACACTCCAGACGCCCTTTGCGATATATCGACTGCATGCAGGTGTTGCAGGCGATGCACGTCCGTATTTCGTCGAATCGTCCCTCCTGGGCCTTGATCGGCATTTCGGGATCGGCCATCAAGCCGCGTCCGATGCAGACCAGGTCCGCCATTCCTTTGGCAATGATATTATCCGCCGTCCAAGGATCGTTGATCCGGCCGACGGCCATCACCGGGATCTTCAGTGCTTTTTTGATGGCTGCGGCGGATTCCACCAGGCAGGCTTTCTGCATGAACATCGGTTGACAAATCCATTCGGGGGTCGAGTCGTTCCCGGCGGAGACCTGAACGGCGTCGATTCCGGCCGTCACCAGCAATTTCAAAATATCGATACTCTCTTCCACCGTCAGGCCGTCAGGCACGAACTCCTGGGCACTGATTTTAAAGGATATCGGAAAGGAAGATCCCAGGCGGTTTCGTATTTCGGCTATGATTTCAAGGGCAAAGCGGCTCCGTCCGGCGATATCGCCGCCGTAGCCGTCTTCCCTTATGTTCGAGTAACGCGAAAGAAACTGGTTGATCAGGTATCCGTGAGCCCCGTGAATTTCCAACAGCTCAAAGCCGGCCTCCCGGCTTCTCACCGCGGCGTCGGCAAATTTATTGACCAGTTCCTGGATTTGTTCGACTGTGAGGGGAGCCACATCCCCGCGGATAGCCGGGCAGGGCAGGGGCGATGGCGCCAGCGGTAAACGCTTGATGACCTTGGCGGAGGTTTGCCGTCCGGCATGGTGGATCTGGATGGCCGGAACTGCCCCTTCGGCCCTGATGGCCTCAGCGATTCGGGCGAGCCCCTTGAGCAACCGATCGCTGTCGATGCGGGCCTGGTTTTCGGAGACCACTCCTTCGGGCGAGACCGCGCAGGCCTCCATGATGACCATGGCCGGCCCGCCGCCGGCGCGGCGGCGGTAATGCTCGACAGCCCGATCCGTTATCCCGCCGCCCTTTTCAATGAGAAACGAGGCCAGCGGCGGTAGGACGATCCTGTTTTTAAGGGTGAGGTTTTTAATCTGAAACGGTGTAAACAGGTGCTTCATAGTTGTCCTGTCGGTCTGTCATTTTGGCTTTGCTGAGTTTGGAATTGTATATTCTTTGTATAAAATGTGTCGTCCGGATGTCAATTAAAATAGCGGACGGCCGAAGCATGTGGGGGTGTCGGCAGTCGACCGGTTACTCGCCGTGATGCGGGAGTGGATCGCTGGGTGTGGAGAGTTGAGTCAATGGCCAAAGAGGTGTGGCCGTCGATAGGCGGATAGAGCCAGAAGCGCCGGCAGCCGCCTGTATTTTGATCGGCCCGATCGATCAAAACGCGTTTAGCGGTGCCAGACCAATCCTGAGACTTGGCGCAACGAAATCCGCAAAACGCGTCCTGTCACTTGTAAATTTATGGTTTTCGAAGACCAGTGATGTGGATTCAGGTTCAGTCGACGACGTCGATCGAAAAATGGACGCGGCGGTTTTTGGCTCTTAAGGCTTCATCCTGACCGATCACAGCCGGCGTTTCCCTTCCGTTGCTGACCACCGCCATTCGCGCGATGTCAACCCCCCGTTCAATCAGATAAGTTGTCACATTGCCGGCCCGTTGGTCACCCAACGCAAAATTATATTCGGCGGTTCCGTCTTCGTCGCTGTTGCCTTGAATGACAACCCGGATTTGCGGATGAGCCCGGAGCCAGACTGCTTTTTCGGCCAGGATTTCCTGAGCGGCCGGCTGCAGCGCGGCACTGTTTTTTTCAAAGTAGATGTCTTGATTTACAAAGATTTCCCAGCCATCCGGGAATTTGCTTTCATTCGGTGCCGGTCGGCTTTCGACTGCTATCGGTGGAGCCGGTTCGGCAGCCACCACCGGCGTGCTTGGCTGGGGCGCCGGTGCCACTTCTTTTCCGGCACAGGACAGAAGAAGGAACGAAAACAAAATCACAATAAGCATAAGCCCCGCCCATCGATTTTTTCGCATACGGCTCTCCTTTATATGAGTCCATGGTCCCGAGGGTTTTCGATCTCGGCTGGATGCCGACAATGAACATCACCTCACTTTGAATACTCATAGAGTATCAAAAAGACAGCGATTTAGCAACGTTTTGAACCGTCCCGAGAACCTTCTGCCGCATGCCGGAGGGCGATTTGAACGGTTTTTGGTTGCAGGCGCTACCCCAGTAAAAGCTTCAGCACCGCCTCGCGATTAGTCGGCTTTGTGCCCCGCTAAAGTTTCAGAGCCAAAAGGACGATAAAAACTGCGAGGAGGATCTGATCATGCGGATTACATTGAAAGAGGTCGTTTCACCGAAAAGAGACCCGCAGGATACGGCACCTTTGCCGGTTTCCGGAAAAAGAGGACCGATCAGGAATCGGCGCAAAAACAGGGTTGACCGCCGCAGCAGCGTACGAGATGGGGTTGTTGTCACCCTGTCGACCCGAAAGGACCGCCGCAGCGGCAAGGACCGTCGCAGACGTCCGTCCTGACAGGTGATTGGGGCAGAGGTTTAATTAGATCTAGGCGGATTGACGATAAGCTTCTGCCCTGGATGAAGCGTGCTTTTCTTGCCGAGGTTATTGTCCGAGCGCAGTTGATCGATGGAAACCTGATAGTGACGGCTGAGGGCGTAGAGTGTGTCGCCGGACTTGACGACATGAGTGACGGCATTGGCCTGCTTGGCGGTTTTTTGCGCGGTTTGTTTTTCCGACGGTCGTGCTGCGGCCGGTTTGGGCGGTGCGACAGAAAGGGTCTTGCTCAGTTGATCCATGCGCTGCGACAGTGACGTTTCCATCCGGTTCAGCTTTTCGACGGCCTGAAGATAAGATTGACCGTCTCTTTCGAGCGTCTGCAAGCGTTCCTCGATCCTGTTCAATTCCACCAGCTGTTTCTCCAGGGCGGTGACGCGGTCCTGAAGCTCGTGATTCACCAAATTGACCGGCGGTCTCTGGGGCTTGCCCCTGAACCATACCGCCATTATGATCACAAGCACGATTCCGGCCAGAAGCAAGGGGAGGATGAACCGCACACTTGGAAGCGGCTTTTTTTCTTTCAGGCTGCGGTAGCCTTGATTTTCCAAATATTCCTCATCAGGAATCTTCTCTGAGTTGCTGTCGAAGTAAGGGTTGTTCATCTCTTGGCTCCCGTTGGCTTGATCTGCGGTCGCTTCATCCGTTTTGGGGGGATCCTGAGGCAAGGGCATCGTCGATCCTGCCTTTCATAAACTGGTGTTCGGTTTTGGGTCGATTTAAACTGATAGCGACAAACCGGTCGTGGTCACCATCCCATCAAGGAAGACAAGATTCGTTCATCCAATTTTTCCCACGCCGGTCGTAAATGGCAGGCATCTTATGCCATTGCATATTGTGAGTCAAGCGTAAATCGATACAATATGTAGTAGATTAGGCCAGATGTCCGTTTGAGTTCAAGGTCATACCAACGAGCCGCCTACCGAGGCTGAAAAATGCGTCTTGCATATTGGTGCCGCAGCTCTTACTTATCGGATGGGATGGTGACACACACCGCAGTTCCACCCAACCGAAAGGAGGACAAAAATGGCCATTCAACTGACGAGCACGGCTTTTTCCGATGGCACAATGATTCCGAAACGATTTACATGTGACGGTGAGGATGTCTCACCACCGCTTTCTTGGAGCGGTCTTCCGGCGGGAACCCGCTCTTTAGCCTTGATTTGCGACGATCCCGATGCACCCGTCGGAACCTGGGATCACTGGGTGTTGTTCAACATCCCTGCAACGGCAACCGGACTGCCGGAGAATGTTCCGGCAAAGGCAAGCCTGGACGACGGAAGCGTTCACGGCAACAACAGCTGGG
>JBAVJU010000270.1:0-2095 GCA_049687935.1 Desulfobacterales bacterium | reverse complement strand
CTGCTCCATGCCCCAGGCCCTCAACCACTTCGTGGCGGCCGGTAAAAAACCGATCGTGATTACCGGCACCCACGGCAAGACCACCACCGCTTCCCTGGCGGCCTGGCTGCTGTTCAAGGCCGGACTGGACCCTTCCTTCATGATCGGGGGCATTCTAAAGAATTTCGACAGCAACTATCGCCTGGGGGCAGGGGAGTACATCGTCATCGAGGGGGACGAATACGACACGGCCTTTTTCGACAAGGGACCCAAGTTCCTTCACTACCGACCCCATCTGGCGATATTGACCAGCGTCGAGTTCGATCACGCCGACATTTTTCGAGACCTGGCGCACGTCAAGGACGTGTTCAGGCAAATGACGTCCCGCGTGCCGGAGGAGAGCACGCTGATCGCCTACGACGACGATCCCAATGTCCGCGAGGTGCTCAGGGGCGCCGCAAGCGGTATCGAATTTTACGGTCGGCGGCCGGAGTCGCTCTGGCGGCTGCAGGCCGATCGGATCGAACCGCCCCTCACGGCCTTCGAGGTGGTGAAAAACGGCGCGCGGTACGCCTCTTTTCGCACCCCCATGGTGGGGAAGCACAACCTTTTGAACGCCCTGTCCACGATTGCCGTCGCCGATCACCTGAACATCCCGCCGTCGGTGCTGGGCGAGGCCCTGGAGTCGTTTAAGGGCATCCGCCGCCGGCAGGAGGTTCGGGGGTGCAAGCGCGGCATCACCGTAATGGATGATTTTGCCCACCACCCCACGGCCGTGCGGGAAACCATCGCGGCCGTTCGCCCCTTTTATCCCCGCGGCCGCCTGATTGCCGTGTTCGAGCCGCGCACCAACACCAGCATGCGGGCCGTGTTCCAGGACGTCTACCCGAAGTGCTTCGACCAGGCGGACCGGATCTGTATCCGCCGGCCGCCGCTGTTGAAAAAAATTCCGGAGGGACAGCGCTTTTCTTCCGAAAAACTGGTGGAGGACCTCAACAAGCGCGGCAAGGCGGCCCGCTTCTTTGAGGAGACAAGCGCCATCATCGACTTTCTCGCGCAAGAGGCCCGCGACGGGGATGTGGTCCTGATCATGTCCAACGGCGGCTTCGACAACATCCACGAACGGCTGTTGAAAAGACTCTAAAACATCAGAGCGGGACAATTTAAATTGGGAACGCGAGCAGCTTGATGGCATGCAGGTGGTTTGGTCAGCCAGATTCCCGGCAGTTTGTTTACTCCGGTCATAAGGGGGGTTGGAAAGCCTTCCGGCTTTTCACGGACCTGAGTTGGGGTCGAATTGGCGGCGACGTTATCCGCAAAAGACTAAAATACAGATTACTGAGCCTGGCGCTGCTGCTCGATAACGGCTAACAACCGTTCCCCGTTGGAACGGGAGGCCGGGTCGGCCATCATCTTCTCGGCGAGCTGTCGCGCTTTTTCGAACTGCCGGCGCTGCAGGTAAAAAACGGCCAGGGCGTAACCGTATTCGGGTTGGTTCGGCTCGATGGCAAGGGCTTGCTTCAAGGCCTTTTCGGCTTCCGGATCCCGTTGCAGCTGCTGCAGCAAAAGTCCGAGGTTGTAGTGGATCCGGGAGCGCTGCGGCAGGCCGTGTGCGGCCTGAAACAAGAAATCGACCGCCTCTTCGTATTTTTTTTCCTCCACCAGCAGCAGGCCGAGTGAATATTTGATGTCATGCAGATCGGGATGTGCCGTCGCCACCTCGCGGAGCAGGCGTTCGGCCTCCGCGTTTTTCCCCAGCCGGTTGTACACCATGGCCAGATTCACTTTGGCCGGATAGAACTCCCCGTCGATTTCGATGGCTTTGCGGTAGTTTTCAATCGCCTTTTCATACTGACCCATGTTCGAGTAAAGATTTCCCAGGTTGTGCCGGGATGCGGGAAAATCGCCCGTGTAGGCCATTGCTTGCCGGTATTCGTCGATCTCGGTTTGAAGTCGTTTTCGCACGGCCGCCGACATCTCCGACGGTGGGACCGTCGTCAGGAACTGCGCCGCTTCGATGCGAACGGCCTTTACCGGATCGTAGAGAAGCGGCGCCGCGGCCGCGAGGCGCTTGCGCGGGTCTTCTTGCGGGAAGTGTCGCAGGGCGGTGTAGCGC
>JBAVJU010000269.1:0-13321 GCA_049687935.1 Desulfobacterales bacterium | reverse complement strand
CCCTCTCGGCCGTGGGAGTCCGGGGCACCCATTTCGATGCGATTTGCGACGGCGGCAAGGCCTTTGTTCACGGCGGCACCTTCTCGCACCACCCGGTCGCCGCCGCCGCCGGGCTGGCCGCCGTGCGCATCCTGGAAAACGAGCGCCTGGTGGAACGCGTCGAAAAGGTCGGTCGGCTTCTCGGGCAGCGCCTGCAATCCGCTCTCAAAGTCCATCCCTTCGTGGCGGATGTTCGCGGCCTCGGGTTTCTCTGGGGTGTCGAGCTGGTCGCCGACAAAGAGTCCCTGCGCCCTTTCCCGCGTAGGGAAATGATCACCGAACGTCTCTATGATGCGATTTTCAATCGGGGGGTTCTGGTGTACAAGTCCACGGGACTGGCCGGCACGAACGGTGACGCCTTCCTGGTGGCGCCTCCGTTTGTGATCAGCGAAACGGAGATCGCCTTTGCCGTGGAGGCAATCCAAAAGGGAGTGGTCGACGTCCTCGGTCCGTAAGGTGAACCTCAAGGTCTCTGATCTCGACCTGTTTTTGCCCAAAAATTCAAGCGATATTTTAATTAAGGAATAAAATGGAAGAGGTGACGATCGGTTTAGCGCTGGGGGTGGGGGCTGCACGGGGTTGGGCTCATATTGGCGTCATTCAAGGACTGGTCGACATCGGCATTCGACCGGACGTCGTCTGTGAATTAACTCTTTGTCTTGAGAAGAGATGATGCGCAAGGCGAGTGTGTCAACCGCCCAAGGCTCGAAGCAAGTTGCCCCACGTCACCTTACCGACTGATAGGGACCCTAAAAATCTCAACCCGCAGGAGGCGGTATGAAACGGGTTCTGGTAACTGGAGCCGTCGGCCAGATCGGATCGGAACTGACGGTGCGCCTGCGAAAAATGCTTGGCGGCCATCGAGTCGTCGCCGCCGGACACATCAAAAAAGCAAGGGAAAAGCTCCGCGCGTCGGGTCCCTTCCACTTCATCGATTGCACCCGGATCGAAACGATCGCCGAGTTGGTCAAGACCTACCGGATCGACACCATCTACCACCTGGCGGCCATTCTGTCGGCCACGGCGGAGAAAAATCCACAGTATGCGTGGAAAGTAAATGTCGAGGGGCTCACCAACGTGCTGGAGGTCGCCCGGGAGCATAATTGTGCGGTCTTTACCCCCAGTTCTATTGCCACTTTCGGTCCGTCCACTCCCCTGACACGAACACCGCAAGACACCGTTCAGCGTCCGACGACCATTTACGGTGTCAGCAAGCTGACCGGTGAATTGCTCTGCGATTATTATTTCAATAAATACGGCGTCGATACCCGCGGGGTGCGGTATCCAGGTCTGATTTCATATAAAACACCGCCCGGCGGCGGTACCACCGATTATGCCGTAGCGATCTATTTTGAAGCGGTCCGCCACAAATCATACACCTGTTACCTGAAACCGGAGACCTTTCTCGACATGATGTACATGCCGGACGCTTTGAGGGCCGCGATTGAACTCATGGAAGCCGACCCGACGAAACTGAAACACCGTAACGCCTTTAACATCGCCGCCATGACCCTCTCTCCGACAAAGATCGCCGCTGAAATCCAAAAATTGATTCCCGATTTCAAACTCGATTTTGATATCGACCCATTGCGTCAGGCGATTGCCGATTCGTGGCCGGACAGCATGGACGACACTGCGGCACGCGAAGAGTGGGGGTGGCATCCCGAGTACGATCTGACCACCATGAGCCGGGAAATGATAGACAATATTTCGCGAATTCGGAACACCAACAGATAAGCCCGGATCAGACAACCAACAGAGACCGGGCTGTCACGGAGGCAAGCACATGCCCATCAGCAGGCAGGAACAGCACTTGCGCCTGAAACTGGCCGCTTTGGAACAAAATGGTTCGCTTAAGGGGCGGGAGAGGATCATTCGGGACATCCTACCGGCCGATGGTGCGAGGGGTCCCCGATATCTCCTGGTAGGCTGCGGCAACCGTCCGTTTTTACGGATGAACGCCAACAGCTACCTGGGTATGTCCCTTCGAAAGGAAGTCATTGCGGCAGAAGAGGCGGCGGCCGGAAAGTTCGGTGCAGGCCCTGGAGCGGTGCGGTTCATCAGCGGCACCTTCACGACACACGTCGCACTGGAAAAAAAGCTGGCTGCTTTTCACCGTCGCGAATCGGCCATGATCTTCAGCTCGGCTTACGCGGCCGTCATGGGCGTCGTTACACCGCTGATCGATGAAGACACCATCGTGCTGAGTGATGCCCTCAACCACAACTGCATCATCAACGCCATCCGGCTTTCGCGACCGAAAGACAAGGGTGTATACCGTCACCTGGACATGCACGATCTTGAAATAAACGTCAAAGCGGCCATGAACCGCTGCCGGAACCTCCTTGTTGTCACAGACGGGATCTTCAGTATGCGGGGCGATCATGCGCCACTGAATGTGATTTCCGACATTGCGGCTCAATACGACCATGCGTTCGAGCGTGGTATCAACGTGCTGGTGGATGACTCCCACGGCATCGGGGCGTTTGGGTCAACTGGACGCGGAACCGAAGAGGTCACGCAGGCTGCAGGGATTGACATGCTGATTGCCACTCTCGGAAAATCCCTGGGGGTCAACGGCGGCTATATCGCGGCCAGTGCGTCAGTCATCGAGTACCTGCGGCAAACATCGCCGTTTTACGTCTATTCAAACCCGATCACCCCTTCGGAAGCCGCCGCAGCTCTCAAGGCCCTTGATATCCTGGACAGCGACAGCGGCCGGAGCCTCCTGACCAAGCTGCGCCGACTCACCTTATTGTTCGAGACAGGGTTGAAGGACCTGGGATTTGAAATCATTGCCAGCGAACATCCAATCGTTCCTGTGATGATCCGAAACACGGAAAAGACCGCAGCTCTGGTCCAGCACCTGTTCGACAACGACATTCTGGCCACCGGACTTACCTATCCGGTTGTCCCCCAGGGCGATGAGGAAATCCGTTTTCAGGTTTCCGCCGACCACACGGAAACGGACATCCAAACGGTTCTCGAAGTCTTGAAAAACTTTTGGGGCAGTTGAGGTTATGGAAATCAACCATTAACGGGTGGTTTCGTCCGAACACGAAAGAGTAAGCGAGATGAAAAGAGTCCTGCCGCTTGCGTTCATGAGCTTGTACTTTTTAGCGATTGGTTGTGCAAGCCCGCCGACATCCCAACAAGGCCCCTTTAATTTCAATTCAATCCCCGATGGGATTTACAAGGGCAGTGCCACAAACGGACCGGCCAAAGCGGTTTACAACGCTTGGACCGGTTGCGATATTTCCTGATTTGTGCCGGTCATGTCATCCTCCGGCGGGATCACCGGCCAAAGGATTTCAAAAGCCGACCCCTTACCCACCTCACTCTCCACGGATATGACGCCTTCGTACCCTTTTACAATGCCGTGAACGATGGCCAGCCCCATTCCGGTGCCGCCTTCGCGCTTGCGGGTGGTAAAGAACGGTTCGAAGATTCTTTCCTGATGGTCAGCCGGTATCCCCTGGCCGGTGTCGGCCACCGTCAGTTTCGCATAGAGGCCCGGCCGCAGCTCGGGATCACGCCGGGCCGTCTCTCGGGTCAGCTCGACGGTCGACAACCCTACTGTCAGAGTGCCGCCGGTTTCGCCCATCGCATTAACGGCGTTCATGCACAGGTTCGACACCACCTGTTCGATCGGGACCTCATCCGCCATAATTCGGGCGTCCGAGTCGATCGACAACCGCAGTTCGATCGTGTCGGGAACGATGTTCTTGACCGAGGCCACGGCTTTCTGCACAACCGCCTTCAACCGTATCGCCTTTGGCACCAACAGGTTTTGGCGGCTGAAAACTTTTATCTGGTGGATCAACTCCTTGGCCCGAAAGACGGTTTTCTGGATGCCGTCCAGTTGGCACCGGATCGGGGAACCCGCAGAGATTTCAAACTTGGCGGTCTCCGCAAAGACCAGGATCGCCTGCAGGAAATTCGTAAAATCATGCGCTATCGCACCGGCCAACCGGCCCATGGCCTCCATCCGTTGGGCATGGACGAGTTGCTTTTCCAAATTTTTGCGATCGGTCAAATCCTGCCAGGTCTCGATAATGCCGATCGGGTGGCTCTGCTCGTCACAAAATCGAACGATCGTACCGTACAGCCAGCAGCCGGCATCACCCAGCTGCGGGACGCACACCTCGAGTTCGGTTGCGTCCGGGGAAGATTTCAAGAATTGCGGGCGTGCGGGTTGCCGCTTGCCTTCTGAATCGGCCGGGAGCTTTTCCGTTAGAAGATGCAACAGGAACGGATCGGCGGTTGCCTCGCCCGGCGGAGCGTTTTGCGCCCGTTCTGCGGCAGCGGCGGCTGAAATTCCGGTCAACTCTTCGCACGCCCGATTCCACAGCAACAACTTTCCGTTTCGGTCCCGAACCAAGGTTGGCAGCGGAGTCCCCTGCGCGATTCGATTCAGCAGAATCTGGTTTTCTTTGAGTGTTTGCGTCCGGCGGGCAACCAGATGTTTCAAAGACCGTATCCATAATCCGGCCAGCACGAGAAGTGCGATCAGCGGCAGTCCCAACAGCTTCCCGATTTGCATCAGCCAGTTCTGAAACCGTTTTTGTTCGTAAACCGAAAACCACTTGCGGTAGATCCGATCATACTCTCCACTGGCTTGCACGCGATAAAGACCCTCGTTGATCTTCGCCAGCAGGTCGGCATTCCCGGCTTTTACTGCAAAACCCATTTTTTGAGTTAAAACAGGGGGACCGATGGTCTTGAGATTGTCGGTATTCATGGACCGGAGCAGGTCAATGCCGTGCAGACGAGCAAGCACTGCACAGTCGTGCCGGCCCTGGGAAAGCAGTTGCAACGCCTCTTCGGGACGCGCAACCGTGATAACGTGGGGGGTGAAGTCATTCTGTGTCAGCCAGTCATGGGCATAAACGTTTTTCACCACGATGACTTCCTTGCCCATGAGATCCATCGGATTCTGGAAGGTGGAATCCTTGCGCACGAACACGGCGTATGAGATCACGACGTGGGGGATCGAAAAATCGAAGACCTCGTCTCTCTCCTTCGAATAGAGCACCCCTGTCAAGGCATCGATCTTGTCGGTCTCGAGCTCCTGTCTGACGTCGGACCATTGGCCCAGTTCGATGTGAACCTTGAGACCCAATTGACGGGCAATCGCTTGAGTCAATTCGACATTGTAGCCGTCCGGTTCGTTCTTATCGTTGATGAATTCATAAGGTGAAAAATCACGGTTGCCCCGAAACTGGAGGACGTCGGACGGACCGCCGGACCCGGCCGTTTCCGCACCGGGCGAATATCCCAACGGGAGAAGAAGAGCGACGATCGCGATGGTGACCGTCCGCAGTATGGTCAAATGAATATTTGGGTGCATGGGTGCTCTTTGAGTTGAACTGCCCGTTCGCGAAGGCGCTCATAAACCGGTTGAAGGTCAGCCACGATGGCCGTTTCCGGGCAGAGCCGGACGCAGTTGAGGCAGTGAATGCAGACCGGACCGATCTCCGGCGCATCGGTCAAATGGATCGCCTCCACCGGACAGTTCTCGGCGCAGATGCCGCACTGCGTGCAGCGTTCTTTCAGCACTTTTTTGGGGGGAAAACGCGTCTTGGCCTGCTCGAAGCTTTCCTGGGCCATTTGATCCCGCAAGGATTGGGCCTGGTAGTCCAGAACGGATGGTGCCAGAGCCGGAGGATCGGCATTTTTTAGCTTGCCGGCCACAGCTTCCATAAGTGTTTCGATCATCCGGTCGTCTTCGGCATTCGGGTGGTCGGCCCCCAGCGGCGTATCCGCGGCCCACATCATCGAATGTCTGGAGAGAACCTTGGCGGCGCCAAGGACGGGATATCCCTTCTGTGCGAGCGCCGCTCCCATTTCGTAAAGGGCGATCCCGCTGGTGACAGCGCCCCAGGTGACAAACGGCACGCTGAAACCGTTTTCGGCCTGGGGCATGCGTGCGATGAACTCCATTATGGGCGGAACCGGGTGGGCGGCATAGACCGGCGAGCCGATGTAGAGGCAGATGTTGTCCTTGGCATCGAAGAGCTGGGGGATGATGAAATCGACATCGGGATCGTCGCTCAGGTCGATCATCGTGACGGGGGTTTCCAGGGCGGCGATTTTCTGACGCATGATGCGGGCGACATGGGCCGTGCTGCCGGCCGGTGAACAATAGACGAGCAAGGCTTTGCGGATGTGAAGCGGCATGGGTTTGAGGTCTCTTAACTGGTTTCCATCTAAAAAAGCTCTTTTCCGGTTCGTCCTCTTTGGCACTCATTCCGGCGATTGATGCCGTATGAGCAAGTCGAAAGGTTCAGGTTTTGGGTTCAGGGTTCAGGGAAAATGTTGGAAATGGAGAGGAAAAGGATAAGTTGTATTTTGACCCTTCATCCTCGTACCTTAAACCTTACACCTTATACCTTCTACCTTACACCTTGTTCCTTTCGCCTTGCCCTATAATACAAACCGATCAAAACGTGAAGAAAAAATCGGTTGATGCCGGGAAAAGAGCAGCAGGTTGAAATAGTCGTCCTGTTTCCTCGTTCAAAATGCCGTAAACGTCAGGGTTGACATTCGAAGGGGCCGATGACTAAATCTGTACACATCAGAAAGGAGGAGGACCTATGGATTCACTCGGAATCGTCAATGCACTCTATCCGATGCCGACTACCCTTGTCGGCGCGACGGTCAACGGCCGGCCGAACTTCATCACGATCGCCCACGTGGGCATCATGAACCATGGCAAGCCCCAGTACATTTCGATCGGAATGGCCAAAATGCACTTCACCAACGCCGGAATCAGGGAAAACAAAAGCTTCAGTGTCTGCATTCCGTCCGAGGATTTGATGAAGGAAACCGACTACTGCGGCATTGTCAGCGGCAAAAAGACCGACAAAGCCGCCCTTTTCGACCTCTTCTATGGCGATCTGAAAACCGCTCCGATGATCGAGCAATGCCCGGTGTGCATGGTGTGTCGTCTGGAGCGCACCGTTGATTTTCCAACCCACGAAGTCTTTGTCGGGGAAATCGTAGCGACCTACGCTCAGAAAGAAGTGCTCACGGCGGACGGAAATATCGACATATCAAAAGTAAAACCGCTGCTGTTCGACATGAGCAGTAAAAAATACTGGTCCCTAGGAAAGGCTGTCGGAAACTGCTGGAATGTCGGCAAGCAACTGAAGGCAGGTCGCATATAAAATCGCTCCCACGATTTTATCATTCGCGGCTGCGCCGCTATGGCGGTATTTTGATGCGCTGTCATCCTGCTGCAAGGGTCGACCGGCCGTTTCGGATTAAGCAGACGTACGCAAAAACCGGACGAGCCCATTTTTACTCCGGAAACCCGGTGTGGTCTACTGCCTCATGAAGAGTTTTGGTCGAAGGCCGATCAATGGGTTGCGCAGGAAATGCAGGGGTCGTAGTTGCGGATGGCCTGTTCGCACAACCAGGTTAACTCCTTGCGAGACAACCCACCGTATCGGGCGGCAAGCGCTTTCAAATCCTCTTCCGCAACGGCCAGGTTGAGTGCGGTGGGGGTGACGATCCGTGCGGTCGTGACATAACCCGCGCCGTTAAATCCATAGCGATGATAGAGCACCCCACGCGGGGCCTCCACGGCGCCGCACCCCCCGGCACTCTTCACCGCCGTCGGCTCATTTGAAAGTTCATCCCGACGATAGGAGCGCACCAAATTCAGTGCGGTTTCACAGGCGTGCACCAGTTCGACGCTGCGAACGAGAATGCTCTTGAAAGGATTACAACAGGGCACGGCCAGGTGGTTTTCGGCGGCAGCCCGGCCCGCAGCTTCTGACAGCCGGTTTCCGCTCAGATTAAACCGTGCCAGCGGGCCGGTCGACAAGGACGCACTGCCGCTGAGGGAATGAAACAATGCCGTGGAGTGTCGGACTTGACGGGGGATGACGTTCTTTTCGAAGTCACTGACGCCAACATTGAGCCCCCGGTTTGAAACCAGACGGCCGCCGACCATCGCATAAGCCCCCGGGGCGGACAGAGCCACATAGGTGTAATCCCTTTCAAATTCGGGATACTCGAAACCCGCCACCCAGCGAACTGTCTCGCATGCGGCCTCCAGCGCCCACTGCAGCCGGTCGATCAACGACGCAAGATCCGAGGTTGACGGAGCCCGATAAAAACCGCCGACACGCAGATTCACCGGATGGATTTCCCGACCGCCGATACGCGCTACGATGTCGTTGCCCACTTTTTTGAGCCGCAACCCGCGGTCCAGACTTCGGGAATCGCCGGTGGCCCTCGCAAGCCCAAAACCGTCGGAGCATTTGAGAAAATCGGGGGCATGGAGAAGATAGACGTGCAAGGCGTGACTTTCGATCCATTCACCACACAACATGATCCGTCGCAAAATATCGGCACCCGGGGCAACGGTCATGCGGCAGGCATTCTCGACGGCCACGGCGGCGCCGATCTGGTGAGCTACCGGGCAGATACCACAGATTCGGGCCGTCAGGTCCGGCAATTCATCAAAATACCGCCCCTTGAGAAAACCTTCGAACAGGCGTGGGGCTTCGAAAACTTTGAGCCGCGCCTCAGCCTGACCCACAGGGTCGAGGCGCAGTGCGAACGCTCCCTCGCCCTCAACGCGGGCCAGTTGATTGACCTGAATCGATTTCTTTTTCATAGGTTTCACTCAGCCGGCGAAAATCAGGTGCAGCTGCATTGAACGTGCGGAAAGTGCGCATGATTTCAGCTTTCGGCATGGCGAGCCGATCGAGCAACCGGACCATGGCCTCGCTGTTGACCGAGTCACTGGGACCGAAACACCCATAGCAGCCTCGACCGTGGTCGGGACACAACGCCCCGCAGCCGGCCCGGGTCACCGGCCCGAGGCACAGGGTCCCCTTAGTAACGATCAGACAGGCGATCCCTTTGAGCTTGCACTCGAGACACACGCTGAAACCCGGCACTTCCGGCCGCCGCCTCTGCAAGATCGCGGCGATGACCCCGATCAACTGTTCCTTGTTGATCGGACATCCGAACAGTTCGATGTCGACCCGCACATGATCGGCGATCGGCGTGGCTGTATCGAGCAAGTCGAAAACACCCGGTTCAGGGTATGTCGCCGCTGCCAGCTCACCGGTGTCGACAAAGTTACGCAACGCTTGAATACCGCCGGCTGCAGCGCAGGCGCCGACGGTTATCAAAAGGGCCGAAATCTTGCGTATTCGCCGAATCCGCTCCAAGGCCTCGGGTGTCGTAATCGACCCCTCCACCAGGGAAATGTCGTAGCGTCCTTTGGCAGCTGCCTTCGACATTTCCGGGAAATAGGCAATGTTTACCGCATCGGCCAAGGCCGCCAGGACCTCTTCGCAGTCGAGCAACGCCAGCTGGCATCCGTCGCAGGACGCGAACTTCCATACGGCAAGTTTGAGCTTTCGCCTCATCGGATTAAACCTCACGGTGGTGAAACCAGGGCGCGATACGCTCATAGCTTACCACCGGTCCTTCCGTACATACAAATACCGGTCCGAATTGGCAGTGACCGCAAATACCGTTGCCGCATTTCATGTTGCGTTCAAGGGAAAGAAAAATCCTGTCTGGTGCCAACCCCCATTGCAGGAGCTCCCATACCGCAAAACGCATCATCACCTCGGGTCCGCAAACCATGGCGATCGTGTTGGGCGGATGACTGTTCAAGCGCGCAACCAAGCGCGTCACCACTCCCACATGTCCCTGCCACGCGGCCCCGGCCGCATCGACGGTGGCTTCCACCTGAAAGTCGGTCCGGCGCTGCCAGCGCTCCAACTGCCGTTGAAAAATAATGTCCCGCGGCGTCCTGGCGCCGCACAGCAGGGTAACTCTTTCAAAAGCCTTGCGGTTGTTGAGCAGGTGGTGAATCACGGGCCGAAGAGGTGCCAAGCCAATACCGCCGCCGATTAAAACGACATCCCTGCCGCACGCTTCATGTACAGGCCAACCCGTTCCAAATGCCCCCCGGACCCCGACCATCGCGCCCTGCTTTATACGCACGAGCGCCGTTGAAACGGCACCTACAGCCCGAATGGTGTGCATCAGGGTTTCCGGCCTGGCCGGATCGCCGCTGATCGATATCGGAACCTCGCCGATCCCGAACGCGTAAAGCATGTTGAACTGGCCGGGCAAAAAATCAGTCCGATACTGCCGTTGTAGCGAAGCCATTTCGAGCGTTACGGTGTCGACGGTTTCCCGAAACCGACGCCGGACAAGGAAGGGCACCGGCACCGTCAGGTTGGTGTCAGCAACCGTCACAGCCGCGATCCGTCCGATATTCTGTAAATATCCAGGCATTGAAGCCTCGCCATCTGCAGACGGTTGCGCATGATTCCGGCAAACCGCTTCATGAGCTCATATCCAAGGTCGTGGTCCGCTTCACAGATGTCGCGCAAGCATTCGGCATTGAAGGCAACGGCAAGGGTATCTTGAACAGCGCGAGCATCATAATCATACCGGTAGGGAGGAAACAGCCAGGAGGAGCCGAAAATGTCGCCAGGGCCCAGGGTCTCGAAGACCACCGTCCTCTTTCCTGGCGTGTGCAGCTCCAGAGCTACACGCCCGTGGTCTAAGCCGTAGAACCGTTTGGCAGCATGCCCCTGGCGGAAAATGATCTCGCCGGCCTCGAAATCCACCATTGCCGCACACTCCTTCAGGATTCGAAGGAAAATCGGATCCACACTCCTGAAAAACCGATGACCCGCAAGAATATCATTGATTGAGGACATACCCCTGCTCCCTTTTCGCCCCAGTCACCTCAGACATCTGACGGATGGTTCCGACCACGGCCGTGATGTCGATGCCGGCCGGGCACCAGGTGATGCACCGCCCGCAGCCGACACATCCCGGACGGCCGAACTGATCGACCCAGGTAACCAGCTTGTGGATGACAAAATGTCGGTAGCGCGCCGCAATCGAGGACCGGACATATCCGCCGTGAAGGGTTGAAAAGGATAGGTTGAAACAAGAATCCCATCGACGGTACCGTTTTGCCCGCCGGCCTGCCAGGTCGGACGTGTCAGCCACTGTGGTGCAGAAACAAGTAGGGCAGACCATGGTGCAGTTGCCGCAGGCCAAGCAGCGCGCAGCGATTTCGCTCCAGTGCGGATGGTCCAACAGCCCGGAAAGCAGGTCCTTCACATCAGCGATGTTCAGTTTTCCGGCCATTTTTTTTACAGTGTCGGACAAAAGCCCGCGCACTTTTTGCAGATCCGAGAGTGTTGCTGGTTGGGTTTTAAGTTCCCCCACCAGGTTCATGCCCTCTGCTGAGCCGACAGCGATCAAGAAACGGTGATCAACCGGGTCGGGGAGTTCGGTCAGGCAAAGATCATATCCGGAAAGCGCTTCGGGACCCGTGCCCATGGCTTCACAGAAGCAGGTGTCGGCGGCACTGGTGCAATTGACCGCAACGACAAAAAGGTTTTTTCGACGACCGGTGTAGTCAATGGCCGATCCCGGTCTTTTGTGAAAGACCAGATCTAACGTTTCAATGGAATGCAGATCGCACGGGCGCACTCCTATAAAAGCGTATTTCTCAGGAGGAACGGCGGCCGATCGGATCTCGAAACCGTCCGCTGTTCGCAAGGCATCGAAGATCGGCACAAAGTCCGGCCACAGAAAAGTTTTCCAGGAAACCGGACCGGGGTGAGCCCCGAAGATGGCCGGTACCGGTGCCTTTTCAAGGCGATAGCACCCCGGAGACTGTCGGTCAGCGATTCCTAGGGGAAGCAGCTCACTGGCGGCGAACTCGTCGTAGGTTACCACACCTTGCCGCAGGACCGGCCCGATGCATTGGTATCCGCGGCGGTTCAATCCGTCGATCAACTTCTGAAATTCGTCTATACGGATGGTATAGGTTTCACCCATTTTGGCTCACCATCGAACTGTCCGATCGACCTCCCTTGTAAGAAATGACTATCCTAAAATACGCAACTAGTTGACAACCCAGACCGCGCGCTGCTCCGCCAAGTTGACGACCTTGGTGCTCACCCGGCCGATGAGAAACTCGTTGACAATGGTCAGACCGCGTCGACCCACCACAATGGTGCCGAAATTTCTGATTTTGGCTTCCTGCACCAGGGCACCGGCCCGGCTGAGGCTCTCGGCCAGGATCTCGAAGCTGATCCGTCTGGTGTTGAGACCAGCATCAATGAGAGCGTCCTTGGCCTCGGTCAAGGCTGGAACAATCCGCCGCCGATTGGCCTCTATCCATTCCTTCGCATAGGACGGCTTGAAGAAATCCGCACCGGTCTGTTGAATGTCGATGGGCCGGATAACATGGCAAAGCATCACCTCCTTGTCCGCATCCCCGAGAAGCGACCCCACAAGGTCGACGCAGTTTTCGGAGCCGCTGGAGCCGTCGAAGGCCAAAAGAATTTTCGCGGGATCCGGATCACCGCCCACGATGATCAGCGGCAGGTTGTGCATCCCGGCCAGCAGTTTATTGGCCACACTGCCGATGGAAAGCCCCGCAAGAGCGCTTTGTCCGGTGCGGCCGATCACAACGGCACTATAGCCCTTGTGGGATTCGGCGAGGATGTCCCTGGCAACCCCCACCTGTTTGACGCAGGACTCTGTCTGAACCTGCCCGGAAGTAAAACCGGCCTTCAGCAATACGTGCCGTGCGGTTTCCAGTTTTTCTTCACTGAACCGTCGCTGTTCTCTGCGCCATTCATCGATCATGAAAAGGTCCTCGCTGCCGGCAGCGGACAAGTTTAGATCGAGAAACGGCTCCGGCAGATCCGGGAGAAGGTGAAAAAGAGTGATGTGTTTGTCCTCCGGGGTCACCATCCGGCTGATATACCTCACGGCCGAAAGCGCCGACTGCGACCCGTCGACGGCTATCAATAGTTTGTGCTTCCTGCTCATCTGAACCTCCTTTTGGCTGCATTGCTCACCGGCTTCGTGGCCGACAGGCCAACCCTTGTGAATGTCGCAGATCTAAACCTGCAATTGATCATCACCCAAGTCGAATGATTCAACTTTTGATGTTAATATTTGAAGCCCTCCGTGATGGTCGCGTCCTTTGCCGTAAAGGGCGGTCGGGGCCTTTCCGTGTGATGGAGGCACTCTTCCGGACAGGCCTCGACGCAGGTACCGCAGAAAACGCATGCTGTCGGATCGTGAATCCAGGTGGCCGTCGCCTTTTTCACCCGGATACACTGAGAGGGGCATTTGGCGGCACACACCCCGCAGTAGGTGCATTTTGCAGCCTCCCTCCCCAGGTCGCCCCGCACCCGCTCAAAAGGTAATCGAACCTCCTGCGGGTAGAGTCGAGTGGACTTGCGCGTAACCAGATTCCGAA
>JBAVJU010000268.1:0-16336 GCA_049687935.1 Desulfobacterales bacterium | reverse complement strand
CCGTCCGGTTCCGTTTTCAGCGCTGACGCGCAGGCGGGTCTCACCGATGTCATACACGCCGTTTTCAATTTTCCTGGCATCTGCGATGAAATTCATGGCGCCGATGAAACCGGCGACAAAGGGGGTTGCCGGTTTATCGTACACTTGGCGCGGTGTACCGTCCTGGACCAGGCGCCCCCGGTCGATCACCAGGATGCGATCCGCCATGGTCAGGGCTTCTTCCTGATCATGGGTGACCATGAGGGTCGTAATGCCCAGCCGTCGCTGAAGTTGCCGGATCTCGCCCCGCAGCATCACCCGGACCTTGGCGTCCAATGCGGAAAGGGGCTCGTCCAGCAGCAGCAGATCCGGGGATACGGCAATGGCACGGGCCAGGGCCACTCGCTGCTGCTGGCCCCCGGAGAGCTTGGCGGGATATTTTCGGCCCATGCCCTGCAGTCCCATCAGTTCCAAAAGCTCGCCCACCCGTCGTTGTATCGCCTGGCGGGACTGTCCCTGACTTTTCAGCCCATAGGCGATGTTTTGTCGGGCGGTGAGGTTTGGAAAAAGCGCGTAGGATTGAAAGACAATGCCGACGTTGCGTTTGGATACCGGCAGCGAGGAGACATTCCGGTCCTCGATAAATACGTCGCCCCGGGTCTGTTTTTCCAGCCCGGCCACCACCCGCAGCAGGGTGGTTTTGCCGCAGCCGCTGGGTCCGAGGACACAGAGGAACTCACCGCGCTGGGCCTGGAAAGAGACATTCTCCAGCGCCGTAAAGCGGCCGAAGGTTTTCGATACCGACGCCAGCCTCAGGTAAATGTCATGTGCGTTCATCGTCTCCCTCCGGGCAGGGGTGCGGACAACCGTACCGATACCGACTGTTCGTCCATCCCTGATTTCACCATTGAAAACCGGTACCGTTGGACCGGGCCTCTTTATTGACAGTCGCGAACGCTTTGGTTCTTCTCCTCAGTAGAGCGGTAGAAATGAATTCAGGAGAATACCGCGGCATCGTTGTTCAAACTGCAGGCGGGGCGGCCCTCCCTTTTGCCGTTGATCGGCATGGGAAGAGAGCATCCCGCCGCTTTTGAGATAGACCTTATTTTTTGGGGTCACTCTTGCCATCATACCGCTTGCTCCACTCCGCCAGGATTCGCGTACGATTTTTAGCGGCCCAGTCGAAGTCGTTCTCGATGAGCTGGCCCTCCGGGTCCGCCGGAAAGCCTTCGGGAATGGGCACGCCAGTGGCATAGGCTGTCACCGGGTAGACCTGGGCATACGCCTTCATGACATCCGCGCCGATGGCCCAGTCCAAGAAGGTTTTGGCGGCAGGCTTGATGGTCGCTTTTTTAATCAGGCAGTTGGCCTCCACATCCCAGCCGGAACCCTCGGCGGGAAACACTGTCAACACCGGCTCTCCCTTTTGCTTCTGCATGAACCCGCGATACGCGAAAGAAATGCCGATGGCCACCTCACCGGCCCCGGCCAATTTGCAGGGCTGTGAGCCGGAGTGGGTGTAGCGGGCGATGTTGTCGTGCAGTTTGTCGAGGTAGGCCCATCCCTTTTCTTCTCCCATGGTCTGCAAAATAGCGGAAACCGTCAAAAAACCGGTGCCGGAAGAGGCCGGGTTGGGCATAGCCAGTTGACCGCGATAGACCGGATTCAGGAGGTCGTCGAAAGATTTGGGAATCGGCAGCTTCATGTTGGCGCATTCGATCGTGTTGACGCAGAAGCCGGTCATCCATGCCTTGATGCCGACCCAGTGGGGCGGGTTGTTGGCGTCGCGCATTTTGGGACGAACCTTCGCCAACCCCTTGGGGACGTAAGGCTCGACCATGCCGGCCTGATCGCAGAGCATCAGACTGGTAGCGGCGGTGCCCCAGACCACGTCCGCCTGCGGGTTGTCCTTTTCGGCCAGGAGCTTGGCGGTAACGATGCCGGTCGAGTCGCGGACGATCTTGACCTCGATGTCCGGGTGGGCCTTTTTAAAGATCTCCAGATAGCCGGGAATTTCGTCGTCTTCGAGTGCCGTGTAGACAAGAAGTTCTTCGGCACCGGCCGCACCGGCCCTCACCAGTAGCATGAATCCCAGCAGGCATCCCACGAGCATTTTCAGCATCAATGACATTTTCCTCATCGTCTGTTCTCCTTAAATTAAGATTGACCCTTGTTCCCGGTTGAATGATGACAGATTGTCTATGCCGAAAAAATTGGCGTTTAATTAGGAAACGGTTAGATTTTTATAAGCGCCATTTGACTTTTGTTTGGGGAGACTAACAAATAACGAATTCTTCTTGACAAGAAATCAAACATTTCATAGCTATACTTGAGGCGTTGTTTCTATAGGTCTTTAATGAATCTTCCTGTTGACTTCCCTGCCTGGTAACTCTAACGATGAGACCTTACTGCCGACTTTAGCGGTCCATTCGCAAGTGTTTCGTCATTACAGTATTTCTCGATTTGCCGGTGACCGCCGCCGACGAGTACCGATCGGGTCGGCAAGCCGGGCGCCCCCGCGTGACGGCAGTCTTGCAACCATTCGACTCCAAAAGGAGGTGTAGCATGGCACTATTTGACAACGGCTTCAAAATGAGCGGCTCCCTGGTCGTCGGTGCCGGGATTGTTCTTCTGGCACCCATCGTCGTGCCGGTTCTGGCCAGTGCCCTTAAACCGATTGCGAAGGCCGCGATAAAAGGCGGTATGCTGGCGTACGGCAAAATCAAGGAATCGGTCGCTGAGACCATGGAAACCGTCGAGGACCTGGCCGTCGAAGCCAAGGCTGAACTGGCGGAGTCGACCCAAAAGCCGACCAAGACCAAAAAAGCGGCCGCTGCGGCCAAGTAGAAAAAGAGTGCCAGACATGTTGCCGCAGGCCACCATCAGCCACCGGACAGCGGAGCGGCTGCGCATCAAAATACCGTCGCGGAAGGGAGACGGCGCGTTTTTTTCCACCGTCAAACAATCCCTTGACCGTGATCTGAAGTATGGCCTTGTTCAAATCAACGCCCTGACGGGAAGTGTTTTGATCACGGAGTCCGGTGTCGACCTGGAAACCCTGGCGGAACGTGCTTCACGAGGGGGTCTCTTCGCACTGGAACACCGGCCTGCACCGGTGCAACCGCTGGGGCGAACGGTTTTTACCCCGCTATTGGAACTCAACCGGAAGATCAGCGGATTTACCGAAGGAGCGGTGGACTTTCCCGGGCTGGTCTTCCTGACGCTCTGCGCTTTCGGAATTTACGAAATCCTCAGGGGCAATGTTAGGCCGCCGCCCTGGTACACCGCATTCTGGTACGCTTTCGGGATCTTCACCAAGTCCATGGTTGACCGGACCCACGGCGAGAAGTGATGCGTCGGCGCAGCCGCTTACCTGACAGGGCGATCCCTTGGGGGCGGCCGGCCCACGAATCATGCCCCTTCACCCTGTTGTCCCGTACATAAGGAGTAAAACGGACCGGCGTTCCATCTCATCCAAGCGGCTTTTTTTACCGAACATTACGACTTCCGTTGCGGGCTCCTATCTGCGGCAACCGTCGGCGCCGAGCGTTTGAGCCATGACTAAAGCGGCGAAAAGGGTCAGCTCAACGAGGCGTATATATCCAGGGCATTTGAAGCCAAAAAAAGATGGTTGAAGCGATCCACAAGGCTGTAAGAGGCAGGGCCCGGTACCGGGTGGAAGGGCTTTACGGGTGCGAGCCGCTCAAGCAATTCCTCGAGCTGCGGCTCGCCCGGGAAAAACTCATCACCCGGGTTTCGGCCAGCACCCTGACCGGCAACGTCCTGGTTTCCTTCAATTCGGACAACAGCCACCGGTCCATCGGCGTCCTGCTCGAAAAAGTTCTGGGAGAAGTAAACGACACCACCGGACCGGCCGCCCGGACGGCTGCCAATGAAGTCGGCGGCAATGGCAACCGCCACCGCAACGCCCGCATAGATCACCTCATCAAGCGTCTCCTGTTTCCGCACGAAGACACCATGAATCGCCCCTGGCACACCTGCACCCGAAATACCGTGCTGGAGGAGCTGGGGGTAAACGCCGACACCGGACTTGACGGGCAGGAAATCGTCGAGCGGCGGACGAAATTCGGCGGCAACACGCTGCCCGCTATCAAGGAACGGTCGGGGTGGGAAGTTTTTCTGGACCAGTTGAATTCCCTGCCGGTATACCTGCTGGGTGCGGCAGCCGGCATTTCCGTTCTGACCGGCGGGCTGATCGACGGAGCCGTGGTTTTGGGCGTGGTGCTGGCCAACGCTGCCATCGGTTATGTCACCGAGCACAAGGCGGAGAAGGCCATCGAATCGCTCAAGCGGCTCGTGCACCCCAAGGCGGAGGTCCTGCGCAACGGATCGGCGATAGAAATCGATGTGGAGGATGTGGTTCGCGGTGATGTATTGATCCTGAAACCCGGCAGCTTCGTTGCCGCCGACGCCCGGGTGATTCTCTGCTCACGCCTGAGTGTCGACGAATCCATGCTCACCGGCGAAAGTCTGCCGGTGGACAAAACCCATCGTGTCCTGCGTCAGGAAAACACGCCGCTGGCCGAACGCCGCAACATGGTCTTTGCCGGGACGCAGGTGACCGGTGGTGAAGGGGTGGCGGTTGTCGTGGCGGCGGGTCGATACACGGAAATCGGCCGCCTCCAGACCTTGATGGCGGAAACCGTCAGTCCCAAAACGCCCATCGAACGTCAGTTGGAAAAAACCGGCGACCACCTGGTCGTTCTGTTCCTGGCGATTTGCGCTCTGGTGATGCTGGTCGGTTTTCTGCGCGGCTTCGGCCTGCTGCAAATGCTTCGCCTATCCATCTCGCTGGCCGCTTCGGCGGTGCCCGAGGGCCTGCCGGCTGCGGCCACCGTCAACCTGGCCCTCGGCATCACGCGCATGAAAGACCATCACGTCCTGATCCGAAACCTGAAAGCGATCGAAACCCTCGGGGCCGTGCAGACCATATGCCTGGACAAGACCGGCACCATCACCTGGAACCGCATGAGCGTTGCCCGCATTTTCGCCGACGGTCGGCTTTTGTTCGCCCGAAACGGTCGCATTTACGATGGCACGGATGAGGTCGATGTTTTATGGAACCGGGTGTATTTTCACCTGCTGATGGTGTGTGCTCTGTGCAGCGAAACCAAGCTCGACGACGGCGACAAAGAAACGCGGCTGTCCGGTTCCGCGACCGAGGTCGCGCTCGTACGCCTGGCACTGGATGCGGGATTGAATGTGCAGACCCTTCGCAGCGACTATCGTTTTCTCGAAGTCAACCATCGCTCCGAGCAACGGCTGTATATGAGCACACGGCACAGCGCTCCGGACGGCCGTCGGTTTCTCGCCGTAAAGGGCAGTCCGCCGGAAGTGCTGGACCAGTGTAACTGGCAGTTCCGGGACGGCCAGGTCATCCCCTTCACGGAATCGGCCAAGCAGGACGTTCAGATCCAGAACGAAACCATGGCGGATGCCGCCCTGCGTGTGCTGGGTTTCGCCTGCACCGTCTTCGACCCTGAGCAGCCGCCCGCTGCCGAAGAACGCCTCGTGTGGCTCGGGCTGGTGGGATTGTCCGACCCGATCCGCGACGGTGTGCGGGAGCTTATCGCCGCCTTCCACGGGGCCGGTATCGAGACCATCATGATCACCGGCGACCAAAGTACCACCGCCTATGCCATCGCCCGCGAGCTCGATCTGTCGCAAGGCGGTCCCCTCGACATCCTGGACTCCACCGAGCTGCAGACCATGCCGCCTGAAACCGTTGAGGCGCTGGCCAAGCGGGTCAAGGTCTATTCAAGGGTCAGCCCCGCCGACAAGCTCCAAATCGTCAAGGCGCTTCAATCAGTAGGAAAGACGGTGGCCATGACCGGTGACGGCATCAATGACGGGCCGGCCCTGAAAGCCGCCGACATCGGCATCGCCATGGGGCGCAGCGGCACCGACGTCGCCCGCCAGACGGCCGATATCGTTTTGGAACGAGACAACCTCGAAACCCTGATAACCGCCGTCCAGGATGGCCGCGCCACCTATCGCAACATTCGAAAGTCGGTCCGTTTCTTCCTGTCCACCAACCTGAGTGAAATCATGGTCATGTCAACGGCGCTGTCGCTCGGTCTTGGTTTTCCCCTGAATGTCATGCAGCTGCTGTGGATCAACATCATCTCCGACATCTTCCCCGGCATCGCCCTGGCGATGGAGGCTCCGGAGCCCGACGTTCTGAGCCAGCCGCCCCGGCCGGCACAGGCTCCGCTTTTCTCGGGCGCCGACTACCGCAGCATGGTAACCGAGTCGGCCGTGATCAGCGCGGCCTCCCTGGCCGCCTTCGCCTACGGCCTTGCCCGCTACGGTCCCGGTGCCCGGGCGGCAACGCTGGCGTTTCAGAGCCTGACCGTCACCCAGCTGCTGCACGCCTTCAGCTGCCGGTCGGAATCGCGCAACCCACCGTGGCGAGGAAAGCGCGCGCGCAATCGTTATCTCGAGTTGGCGGTCGACGGTTCGCTGGCCTTGCAGGCATTGACCATTGTGCTGCCGTCCTTACGGCAATTTCTGGGGCTGACCGCCCTCGGTGTGGTGGATGTTGCGGTGGTGTCCGGCAGCGCCCTGATCTCGCTGGCTCTCAACGAACTTCGCAAACCCTTAGGTGTAAAAGGTTGAAAATATGAACCAGGATTTCATGTTCACCTCCGAAGCGGTTACCGAAGGCCACCCGGACAAGTTGTGTGATCAAATCAGCGATGCCGCGATCGACCATTTTCTGTCCCAGGACCCGTGTTCCCGGGCCCGCGTCGAATGCGCCGTATCCGGCGCCATCGTTTTTATTGCGGCCCGATTTGCATCGACCGCCAACATCGATTTCTCCCGCATCGCCCGCAATGTCATTATGGAAATCGGCTATGATCGGCGGGACTTCAACGCCCGCACATGCAGCATCTTGGCCTCGCCCCAGGCCCTGCCCGCCAACGGTGAGTGTCAATTCAACGAGCTTGAAATGACCGAAGCACAAATCGACAGCGTCCGGGTTCAAAACCAGGTCACCGTCTTCGGATATGCCGGCAATCAGACCACCGAGCTGATGCCGCTGCCCATTTCGCTCGCCCGCAAGCTCACCCGGCGCCTGGACGAGGTGCGGCATCAGCAGGTGCTGCCCTACCTCATGCCGGACGGAAAGGTCCAAGTCGGGGTTGAGTTCAAGAACCGACGCCCCAAACGCATTCACAGTGTCACCATTACCGCCGAACAGCGCAAATCCAAAAAACCCAGCCTGCGGCGCCTGCGCGGAGACATTCTCGAAACGGTTATCGAGCCGGTTTTCAAGGCAGAGCCGCTGCGCCCCGACCGCAAAACCCGCATCATGGTCAATCCCGACGGCCCCTTTCTGGGCGGCCCTGCCGTCCACTCCGGACTGACGGGTCGCAAGAACGCCGTCGACACCTATGGTGAATATGCCCGAATGAGCGAAAAGGCGCTCAGCGGCAAGGACATGCTGCGCATCGACCGGGTCGGGGCTTATGCCGCCCGCCACGCCGCCAAAAACGTGGTGGCTGCCGGATTGGCCGCCGAGTGTGAGTTGATGCTCAGTTATTCGATCGGCCTGACCCAACCGGTTTCCCTGCAGGTCGAGACCTTCGGCACTGGAGAAAAACCGGATGACCAGATTGCCGAGCTCGTTTCAGCCAGTTTCGACTTTCGCCTAGCCGGCATTCTCAAGAAATTCCAGCTGCGGTATCTGCCGGCACGTCATCCCGAAGGCTTCTGTCGCAAACTGGCTGCCTACGGGCATGTCGGCCGCACCGACATCGATCTGCCGTGGGAACACACCGACGAAATCGATGCGCTAAAATCCTGACCCTTTCTTAAAAAACCGACGATTCCGACTGTGGGGATTTCGGCTGCAACGCGCAAACGCGCATCCGATTGGAAAAATTTTGATGCGGGAAATAGAGGAAGAACAGCGGCGTAGCCGCGTGTCATAAATTCGGGGTACCCGAATTTATTAGATCAAGACCGACAGAAGCCCCAACCCGCTGGATTCGAGCGTTTTGCTGATAGCCCAGTTGATCATGGCTTTGCCGACCGCCTGCGTAACGCGCGTAGCGGCGACATAGTCGTTGGCCGCGTTGGCCAGGCTGTGATCCGTTTCAAGATAGCCATTCTCCCGGAGCGCCGTTAGCAGCTGATCGGCAGAAAACCGCTCAGGGTCGTAAGTGATGGTGAGGCTTCCAGTCAATGCGTTTGCCCGAACCCTCTCGATGCCATCCCTGAAGTCGAACAGGCTTTCCACCTTTCTGGCCTCGTGATTCAGGTGCTTGATCGAGGGAATCTTCACACGCAGCCTTCCGGGAACATTGTGAATATAAACATTCATTTGGGTTTATCCGCCTCCTTTGGGAGTTTGATAAAAGTCCGGCACACCGGGTATTGGGAGCACCGGAAACGAATGCACTCGGCTTCACGCATGTAAACGTGCATCAACTTGCCGCAAGTTGGGCAGATCGGACGTCGATCGACATCCCGCCAAGCCGAGTCGTTCACAAACTGCCGGTTGCAAATCAGGCAAAGATATCGCCTCTTGCCGGTTGAAATCCGGCCGTACCGGTAAACCGCATCGGATTGGCAATGCGGACATTTTATGCCGAGAAGACTCAATCATCGTTCCGAACAGCTAAGGTTACAAAAATTTTAGCGGCAATGATACTGTCGTTTTGTTAGGATTTTATTAAGTTCACATGAGATTTTTATGCGGACGATGATCGGCAGGCTGTCGGTCATGCCGGGGGTCTTTCTTGGTGGTTGCCCGGATGGTTGCGGACTGCAAAGGAACGTGGATAATTCGGGCCTTACCAATGTCGGTCATTTCCGACAGGCGGCAGCCGCAGGTGCGCTGCCAAACTGACGTTTTAAATCGAATTATCTGCCTGGAGCCGAAACGGCGTTAAGCTTTTCTACCAGATAGCTGAAACGGTTCTGGGTGTAATAACGTCGCGTGTCGCTGTCTACGATTGAACCCAGCTTGACTTTAAAATCCTTGTCTTTGAATCCAGTCGTTCTTTTCATAAGGCTTTGGACCTGATTAATGGATAGATCAGGCAGTTTTGTTCCCCTTCGCAGCATAAATTCGATATCGAAGCAGTCCCTTATTTCTCCACGATCGAGAAGCGCATCGATTTTGTTTTTCATGGTCTGATCCAGTGTGTGAGCCCTGAGCATGACCTGCTGCGTGCTAAAACGTGAAAAGGCGATCTTGGTCTGAAAGTCGCACTTCTTTTGCTCCCTTCGTATTTCGATTTTCAGACGCTTGGGATAAGTGCTGCTCCTGATTTCAACCAGCACCGTAAAGTGCTTGATTTGCGCATCGGTAATTTCGTAGTCTTCTGCAAGAGCCTTCTGTAACCTTTCGAAGAACGCAGGCTGCGACGTTTTTCTGAAAAACCAGAAATCAAGATCGACCGAGTAGCGGTCAAGCTCATGGCAAAGCCTCAGCATTGTGCCGCCGCCAAAGACCAAAGGATCGAGCAGTTTTGCGCTGTTCAGTTTTTCCAGGACTTCGATTTCGAAAACCTCATGCCGATGAAAAATATCCATTTTTTTCGAGTAGC
The DNA here is from genome assembly GCA_049687935.1 of Desulfobacterales bacterium. Lineage (GTDB taxonomy): Bacteria > Desulfobacterota > Desulfobacteria > Desulfobacterales > SG8-13 > JARFQH01. The sequence continues at coordinate 6,776 of JBAVJU010000268.1, read as the reverse complement.
CTTTTTGTCTTCAACGGGTAATTTCGGATCATACGCATGATTTCAGCTCGCCTCAGCCTCTCCTTGTCAAGGGCGGCGAAGTCAAGCGCATAACGGCCCAACGACAGCAGGTAGACGGCATCTAAAAAGGCCTTTTCGGGTGTGGCAATGAAAAATTCGTGGTGCCTGGTAAATCCGGAATAAAGCGTTTGGCTGACTTTTGAATATCGCAGCAGGTTGCCGTTCAAAGAAATTTCCTTGGTCCGTTTCAGGGCTATCGATTCGATGATATCTCGCTGAACCTGAGTGGTAATTTCATAATAATCCAATGCGGTCATCAGCGAAATATAGGAGGGGACTTGACCGAGGTTCGCCAGGATGAATTTCTCTTTCCGGGTGGCCGTATTCCACCGCTCCCTCAGAATATAGGTATTGCGTTTCAGCCGCATCAGCAGTCCAAGTTTCACGTAGCGACTGGCGCTCACCCTGGCCGAAGCCGGGCTAATTTTCAGCACCCGGGCGATGTCTTCGTAGCCGAAATAGAGTTTCTTTATGGAATTCAGTTCGAAGATTCTCATTAAATACAGCAAATAAACATTTAAGTTAATTCACTGTATTTAATAACCATGCCGGCGTCAATATAAATTTGCCTTACAAAAGAGATGCAGACGATCATCGGCAGGCTGTCGGTCATGCCGGGGGTCTTTCTTGGTGGTTGTCCTCGATCCGCACCAGACCCTGGCCGCCGTCAATGACGATTCGGGCGCCTTCCGGAATCCTGCGGGTGGCGTTGCGAACCCCCACCACGGCCGGAATGCGCAGTTCGCGGGCGACGATCGAGCAGTGATTCAGGAGCCCCCCCTCTTCGACCACCAATCCGCCCGCCAGGCTCAGTATGGGCGTCCAGCCGGGATCGGTGTTCGCGGCCACCAGGATATCACCCGGACGGATGGCGGCCCGCGACGGATCGTGGACAATCCGGGCCCGCCCGCTGGCCTGACCGGCACTGGTGCCGATGCCCCGGATAGCGTCGACACCGGTGATAAACATCTCGGTCGGCCGGCCGTCCACGAGAAACGAACTCGCGGGTCCGCCTTTCAGAAAGCGACAGCGCCGCGTCTCGGCCAGTCTGCGCAGGTCTTCCTGGGTCGTTTCGCCGGCTGCGAGCTGCTCCAGCTCCTCCAACTCGAGGAACAGAACCGCGTCTCCCAGGCCGGTGTGCCCGCCCACCTCCAGAAGCGCTTTTCGGATCTCGAACAACGCCTCATCCAGCAGAAAGCGCAGTTCCTCCCGCAGGTCCAGGAATTTGCGGGTCATCGCCAGCAAGATCGACGACAGCAGGCTGCGTCCGGAAAAACGGTTGCTGCCGTCGACCGCCGAGGTTCGTTCCGCAACCTCAGCGGAGGTGGACCGCCGCTGCGCCAGTGCCTGCAGAATGCCGATGACCTCTTGCGGGGCCTCCGCCCAGCGCTTGATGTAGAGAGTGCGGTGCCGCGACCGGCAACCGTATTGGGCCAAAAACCGATTCAGCTCGGCTTTGAAACGCACCGGCAGCAGCCGCAAAACCGCATCGGAATCGTGGGTCCGAAAGAGCTGCAACAGTTCCGGGTCGTTTCTGATTTGTCCGGCCAGATCGCGGAAGCGACGTTCGATCTCGATCGTGACGTTGTTGCCCCCCCGGCTGATGCGCTCCAGAAAAGCGGCGTGGGATGCCCCCCAACAGTCGACCATCAGCCAGCGCAGCATCAGAGTGAAAAACGTGGCAAAACCATAGGGCCACTGGTTCCAGATCTGGATCTGTAGGAGGACCTCCAGTGCGCGGCGCACCTTGTTCAGGCACTGCCCGGCAGCGGTGCCGGCCATGGCCTGCAGCCCGGCGAGCCGTCGGCGGATCTTCGTCCGTCGACGCCGGGCCAACCACAGACAGAGCAACGGATTGACCTCGGGCTGGAACACCGGCAGGAGCAGTGCCCGCAGCAACGTCGCCGCCAATTGCGAAGCGCCCGGCACGGCAATGGCATCAACCTCGCCGTCGTGCGGAAACAGGGCCCGCACATCTGCGGTCCGCAGCCGACGCGGCAGACGGGCGACCACCGCTCGGAGGCCGGCGCAGTTGAGATACAGATATCCGTTGATCACCGCCAGGGTGGGGGAAACCACCGGTATGCCGACAATCTTCAATACCCGATACAGGTTGAAGCGTGGCTCGTTTTGCAGCATGATGTCGGCCAAAAACGGGGTCAGGCGATCGGCCCACAGGTCGTCGACGATCCTGCGGGTCCAGGTTCCCGGAGGCGCGGTCAGGGCACTCTCCTCGATGGTGGTGATGCGTCGGTACTGCAGCAGCCACAGGGTGCGGCCTCTGTCGATGGCCCACTCGATATCCAGCGGGCTCTCGCCGACGCTTTTCTCGAGACGTCGCAGCAATGCGGCCACCCGGCGCCAGTCGGATTCCGCCAGAAGGCAGTCGCTGCGGCGCGCCGCGCGCCCGACGTCCGGCGGCAGCTCGATCCGCAAGTACCCCTCACCGCCGACATATGCGCGATGCGGTGAAACGTGACCACTGACCAGGGACTCACCCGAGCCGCTGATGCCCTCGATGACGATCTCGTCGCGGGCGGGGTTCAGTGGATTGCGGCCAAAAGCAACTCCGGCGACGACAGCATGCACCATGCGCTGCAACATTACGCCCATCAGCGGGATCTCTTCCGCTGCATTCCCCCGGTCGCCGGCCCGCAGGTAACTGCGGACATTTTCCTGCTCGGCACTGAGCCAGCACATTTCGATCTTTTTCTGCAGGTCGTCGGCATGGTCCACCTGCAGAAAAGAGCGATATTGCCCGGCAAAGCTCTGCTCTTCGAGGTCTTCGCGCATGGCCGAAGAACGAATCGACAGTCCCCGCCTCAACCCCAGCATATCACCTGCCGCCTTCACCTCCGCGGCCAAACCGTCGGGCCAGCACCGGTGGGAAAGGAAAAAGCGATGGGCTTCAGTGGTGACGGCCGCCGCGGAGGGTACCTCGAAGCCCAGGCGGGAAGCCCGTGCCAGAGAAGCGAACTTCCGGCCGACGACGCCCGGATCGAGCGCCCGTGCGTCATCAAATTGAATCAGGAATTTCATAGGCCCTGCTTGGGTTGCCTTGAATGGGAACAGGTGTTTGCGTCACCGGAACAAGGTTATGAAAAAACTGGTCGGTACTTTTTTTCCATGAAAACTGCTCGGCGAACGCGCGGCATTTCTTCGGGTCCAGCTCGAGAGCGCGAAGGGCGGCGCTGCGCAGGTCTTCGCCGAAAAATCCGGTCTCACCCTGTTTGATGATGTCGACCGGTCCCCGAACAGGATACCCCACAACCGGCACTCCGCAGGCCAAGGCCTCGAGCATGACGATACCGAAGGTGTCAGTCCGACTGGGGAAAACAAATACGTCGGCGGCCGCGTAGAATTTCGCCAGTGCCTCACCCTTTTTGGCGCCGACGAACCGCACCTTCGGAAAGGCCCGCATCAGGCGCTTGAGCTGCGGGCCATCGCCCACCACGTATTTGGTTCCCGGCAAATCCAGGGTGAGAAATGCTTCGATATTTTTCTCGACCGCCACCCGGCCGACATACAGGAAGACCGGATGAGGATCCGCTATAAACCCTTTGTCCCTTATGCGCAAGAGATCCGTATCGACGCCCCTCGACCAGAGAACGGTGTGAGTGACACCTTTGTGTGCCAATTCCCGCTTTAGTGGTAATGAGGCCGTCATGACCTTGGAAGATGCCGAATGGAACCATTTCAAAAGCCTGAAAACAAACCGGCCCGGAATGAAAGACCGCATTTCGATGTATTCGTCGAAACGGGTCGTGAAAGAGGTCGTAAAGCTGAGGGAATGCTTGCGGCAGTATTGCCGGCAGCAGAGCCCGATCGGCCCCTCGGTGGCGATGTGGATCGCGTCGGGTTGAAAACGATCCATCAGGCGGGAAACCCGTGCCCGGGGATTGATGGCCAGACGGATCTGCGGATAGGTGGGACACGGGACGGTTGAAAAATAGCCGGGATGGATGGTGAATACCTCGTGCCCCATGCGGCTTAGGTGGTCAACCGTCTGGGTCAAGGTCGTGACGACACCGCTTATCTGCGGATGCCAGGCATCGGTGGCGAGAGCAATTTTCATAGGCTACATCAGCGTGGACGATGAAGGGTCCTGCAGGTGCCGAGGCGCAGTAAAGCGTCGAAACCAAGTCCTCAATTAGTTCTGATCTAAGCCCCCTCGTCTGATGGAGGGGCTTAGATCAAAACTAATTAACCGTTTATTATTATGGTTTAAAATGAGTCCTTGATGAGCGTGCCGTTAGGGTGAGGTTAGCGATGCGGGTTTTACGATCGGGACTTTCATCAAATTTTAATTCGCGTCTAATGTTGCGTTAACAACCGGTGGGTACGGACCCCCGAGAAAGCACCGTCGGTCCGGCCCAATCTCAGGGAAGATGGGGGATGTGGCGGCTGTAATCCTCGAAGATCGGGGTAGTCTTCCTCGGTATCGAGTTTTTCGACGAGGGGCGTAAAGTCCTCCATATCGCAGAACAGGACCGTGACGTGCTTTCGCCCTCCTTCGATCATGTCTCGATTGGCTGAGATCTTACCGGTCACCCTGTTACTGCAAGCAGGAAGCCTAACCGGTAAATGGCATTATCTTCTCTTACAAATAGGCTTTGGCTATTCAAATCTGTTTTGAGCGAATCTCTATGCATATAGATAGCAGCTATCCAACATGTCACTGATCGTGGTGTACGTTTTGGCTATCTTTTATTTCCATAAAACGAAGCCAGAGAATAGGTCAGGAAAAATAACTCCCCTAACCGAGCCAGTTAACTACTTGTCATTAGACCTTGAATTTCCTGGTGGTAGTCTATGTATCGGACCATTGTCCTGTCATTCTTGCCGTATTTGGGAATCGTCCGCAGGATCTCCTCAAAGCGATCCTCCGCCTCCCGCTCGTCACGGATCGTAACGATGCCCTCGGTGATGATGTCCACAAGACGGTCAGCGTAGATGATGATGCGCTCCTCCAACCGGCCCAGCGTGTAGTCCTTGACCGGAAGACCCAGTTCGACGGCCTCCGCCTCGCTCAATCCGCCGCGGATATGCTTCTCCATCACCGCTGTGACGGCCGTGGGCAGACCCAGGGCCGCGCCCATTTCGGCGCCGATCTTGCCGTGCTCGATCTCGTGGGTCCTGGCCTTGCCCAGGTCGTGGAACAGCGCCCCGCGGCCGACCAGTTCGAAGTCGAGCGGCTGGTTGGTCCTGCCGGCAATTTCCAGGGCCTTCTCCGCCACCTTGAGACTGTGGGCGATGTCCGGCTCGGAGACGCCGGCGCGGCGCAGCAGATCGATGTCGGAGTCGTCGATCCGATAAGGAACCGCAGAGACTATATTCACCACCGGCTGGCCGCCCTCCGTCCATGCCTTGAGTCCGCCCTCCAGGAAGACAGCCTCGATGCCCTCCTTGCGCAGCAGTTCGGTCACGCTCTGGCTGACCGAGCCCCCCTTGACACAATATACCACCGCGGGCTTGCCCTTAGGCAGTTCTTTGACCCATTCGTTAATCTTTTCCGGGTTGCGGTATGCCGCACCGGCAATGCTGCGCGGGTCGGCATCGGCGTCCGCCTTGCGGCGCACGTCCAGAAGGGTGATCGGTTCACGGCCCTTCAACCGGTTTTTTAATTCTGCGATATCAATGGAAGTCGTTATTACGATTCTCCTCTTGTCAGGTTAAATAACCAATTTCCAGATCACCCCGGCTGCCGCACCGATAGGTACCAGGTAGTGGATGGGGAAATGAAATTTCTGCAGCAGAACCAGGGACGCCACTGCGGCAACGCTCGCAAACAGGTCGATGCCCCCATTCGGCAGAAGTACCTTGTGGCCGAACCAGACCGCCAGGTTGAGCACCACGCCCACCACCGCCGCCGTAACGCCCGTGAGGGCGGCCTGAAGGCGCTGGTTGCCGGCCATGGCCTCGATGAAGGGCGCACCGGCAAAGATGAAGAAGAAGCAGGGCAGGAAAGTCACGTAGGTGGTCAGCAAGGCGCCGGCGATGCCCGCCGTCAACGGGTCGAGGCCGCCGGGCAGGTTCCAGGCGGTCAGAAAGCCGGCGTACTGGGTCACCATGATCAGTGGGCCGGGGGTGGATTCGGCCAGGCCGAGGCCGATGAGCATCTGCTGGGTGGAGAGCCACCCGCTGGAGACGGCCACGTCGGTGATGTAGCTCAGCACGGCGTAGGCCCCACCGAAGGTGACGAAGGCGGCCTTGGTGAAGAACAGACCCAGCTGGGTGAGCGTGTCGCCGCTGCCGCGCCACATCCAAACACCGCCCACCACCACCGCCCAAAGCGCGAAGCAGACAAGAAACACGCGAACCACATGAACAAAGGACGGGCGAACGCGGCGGCCGTTATCAGGTTCCTCCTCGATGCGGCACTCGCGGGTATCCGGATCGAACTGACCCTTGCAGAACACCTGCGGCAGGCCGCGTTGCATGAGCAACCCGCCAAGGGCGGCCACGGCCACGATATAGGGAAAGGGTACCCTGAAAAAATAGATGGCCACGAAGGCCAGGGCGGCGAAACCATAAAGAACGCGGTGTTTGAGCGCCTTTTTGCCGATGCGCAGCACCGCCTCGACGACCACGGCCACCACCACCGGCTGGATGCCGTAGAAGGCGGCCGCCACCGCCGGAATATCGATGTGGGCCACGGCCAGGTAACTGAGCAGCAGCATGACGAAGATGGACGGAATGACGAAAAGCGAACCGGC
>JBAVJU010000267.1:0-4754 GCA_049687935.1 Desulfobacterales bacterium | reverse complement strand
CCCCATATGCTTGGTGATCGCCGCCGTCAACGTCGTCTTGCCGTGATCGATGTGACCGATCGTGCCCACATTCACATGCGGCTTCGTTCGCTCAAACTTCTGCTTCGCCATCTCTTCGTCCTCCCCTGGTTTTGGAATTCAAAGCATTCTGAATTGGCAAAATAGTCTCATCTCGGTTAGCGAAAGCGATATCTTCAGGCCCGTTGCGCCGTAGATAAAGGATGAATCTGGAGCCCACGACCGGAATCGAACCGGTGAACCTCTTCCTTACCAAGGAAGCGCTCTACCTACTGAGCTACGTGGGCTCTAAGTGCACGCCGTGACATACTTCGCTATTGGCAGATCCTTCGGCTTGCGGTTTGTCGGGGTGGAGCGGGCGACGAGACTCGAACTCGCGACATTCAGCTTGGAAGGCTGAAGCTCTACCAACTGAGCTACGCCCGCCCAATGATTCAATCACCGTAAGCTCCATATCGCCCCAACACGCAACAGAGATGAAACGGTCACCGTCTCCAAAGGCTTGCGCGTGAAACCGATGCGGGAAGCCGTGTAGTTCAGTAACGACTTCGATTGTTGAATCGAAATCTCCTACATCCAACTTGCATTAAGGTTGGTGGTGGGGGGAGGATTCGAACCTCCGAAGGCTTCGCCGACAGATTTACAGTCTGTTCCCTTTGGCCGCTCGGGAACCCCACCTCAAAGGTGACTGGAGCCAGAGACAGGAGTCGAACCCGCGACCCGCTGATTACAAATCAGCTGCTCTACCAACTGAGCTACTCTGGCTCGGCAATCAACACTATAGCGATACGGCAATAATAAGTCGTGATACAATGACGACAAAGGCTCACAATTTAAATAACTTCCCCTTTTAAACGTATTTTTTGTAAATATCAACTAAAAATATTAGGTTTGACGTGCCTAAAAAGTCGAACAAACCGATTTATAAAGATTAAATTGGCTTAATTCGGTTAGGATCTCTTCATCATTTCTCATTATGCTCGTTCCAATCACCTGTCATCGGAAAAGGACATAAAACTTCTGACAGCAGTTCAGAGCCTCCCCCAAAACAGATCGCCAAAGGCCCGTATTTTGAAAAATTTTTTTTTATATTATTAAATTGAGCCGATGTCAATAAAAAAAAACCTGCTGCACAACGGTTCGAAACGACACCAGAGGTTGCCCCTGCCGGCACCTAATTCACCGAATGACCGGTAAAAAATGGTATTCCATCCCCAATAATAATATGGTATACTTTTTAGACTTGGACATCTGGATAAAGGCGCGCCACGGATGGATTTACCCGGGCGCGTTGTGCTAATTTGGCCGGCTTTAACACTCAACAATTTCGCACACCAAAAGAATTCGGGCTATGAAACCAAAAACAGTTCAGTTGTACCTTGTCGTTGTCATCGCGTTTTTAGCATTAATATTTAATAGTTGTGCTTCATCTCGTCCCAATACACGTTCCGGTCCGACCCACGGCCCATTTGATTCCGCCCAGCGGCAAGCGGACGGCAAATCGGTCGCTAAACGCCCGGGCCTCTTTTCGAAATCCGCTGCCGGTGAGCCGTCCCATTCAGACAATGGGGCCGGAGAATCCGGGGTTGCGACACTCGAAGAGTCGACCGACAAAGAGACCGCCATCGAGGAGTCGGAAAATCCGGGCACCCCGGAGTTGACGGCACCCGAGAAATCGGTGCAAAAAATATTGGACGAAGCTCTCAACTATTGTGAAGTTTCGCAGCAGTTCTGGCAAAAGGGCGAATTGGATAACGCTCTCGAAGCCTTGGATCAAGCCTATGCCTTGATTCTCGATGTGGACACCTCCGACCAGCCGAAGCTCATCCAGCAGAAGGAAGATCTGCGATTCCTGATATCCAAGCGGATCCTCGAAATTTATGCTTCCCGCAACATTGTCGTCAACGGAAATCACAACGCGATTCCGATGGTGATCAACCGCCATGTCCAGGCTGAAATCGATAATTTCACCACCGGCTCAGAACACACCTTTTTCGTCGAATCTTACCGTCGTTCCGGTCGTTATCGGCCCAAGATTGTTGCGTCCCTGCACGAAGCCGGTCTGCCAACCGAACTCTCTTGGCTGCCGCTTATCGAAAGCGGGTTCAAAGTCAATGCCCTGTCAAAAGCCCGGGCCCTCGGTCTGTGGCAGTTCATTCCATCGACCGGTTACAAATTCGGGCTCAGCCGGGACAAATACATCGACGAGCGCCTGGACCCCGACAAGGCAACCGCCGGGGCGATCGCCTACCTCAAGGAACTGCACCAGATCTTCGGCGACTGGACGACCGTATTGGCCGCCTACAACTGCGGCGAGGGGCGGGTGCTGCGCGTCATCAGGGATCAGAATGTCAATTACCTCGACAACTTCTGGGACCTTTATGAACGCCTGCCTTACGAAACGGCCCGTTACGTTCCGCGGTTTCTGGCGACCCTGTACATTATCGAAAATAAGGACCGCTACGGCTTGAACGATATTCAGCTCGACTCCCCCAGCGAATACGAGGAGATTGAAATCACCCGGCAGGTCCATCTGAAAAACGTCGCCGTCAGCATCGGCGCCACGGAAGATCAGATGTCGGCCCTCAACCCCGAGCTGCGCTACAAAATCGCGCCGCCCGACAGATACCTTCTCAAGGTGCCGGCCGGAACCGGTGACGTCCTGACGGCCAAACTGGACAGCATCCCCGAATCCACACCCCCGACCCGTGCGGTTGTCTATCATCGCGTGCGTCGCGGAGAAACCCTTTCGATGATTGCCAGAAAATACCGTGTCCACGTGAACAGCATCATGCGGGCCAACAACCTGCGGCGTTCGAATTACATTGTTGCCGGACGTTTGTTGAAAATTCCCATGGCCGGATACCGGTATCAGGCAGCGATCACCTCCGACACCACGGTGGCGGCGGCCGAGACCCACAAGGTGGCTCGTGGCGACAACCTCTGGAACATCGCCCAACGCTACGGCACAACCACGAACAAAATTCAGGAAATCAACAATCTTCGCTCCACCAAGCTCTACACCGGTCAGGTGCTCAAACTTCCCGGCAGCGGCCAGAGCCGAACGGCCGATTCCTCCGCCGGCCACAGTTATCGTGTCTACAGCGTCCAGGCCGGAGACAGCGCTTTTGCCATCGCGCAGCAGCACAAAATGGACCTGAACCGGCTCCTGAACATCAATCAACTTTCCAGCGCCAGCAAAATTTTTCCAGGCCAGCAGCTTTACATCGAATGATCAGTCACTCCGTCGAAGCGAGGGGGGCAAGGCGTTGATGCCTTGGCCCTTTTTTATGGCCGATGCACGATGACCGGTGAGAATCAGCCTGCAGAAAACCACCGCTTGCACGCATATCAAAGCCGCCAGCATCCGATAATTTAGTCTTTTATCAATTCATGCAGGCTTTTGATTTCAGTCTCGCTGAGGTACCGCCACCGGCCCTTCTGCAGTTGACCCAGAAGTATGGAAGCCACCCGGATGCGCTTGAGTTTCACGACCCGGTTGCCCACCTTTCTGACCATTCGGCGAATCTGCCGGTTTCGGCCTTCCTTGAGAATGATCCTGAACCGCCTATCGGACACCTTTCGCACGCCGGCCGGGCGGGTGCGGGTTCCCATTAACGGCAGGCCGGCGGCGAGTTTATGGAGGACATGGACCGGAATCGGCTTGCTGACGGTCACCTCGTATTCCTTTTCATGGTCGAAAGACGGGTGGCTCAAACGGTGGTGGAGTCGGCCGTCATTGGTGAGCAAAATCAGACCGGTGGAATCCTTGTCCAATCGTCCTACCGGGTAAACCCGTTGATCGACGGCGATCAGATCGACAACGGTTTTCTCTCCCGGGTGATCACAACTGGTCACATAGCCTTCCGGCTTGTTCAAGGCGATATAAACGGCTTCCGGCTTCCCCAGAATCGCTGTGCCGTCCACGGCGATACGGTCTGCGCCCGGATCGACCTTGCGGCCCAGTTGCGTGACCGTCTCTCCATTGACGGTCACACGGCCTTGGCGAATAAAGTCTTCACCCCGACGGCGGCTGCAGAAACCGGCAGCCGAAAGGAACTTCTGCAGGCGGATAAGGGACATCGTCTGTCATAAAAACGGTCGCACGTTTTTGCCGAGGGCCGAAGCGGGTGCGAAAAAGAATCAGCTTCTGTAGTCGGCATTGATTTTGACATAGTCGATCGAGAGATCGCAGGTCAGAACCGATGCGCAGCCACTGGCCATTTTCAGATCGATCATGATCACGAACTCCGGCTTTTTGAGCACGGCCGTCGCTTGCGCTTCAACCGCCTTGCCGCGGCCGAGCCCGTCTTTAACCATCATCACCTGGTCAAAGTAGATATCGACCCGCACCGGATCGATCGGAACACCCGCCCGCCCGGCCGCCGCCAGTATTCTGCCCCAGTTGGCGTCCTGACCGAACAGGGCGGTTTTCACCAGACTGGAGTTCGCGACCGTGTCAGCCACACTGCGGGCATCCAGGTCGGAGGCCGCCCCGGTTACCCGCACTTCGACCAGCTTGGTGGCCCCTTCGCCATCCTTGACGCACAATCGCGCCAGTTGCAGCAACGAATCGTCCAGCACGCCCTGTACCACCTGGCGTGCTTCGCGGGTCACAGCCGCCACGCCGGAGGCACCGTTGGCCAGGAAGATCACCGTGTCGTTGGTACTCATATCACCGTCGACGGTGATACGGTTGAAAGAGCGGTCGACGGCGGTCTTCAACATGTTCTGCA
>JBAVJU010000266.1:0-2328 GCA_049687935.1 Desulfobacterales bacterium | reverse complement strand
GATTTTGGCTGTTAAATTGTTAAAACTAAAAATTTAACACATGTTAAATTTTTTAACAGGAAAAAGGAAATGATTGACCAGGAGTTGAACGCTTACTGGAAAACGGTGGTCGATACGATTCACGACGGCATCATGATCGTCGACACGGGTGGAACGATCGTTTCGGTCAACACCGCCTTCGAATCAATAACGGGCTACTCCAGAGATGAGATCATCGGCCGGTCATGCACGATTCTGCACTGCAACACCTGCGAAGCCACCCGCGAAAAAGCGGATTGTCACTGGTGCCAGTTGTTCAGGAGCGGAAACGTCCGCAAACAAAGCTGCGTCATGATGCGCAAGGACGGCCTCTATCTTCACATCCTCAAGAACGCGGCCTTGCTGCACGACGCGCACGGCGAGGTGATCGGCGGTGTGGAAACCATGACCGATGTCACGGAGCTGATAGAAAAGGACACGCAGATCGAGGCTTTCAGACGGCAACTTCGGGCCGAAGACGGTTTCCACGGGATTCTCGGCTCCTCGGCGCCGATGCAGCGCGTCTATGACCTGATCACCAATGCCGCCCAGTCGGATGCACCCGTGATCATTTTCGGTGAGAGCGGTACCGGCAAGGAACTGATCGCCAGGGCCGTCCATGAATCCAAATCAGCGCAGCAGCGGCCCTACGTCAAGGTCAACTGTGCCGCCTTGAATGAATCGTTGCTGGAGAGCGAGCTTTTCGGGCATGTCAAGGGGGCTTTTACTGGTGCTCACAAGGATCGCACGGGACGGTTCGAGGCGGCCACCGGCGGCGATATTTTTTTGGATGAAATCGGCGACCTGCCCTTCTCTACCCAGGTCAAGCTGTTGCGGGTGCTCGAAGAGAAAGTGATCGAACGGGTCGGCGATCAGCGGCCGATTTCCATCGATGTCAGAATCATCTCGGCCACCAACCGTGATCTGAAGCGGCTGGTCGAGCAGGGGAATTTCCGGGAAGACCTTTTCTACCGGATCAATGTCATCCCTATCCACGTTCCACCTCTACGGGAGCGGGTCAGCGACATTCCGTTGCTGGCCGAACATTTCTTCCGCCGCATTCAGCTCAAGAGCGACAAAAAAATAAACGGCATCGCCAAGGACGCCATGCACTTGTTGATGGCTCACACCTGGCCGGGTAACGTCCGGGAACTCAAAAGCGCGTTCGAATATGCCTTCGTCACCAGCCAGGGACTCATGATTCAACCCCGGGACCTTCCGCCGGACATTTTCCGGACGTCAACACCACTGCCATCCGCTGTCAGTGCCGAGAGGACCAGAGACGACACAAAAAAACGCCGGCTGATCGAGGCGTTGGAACAAGCCGGCGGCAATCAGTCGCAGGCCGCGGAAATTCTGGGTGTCACTCGCGTGACCGTGTGGAACAGGATGAAAAAATACGGACTCTCATCCAAACCGAACTACGGTGAATATCCATCCCCGACATAAAGACAGGCTTGGCATCAATATTGCTAAAAATACCAGATGAGGAGTTCAACTTGGCAGCACCTCCTTAAATTAACTCCTTAAATTCCTGTTCCACAGATCGCTCTTTGGTTGCAGCCGCGGAGCGATCTGTTTTTTTTGCATGTAATTTGCTCTAACATTTGGCCGGACCTCTTTTTACCTCCATTGGAAAAGACCGACCATTCGACTCACAAATCGGCCCCTGGTTACTTCCGGGGGCTGATTTGCCCTGAGCCGTTGATACGGCTTTTTTGAGCGTTAAAACACGTTATAATAACGTTACCTATCACAAATTAACGCCCAATTTCCTCCATCAGTAATATCCCTATTTGGCTGATAGACACCTTTCAAACCCTGCTTTTGCCGACGATCAAATTCGATTGCTTTTATGCTCTTCCGACAGACGGCATCTGGCACTAATTGTGCATTTAATTTGCGGTGTGGCGTCTAATCACTATAGAATTCGGACTCGTAGTTAAGGATTAGCATCCATGCCTTAAAAATGGAGGTTCCCATGGCTGTTGAAGTTCTTATCAGACGTAAATTTGTGAAAGAGAAAGCAGGCCAACTCGCACCGCTCATCGTCAGGTTGAGATCATTGGCCACTATGCAATCCGGCTACATTTCCGGCGAAACATTGAAATGCATCGATCCGCCCGATGAAAGCGAGTACCTGGTTCGCAGCACGTGGCATTCAATTGATGATTGGCGCAGATGGCTGCACAGTCCGGAAAGAACCGCCATCCAAGTAGAAATCGATGCGGTGCTCCTGGAAAAAACCACCTACAGAATTTATGAACCCCTTCAAGGTGGTTTCATCATCAGTATGAGAAAATGACCACC
>JBAVJU010000265.1:0-1703 GCA_049687935.1 Desulfobacterales bacterium | reverse complement strand
GCATTGAATCCAGGCGATTTTTTGCGGCTTTTTCTCCTCCTTCTTGCCGGAGGGTCGCAGAAGATGACCGCCGTAAGGGCCGGTGGCGGACAAGATGCGTTCGAATTCAATGGAGGTGACGACATCGGGTGATCGATCGTAGGCGTAAACGTCCGATCCGCCGGGATCAAAGGACCGGAAGCCGGGCGCCGCGACGACCGCTCCCACCGAAACCACAATCTCTTTTTCCTTGTCCTCGAAATTGATGGCGCCGGAGGGACAGAATTTTTCACACGCTCGGCACTTGCCCTTGGTAAAGTAGATGCAGTTCTCGGCATCGATGGTATATTTCAAGGGCACGGCTTGGGAATAGGGGACATAGATCGCTTTGCGCTTGACGAGTTTCTCGTTGTAGGTGTCTACGACCTTTTTGGGGCACTTTTCGGCGCATTGACCGCAGGCGATACATTTGTCGGCATCCACGTAGCGGGGGGACTGACGGATTCTGACCTCGAAATCACCGGCCTTTCCGCTGATGTCGGTGACCTCCGCGAGCGTCAACAGTTCGATGTTGGGGTGCCGGCCGACCTCGACCAGTTTGGGGGCCAGGATTCACATCGAGCAGTCATTGGTCGGAAAGGTCTTGTCCAACTGGGCCATGACGCCCCCTATGGCCGGCGATTTTTCGACCATGTAGACGAAATAGCCCGAGTTGGCCGTGTCCAAGGCGGCCTGGATGCCGGCGATGCCGCCGCCGACAACCAGAACCGCTCCCACCGGTTGTGATCGGTTATCCTTTGCGCGCATGACGCCTCTCCCCTATCGATCGTTCTTACCAGGCCTCGCGTTCCAGCCGCGAGTAGATAAACATGAGCTGTTTTTGGGTCAGTTCACCGATTTGTTCATTGAGCCATTTCAAGTCTGCAGAAACGATGGCGGCCTTGGCCTCATCCGACAGATGGTAATCTTGCAAGGCCTCCGACCCACTTTGCATCAGTTCATTCCAGAAGTCACGATCCTCCGCGGTTCGATTCAGCACCCGGAAAATCTCACGTTTCTGGATGAGCTTTTCCTCGGCCGTTGCCGCTTTGGGTGCGGAGACGGACGGCAGTTCGGTCTGCTTCTCCTTCAAGGCTCTGCTTACCGCGCTCTTGATCTGGTCGTCGGTAAACGGCTTGGGCAGATAGTCGAATGCGCCAAGTTTCATCGATTCCACCGCCGAATCGACGTTGGCATATCCGGTGATGACCACCACGATCGTCTCCGGTCGCGCCGACTTGATCATGCGAATAACATCCATGCCCTCGATGTCCGGTAAGCGCAGGTCGGCGACCAAAACGTCACAGCCCTTTTCCCGGAAGTTATCCAACGCCGCGCGTCCGGTTGCGGCGAGAGCTACTTTGTAACCTTCTTCGGACAATACCATTTCCAGACCTTTGGCCACGCTGAACTCGTCTTCCATCACGAGCACATTCGGTGACGTCTTTTCAGCCGTTCGGGTTCTTTCTGCAACGGCAACCATGATTCACCTCCCAGTTGTAAAGGGTTCAAACAATGAACTCGACAACTGGTTGAGCATATTGCGTGCCGGAACAGAGGGACCGGGATTCTCGAGGCCTATAGAAAAATAATATAATGATTTCAAATAGTAAAAACACACATCTCTCGTTCGGTTTAAAGTCGATAGTACGAGGTCGTATCAATATTTATACACTCGATTCGGG
>JBAVJU010000264.1:0-6552 GCA_049687935.1 Desulfobacterales bacterium | reverse complement strand
GGACCGACAACGTGCGCCTGCTGATGCTCGACAGGTTTCGCCGGATGTGCGGGGGGCTTGCAAGAATTCAGAAGATGAATGAGTGGTTTTATCACAATCGATTGGCCATCATAGGGGTTCACATTTTGATCATCGTTTTTCTGCTGATGTTGGTTGCCCGTTCTTGACCGCCGGATACTTTTATTGATGAAGACCCCATTGAACTGGCGCTTCCTCTCGCTTACCGTGCTGGCCGTGACCGCCCTGTTCGTCCTCGGGCTCTACCGGATCACTATCGACACGGACATCGTCGGTTCTCTTACTCAAAACGACCCGGTCATAGCAGACGCGGCCTACCTGTTCACGCATCATCCCATGCAAAGTCAGGTGGTCGTGGATGTCGCCCTCGAAAAGACCGATCTTGAGGCCTTAATCGCCTGCGGACGGCAGGTCGAAAAGCGTTTGAATCAAAGCGGACTGTTCAGAAGTGTCGGCCTGGAGGACGCCCAGAAGCTGATGCCCGACCTGCTCAACACCGTGACGGTGAACCTGCCGGCGCTCTTTTCGACCGAGGAACTGAGAGATCACATTCAACCACTGCTCGAGACTGCAGAAATAAGGCGGCGGTTGGAACAGGTCATGACGAGTCTGCAAGGTCTCGAGAGCATCGGACAGGCGGAATTGATTTCCCAGGACCCACTGAATTTCAATGGCCTTGTTCTGTCCAGGCTGTCGCAGTTGGCTCCTTCGGCCGGTGCCCGCCTTCACAGAGGGTATCTCCTTTCCGCCGACAACCGCCATCTTCTGGTGACCGCCGCACCGCGTTCATCGGGCACGGACACAGTGTTTGCCCGAGCGGCGACGGATCTGATGAACCGGCTGTCGGCCGACCTCAACCGCGAATTCGGGCGAGCGGGGCAGCGGGTGATTCTGACTCCGGTCGGGGCCTACCGTGCGGCCCTCGACAACGAGCAGATCATCCGAAAGGACGTCACGGTCGCCATAACGCTGGCCACCATCGGTATCGCGGTGCTGCTTGTCTTCGCCTTTCCGCGGCCCGTTCTCGGCCTTTTCTCCCTCCTGCCGGCCGTCGCCGGGACCATGCTGGCCTTTTTCGTCTTCTCTCTCTTCCACGATTCGATATCGATCATGGTGCTCGGTTTTGGGGGGGCGATCATATCGATCACCGTCGACCAGGGCATCGCCTATCTTCTTTTTCTGGATCGGCCCCACACCGCCAGCGGGAAAGAGGCGTCCGAAGAGGTCTGGAACGTGGGACTGCTGGCCGTGCTCACCAGCATCGGTGCCTTTGGTGCCCTGTGCCTCAGCGGGTTTCCCGTGTTCGTCCAGCTGGGGCAGTTCACGATGCTCGGGATCGGGATTTCCTTTATCTTTGTTCACACCGTCTTCCCGAAGATCTTTCCTGAAATGCCGGCGGGAAGGCAGCGCGCGCTGCCTCTGCAGAAGGCTGCGGATGCGATGGCCATGACCGGCCGCAAGGGGCTGTGGACCGCAGTTGGCTTTTCCGCAGTGATGCTGATCTTTGCGAAACCGGTTTTCAATGTGAGCCTGCAGGCCATGAACACCGTCGGCAGCGACACCCGTGCGGCCGAACAACTTCTGGCCGAGGTGTGGGGGGGCATCTTCGACAAGGTCTACGTCTTGACAGCAGGTGACAGCCTTGCAGAGCTTCAGCACAAGGGCGATCTTCTGGCTGAAAAACTGGAAAAGGATCTGGAGGCCGAATTCCTGTCCGCGGGTTTCGTGCCGTCCATGATTTTTCCCGGTCACGACCGCCGGCAGAAGAATTTTGCCGCCTGGAAGCAATTCTGGACCGACGAGAAAGTTGCAGGGCTAAAGCGGGATATCGACCAGCTATCGACTGCAATCGGATTTGCGGTCGATGCGTTCGATCCCTTTTTTAACATGCTGCGGACCGATGTCGAACCGGCGGCAAGTGACGGGATCCCGCCCGACTATTTGAACTTTCTGGGTATTTCCAAAATTGCGGACGAATCGAGTTGGATCCAGGTGGTCGCCCTCACCACCGGTCCCGCGTATGACGCACAGCGGTTTCATGATCGGTACGGGTCGACCGGCCGACTGTTCGACCCCGGGTTTTTCTCGGTAAGGTTGGGGAAGCTTCTTTTCCACACTTTCCTGAAACTGTTTTTCATCATTGCGCTGAGTGTCGCCGTTCTGCTGTTCGTTTTTTTTGCCGACGCGGCCCTCACCGTCGTCAGCCTTTTGCCGGTCGCATTTGCGCTCATTGCCACTCTGGGGACCATGACCCTCATCGGGCATCCGTTGGACATTCCGGGGTTGATGCTGTCGATTGTCGTTCTGGGGATGGGGATCGACTACTCTCTTTTCTTTGTGCGCTCCTTTCAAAGATACGGCACGCTCGGTCATCCGTCCTTTGGCCTGATCCGCATGACGGTTTTCATGTCGGCGGTCTCGACCCTGATCGGATTCGGCACTCTTTGTATGGCCGACCACTCCCTGCTCAAAAGCGCCGGTCTCACATCGTTTCTGGGCATCGCCTATTCGATGATCGGGGCTTTCCTCATTCTGCCGCCGGTGCTCGAGTACATTCAGAAAAAGCGCCAGGCCAAAACCCCCAAAAGCGGGAGCCTGCAAGACCGGGTGCTGAATCGCTACCACAACATGGACGCCTATCCGCGGTTCTTTGCGCGGTTCAAAATGCGCTTCGACCCGATGTTTCTCGAATTGCAAGAAATCCTGCAATCCAGTGACGGCATCAAGACGATCATCGACATCGGCTGCGGGTACGGGGTGCCGTCGAGTTGGCTCCTCGAACGGTTTCCGAACGCCCGTATTTTCGGGATCGAGCCGTCGAAGAAACGGGTCAGAATCGCGTCATTGGCGGTGGGCACGCGGGGAACAGTCCTACAGGGGTATGCCCCGGAAGTCCCGGAGGTGCCCCGGCCGGCCGAGTTGACCACGATGCTGGACATGGTCCATTTTCTGAATGACGATGCCCTCCTTTTGACCCTCGACAGGGTGGCGGAACGCATGCGCGAGGACGGCCGTCTGATCATCCGCGCGACGATACGTCCGCAGCGACGGTTTGCCTGGGTGTGGTGGCTCGAAAACGCCAAGCTTCGCTTTTCCGGCGCACCGGCTTACTACCGGTCTGCGGAGCAGTTGCAGAACATGATCGCACGGTCCGGCTTCCGGATCACGGATACACTGCCCTCCGGTGTTCACGATGAACTCGTCTGGCTCATCGCAGGCGCGGCTCGACAGGAGCTGCTATAGGCTTTAAGAAAAAGGTTTTGGACTGCGTTATCGGTCGTCGGCGTATTACCATACAGCCTTCTTCCTCTGGCCTTGCCCAATACTTTATCTTAAAGCCTATAGCGAGAGTAAATTGTCCAGGAGCCGAACCGACATGTTGAAAGCCGTCAGAAAATTTGGAGCGAAACACCGGCCTTTGTCTGCCGGAGAGCGGATCGGGTGCTGGTCGATTTGTCTGTCTTTTCTACTGGCTTTCGTGGATATCCGGCTGTCGCTGATGGTGTTGGCGGGGTTTGTGGTTGTGTGTTTTGCGGCACCGTTTTTCCCGGCTTCCAACTTCTACCTGCCGGTTGTCAGTCGCGGATCGTCCGGCCGGAAGGCCGTGGCCCTGACCTTCGACGACGGCCCCAATCCTCAAACCACGCCGGAACTGCTGCGGTTGCTGAAAAAGCACCAATTTGCCGGAACCTTCTTCGTGAATGGCCGCAAGGCCGGCCTTTACCCCCACCTGATAGAAGAAATCCTCAGCCACGGTCATTGCGTGGCCAATCATTCTTTCAATCATGACGTGTTCATGGCTTTCAGGAGCAGACAGACCGTGATGCGCGACATCGAGGCCGTCCAGGAGGTGTTGCGCCGACACGGCATCACGCCGCTGGCTTTTCGTCCACCGGCGGGTATCACCGGCCCGAGGCTCCGTGAGGTATTGCAGCCCAAGGGCATGTTTGCAGTGAATTTCAGTTGCCGGGCCCGGGACGGCGGAAACCGGTGGTTGAGGCATTTGTCGCAAAAGATCCTGAGGCGCCTCCGACCCGACGACATTGTGCTTCTGCACGATATCGCTCCGCGCTCTGCCGCTCTGCTGTCTTTGTGGGTCGAAGAAATCGATCGTGTCCTGGAAGGTATCCGTACGAAGGGCCTGATCGCTCTGCCGCTCGCGGAGCTTATCGGAAGGCCGGTGATGATAAAGACAGCGGAGAAAGAAGCAGACGAAGACGGTTCTCTATCTTCTGAAGAAACGCATATGTAAAAACCGAAGACATTTCACCCTATTCGAGGTGTTGATCGATCTTTTTCGCAGGAACTGCGGAAATCCCGGCAGTCATTTTGTACGCCCTTGAGGTGCGGCATGCGATGATGCCTTTGACCAGGCTGTTGGGCCCGTAGAAGTCTTCGAGGGCTTCGAATCCCTTAAGATCGCTCCGCTCCGGTCTCTCCGTAAACTTGGCCTCTATGGCCTTAAAACGACCGCCGCTTTCGATCAGAAGATCGACCTCTGCGCCGCTTGCAGTGCGCCAGAACCAGAGCAGTGCGGATCTCCCCATCGCCGTGAAGTGTTTGACAACCTGCATCACCACGTGGGTTTCCCAGAGCGCCCCGGCGAGCGGCGACCGTGCTGCGGCTTCCCAGCTGTCGAATCCCATCAGAAATACGGCCAAGCCGGTGTCGCACAGGTACAGTTTGGGAGATTTCACCAGACGTTTGCCGAGGTTCCGGTGGTAGGGTTCCAGCAGGATGATCTGTCCGGAGGCTTGCAGCACCGAAATCCACTGTTTGGCGGTGTTGGGTGCGATGCCGACATCACGGGCAAGATCGGAGTAGGACAGGAGCTGACCTGTGCGTGCGGCAGCCGCTCTCAGGAAACGGTCGAAGTCTCTCAGGCTGCCGACGTTCAGGATGTTGCGCACATCCCGCTCCAGATAGGTGCTCTGGTAGGCGGCATACCAGAAGTGCGGATCCAGGTCTGAACGGGCATGCAGTTCCGGCCAGCCACCTTTGTACAGATAAGCCCTTTCAGAAGCATCCGGTACGCTCGTTATCAGTTCGCCGAATGATAGGTTCAGCATCTGCAGGACGCCGCAGCGTCCCGCCAGACTCTCGGAGATACCCTGCATCAAGGGGAAGTTTTGCGAGCCGGTGAGAATATATCGGCCCGGCCGTTTGTCTTCGTCGATCTTACCTTTTAGATGTCGAAAGAGGGCCGGAGCGTACTGGACCTCGTCGATGATGAGGGGTTCCGAAAAATCACCCAAAAATCTGCGAGGGCTGTTTTCCGCCTGTTCGGCAGCGGCCGGCAGGTCCAGGGAAACGTAGGTGTGGTTGGTAAACACACGGCGTACCAGCGACGTTTTTCCGACCTGGCGGGCACCGGTCAGCACCACGGCTGGAAACTGACGGGCAAGAGCGGCGAGAGTTTTTTCGTATTTTCTTGTAATCCACATGCTGATATATTGCAACGCTATTGCTAAATTGTCAAGCATGAGCGGACTGCCCGGTACAGAAAGGTTGAGTCGGTTGAGTCGGTTGAGTCCGTTTAGCCCGTCTATCCCGTTGAGCCTGCTGTGCCCGTTGAGTCCGCTGAGTCGGTTTGGTCAGTTGGGTCAGTTCAGTCAGTTAAAGGATATCATTGATTTTATTGTTCCAACGCTCAAACGTTAAGACAAAGCCACTACAATGCACTAAAACACGATGCGCCGGAGCCCGGATGAGCCGTTACGAGTTCTGAGTTTCAAGTTTCAAGTTTCTATTTACGAATTCCGGATTATCCGAGCTGAGGCACCCAGTCTATTTTCGAAATAAACGTCGGTTTGACGATAGGATCAGCCTCAATGTTGAATCGATGAGGGTGACATGCTAAAGACGCAGTTATGAAAAATCCGAAGAAAAAATCGACTTCGCGCAAAAAGAATGCGCCCGTACCCGCCGCTGCTTTGGCGGCAGGGGATTCAAACCGCTTGGAGTTTCTCCGCAATGCCGTCGGGCTGCTGCCGACGGCAACCGATCGGACGCCCGGACAGGCCATCCTCGTGAGCGACGAACACGGGGAGGAGGCGAGTCGGTATTGCAGCTGCACGGTTGCGCGCCGCCGGACCTGCGCCCACTTGCTGGAACTGGCGGGGATGGCGCGCCAATTTGCGGGAAAAAGCACAGGAAAAAACAACGGTACCGCCTTGGATGCCGCGTTCCGAGGGAGCGTTTGGTTTCAGCTGGCCAAATTGCTGGCGGATGACTGCGACGACCCCCCCGACGCTGTCCTTTGCGAAGTATGGAAGGGCGAGAGCGATACGGCACCAGTCCTTGGCATAATGAGTTCTAATGGCAAAGAGCTGCTGGTCTATGCCTCCCAGGGGGCCGATCAACAGCGTTTGCTCGAGCGCTGCGGCCAGGTGCCGGAACCGGCCAGTGGCTGTTCGCGCACCTCCCTTTTGCGCCAGCTGGGCTTGCTGACCCTGACCGAGTCGGAGCGGCGGCTGCTGGAGCGCGGGTTTCGAAGCTACGGACTGGCATTCCAAGAGAGCTTCTGGTACCGGT
>JBAVJU010000263.1:0-13734 GCA_049687935.1 Desulfobacterales bacterium | reverse complement strand
CCGCCTCGCCGTTGACCGCCCGCTGCCAGGTGGTGTCAAACGTCTTGCCCAGCGGCGTCGCCGCCCCGTAACCCACGACGAAGACGCGCCTGTTGAGAGGAGCTTTCATGAGCTGTCAACCTATTCGTTGCCGTGCCGGTCAGGCTGTTCTGTGCAGCACCACGCAGGCATTGCATCCGCCGAACCCGAAGGCGTTCTTCAGCACGAACTCCTGGTCCAGCCGCCGCGCACCCTCAGCCACGCAATCGAGCGGTATCTCCGGATCGAGCGTGTAATTGATGGTCGGCAGAAGAGTACTTCTGAGCATCCCTTCCACCGCAAAGATGGTCTCGATCGCGCTAGAGGCGCCCATGGCGTGACCGATCAAGGATTTATTGGCCGAGACCGGCGGAAGATGATCGCCGAAAATTGTTCGGAGGGCCTGGTATTCGACCCTGTCACCCACTTTCGTGGAAGGTGCATGGGCATTTACGGAGGCGACATCATGCACCGATATCCCCGCCATGTCAATGCTCTCGGCCATGCACCGGGAGACGGTCTCCAGTCGGGGCGCCACGAAATGGCGGGCATCCGACGTCATGGCCCATCCGGCGAGCTCGATGCCGTGCTTCAGATCGTGGGCGGCGGCGAAGTCCCGGGTAGCCAGGATGATGCATCCGGCACCCTCGGAAATCACAAATCCACGGCGGTCGACGGAAAAAGGTCGGCTGGCGCGTGACGGCGGCTCCGGTTCGCCCGGCTTTTCCTGATAGGCGCCGTTCATGGTCGCAAAACCGGCCACAATCGGCTCGACCAGGGCGAAATCGACCGCCCCGCATATGGCGACATCGGCCTTGCCGGCCGCCAGCAGCAGGGCACCGATGATCATCGAGGTCACGCCGGTGGCGCAGGCCGTGATGGCGGCCGTGATCGGACCGGTCGCCCCGGTCAGAATGGATACTTTGCCGCCCACCATGTTGATGCACGAGTTGGGGTTGGCGTAAGGCGGCGGCAGCCTGCCCTCGGCAATCATCCGCCGGTCGGCCGCCAGGACGGCATCCTGCCCGCCGACCGCGGAGCTGAAAGTGACGGCAACCCGTGGCGACAGCGAGGGGGTGATGTCGATACCGCTTTTGGCGAGGGCCCGGTGAACCACCAGCATGGCATATTTGAAAATCGGAGAAGGCCAAAGTGCCAGACTGCGGGGGCTCAGGAAGGGGTAGGGCTCGGTGTCGATTTCAGCCACCTCTCCTGAAATCCGGACCGGGAATCCCGCCGGTGCGGGAAACCGGGTCAGCCGGCCGATCCCGCTGTGTCCTTTGACGGCTAGTCCCCACTGGGTTTCAAGGTCGGTCCCCAACGCGGAAACGGCATCGTAGCCGACAATGACAGGAGGCGGTGAGGTCATAGATCACCAGGGAATAAACTGGTAAAGCTTGGCAAACATCTCGTAGACCTCGATCCAGTTTTGCAGATCTTTGGTCGTGCGGATGTGGGCGCGTTTATTGACCATCACCCAGCTCATGTGCGCGGCGCCGTCCTTGCAGGTCGAGCAATCCCTGGTTTCCGAGGTGCAGCAGCGGTGCATGGTCTTCAGATCCGAAGCCCAGCGAATGAAGTCGATCAGGCGTTTCGGCTGCGGGTTGCGGTGGTCCAGCGGCAGAGTGACCGATGGGCATTGGTCCCAACCGAAGCGACGTCCCAGCATTTTGCCGGTTGTGATGATTTCGTGATAGTATTTCGATGAGATGACGGCCGCCGGATAGGCATCCAGCATCGCGTCCATTTCCGTGCGGATGTCCGCAAGCTGCTGCGGGGTCCATGAAAACCCGTCGACGCCTTCATCATTGGAGAGCAGCTGCATGTGGACCTTCAAGCCTGAATCGCTGATTTTGCGGATGATTCTTTCCGTCTTCCCGATCTGGTTCGGGGTGATGGTGTAGAGATAGTAGACATACGGATCACCGGCGTAATTTTGACTCGATATGCGAAACGTGTCTTTTCCGCGCAGGGTCTTTTCGTCCTGCTCATCGCCCCACAGTGAGATTCCGATCATCATATCGGGAAACCGGTCGCGCGGCACCTTGATCAATCCGTTGGTGGCGCAGAAAGTGGGCAGTCGCTTGTAGAAGGCTTCGACCCGGTCCAGGCACAGCGTGGGTTCCCCGCCGATCAAAATGGCAAGGTTCACACCGCGTTCCTTTTCCCGGTCGATAAACGCTTCCCACTTTTTGATATCCGTTTCCTCGGGCGCCGCCTTGTGTTCGTCCGAGGAGAAGAAAAAGCAGCCTTTGCAGCGCAGATTGCACCGATTGGTCACGTCGTAGATCGAGCTGCGGATGTTGAGCTTTGAAATCCGTTTATAGCGGCCATACCATTCCGAATCCAGCAAGGAGCTGACGGTTTTCATAAAATATCCCCCTGATACCCTGCCGATGGCGGGTAAAGAATCATGATCCTCGGTTTCCGCGATCAGACAAGTCGACGTCCGGGCGGGGCGGTCAAAGCATCCGACAGATTGGCGCCCTTCTCGTACCCCATGACCCATACGGCAAGATACGTGTCCACGTAGTCGAGCCAGGCCTTGAAAGTGCCGGGACCCGTTGCGTGTCGAAACATGCGGGCCGTGACCACGGCGCTGCCGGCGGCGTAATGCCGGCAGTCTTCGCAATCGGTATCCGGAACGCAGCAGGCCGCGCTTCGATTCCAGGTGAGGTCCGTCCGATACTGTCGGAATGACCGCCCGAGTCCGATCGCGGTGGAGGGATTCATGCGGGGATACGGACAGCTGAAGAGGTCATGCAGTCCGGACGAGTGGGTGTGGACGACGGCGTTGTAGCGGGAAAAAAGGACCGTGTCTGGATACCTTTCCAACAGGTCGATCATGGTGTTGCGGCATTGCTCGAGTGAAGCCGCCGTGTGGCGCAGATCTCCGTCAAAGCCCACCGGCGCCGAAAACATGTTGAAGGTCAGCCGGCATCCGGCGTCAGCCAGTCGATCCGCAACCGATCGGGCCTGATCGATATTCTCGCGCGTAAACGTATAGACGAAAACGGCCCGGGGATCATTGCCGTAATTGTCGAGCTGCCGCCGCAGCATGTCTTTGGCCTTGCGAATCTTCAGACTGGTCTCATCCGACCCCCACACGGAAATGTGAATCCGATATCGAATCGAGGATGGGATCGCTTTCAGCCCGTTGGTGGCAATGGCCCCGAGCGGCATTTCCTGGTAGCAGACCTCGCAGAGTTCGGGGACCAGAGCGGGTTCGGCACCGGCCAGCACCACGTAGGTGATCCCCCGTTTCTTTTCCGCCTGCATCAGTCGGCGCCACGCCTGAGGATCACTGTTTTCGGGGGCAAACTGTTTATCACCCTCGTAATAATAACACCCGTCGCAGCGAACATTGCAGCGGTTGGTCATGTCGTAGGTCGATTCCCGCAAAAAGAACCATTTTCTAACTTTCTGCCAGCGTTCTCTGATCAGGGGGTCGGCCAGAATATCGGAAAACTTCCATTCCGCCGCAGCTACCGGGGTCTCAACTGTTCCTGATATTTTGTTCACAATCGCCACGATCCTAAGCAGCGGCTCCCTCGGCCGCCTTTTCGCTTAATTTCCGTTCAACATACTCGGCTATCAGCTGAACAGTGGTCAGTTTCGGATAGTCGTCTTCATCGATTCGGATGGCATATTCGTCGCGGATCACCAACGCGACAGTAGCCAGGTCCATACTGTCGATGCCGACCTCGTCCACGAGGTCGATCTGCGGATCGAATGTTTCAGGCGTCACATCTTCGAGCTTCAGTTCCTGGATCATGATTTCGACCACTCGGAGGATGATGTTGTCAATGCTGTTCATTCTTGTACACTCCTTGCTTTTAAATATCGGGCATTTTTTCGCGAGCCCTGAGCGTCATGCTGCCGCTGCAGGCGATGTCGCGGTCGACGACGATCCGAAAAGTGAAGACACCTTCTTTGTCCGCTTTTGGCGCCACCGTTATTTTCAGGCAGTCCTGCGGTCTGATGATCTTTTTGAACTTGACCCGGCTGAATCCGGCAAGGCCGAAGAGTCGTTTCCGTGCCCCGCATACCGTGTCGTAAACAATCCCGAGTTGAGCGATTCCCGGCAGAATCGGCTCGCCGGGAAAATGGCCGGAAAACCACTGCGATTCCGGAGGCACCCGAACCTCGGCCGAGATTTCACCCGCTTCGGAGATGTCGATATGATTCAACTCATGCCACATAAAGTTTAAGTTTATAATCGAATTTAATAGAAAAATCAACCACTAACCCGCGCTTCGAACCATTCATCGAATACGGAGCTCCCAAAGCGGGCCGGAATACCCGCGCGCATGCATTTTCGAAATAACACCGGCGGTTTGTTCCCCGCCATCTCCGATAATCCAGTTCAATCGGCCGCCGGCACGCTCCCGCACCCGGGCCATGATCTCGCGGCCACCGATCTCGGGCGACCGGTAGAAGAGCGGTTCCAGAAGACTGCCGGATGCCTCAATCTGCCCGTCTTGACACGCGATCTCGTAAAGATCGGTTTGGGGATAAATGCGCATCCCGCAGAAAAAGAAGAGGGCGCACTTGTCAAGCCTTTCGAGACGCTCCAGAGTTTCAGCCATGGTCGAGGGGGTTTCGCCTGGCCCTCCCAGCAAAACATAATGGGCGACATAGAGTCCGGCCGCCACGGCAGCGGCGTGCGCTTCGAACACCTGGTCGATACGAAATGGCTTGCGGTAGGTCTTCAGCACCGCATCGGAAAGGGATTCCGTGCCGAATTCGACATGGGTCAATCCGGCGTCGGCCAGTATCCGGTAGTAGTCGCCGACCGGTGTGACGGGTGCAAAAAAAGCCCCCCAGGGGATGGATACCCCGGCCTTTTTAAAGGCCTGCGCCACGGCCAGACTGTGCTCCGCACTGGCGTTGAAGGCCGAGTCGGTCACGAAAAAATAACGGGCCCCCGCCTCCTGCAGCCGGCGGGCGGTATCGGCGACCTCCTGCGGATCGAAAAGCCGCATCACATGCCCCTCGATGTGCGGATAGGTGCAGTAGATGCAGTTGAAGCTGCACCCGCGCTTGGTTTGGAGGTTCAGCATGCCGCCATTCTCGAGATAGTAGCCCAGATGCGGCAGGTGCGGGTCGAACTTCCTGACGATGCCGTTTGGCCATGGGCTCGGGAAGTCCACCGGGGAGTGCTGCGTGACAACGCCGGGAATCGACGCGGTATCCCGGCGACCTTCTAAGGCCTCCAGCAGCGGAACCAACCGTTCACCCTCGCCGATAATTCCGTAGTCGGCCCCCAGTGCGCGCATCGTCTCGCCCGGAAAGATGGTAAATCCGCTGCCGCCGAGGATAATCGCCGCGGAAGAGTGGGCCCGCAAGTCAGCGGTCAACGCTTTGTATCCTGCAAAAAATCCCTTCGGATTGGAGGCATCGGTGGTGTCGACGTTGCGAATGGAAATACCGATGACATCGGGTGCAAACCCGTCGATGACCGCAAAGAGAACATTCTCGTCATCTTCGGCATTCAGGTCGAGGACCCGAACCTGATGGCGGTCTGCAATCGCACCGGCGACATAATCCAACCCGAGCGGATAGACCGGATATGGTTGGGTCAAGGTATTGGCGGAAATCAGCAGGACCTTCATCGTCGCAGGACCTCGACGGCCGTGACATGGTTGCCGAATCCCAAAACCAGGGTGCCCTTGTCGGCCAAGCGGGTAAGACGGCCGTTGCAGAGCGGTGCGGGGATCGTGCCGGCCTGCGTGAAAATGACCGCCATAAAAATCGCCACGGCCGACGCGGTCGCGAATTCCCCGATATATTTTCGATAGTCGATCACCGGCAGCGTAATACCGCAGCAGGCCCGGAAGGCCGCCAGTTGAGCGGCGCCGGTTTGGCGGCGAGCCGCCGGGATTCCTGCCAGCAGCGCGCCGAAGCGCGCCCTGATCCGCTCCGGGCCGCCCAGGCTGTTCACCAGCGTGGCCGTAAAATCGTCACCCTTGCCCGCCCTGGCGTAAAACGCCGGGAAAACGGTCACTCCGGCCGCCGCCGAATCCGGGTTCAACAGCAGCGCCGCACCACCGGCCGAGGGACTGTCGTCCGCCCGAACGGACGGGTCAAATAGAGCCGACAGCGGTTTGTGGTATTCGTCGGCGCCGATGACAAGGGCCGTCCGGTCCTGCCCCCGGCCGAGATATCCGGCGGCGATGAGCGCCTGTTCGAATGACGCATCTCCGCCGGTTGTGGTCACGTTGGCACCGGTTGTCCCGAACATCATTGCCACCTGACCGGCCGGCGCGTTGTGCACCGAACCGATGAAATCGGTCGGGCTGGGAAACCTTTCTCCGGTTTCATAAAGGCCCTTGAGAAAGGCGTGGGTCTCAGACAGCGCTCCCCAACCGGTGCCGAAAAAAATGGTCGCCGGCGGATCTTGGGTCTTTGAACGACTCCGGGCGTCTTCAGCCAGCGCCATCACCATCCGGGGCAGGCATTTAAGCCGCCTGACCCGATGTGCCGGCAAGATGGCGGATATGTCATCGAGGCTGAGAAAGCCCTTGCACGATTCGCCGGCATTCAGGCGCATCAGAGTCCGGTCGGTTGTTCCCGCGCCGGTCATGCACGCGCTCGAAGCCACCAGCATCGGCCGGGGGGCATCCGCAACCGCCCCCTTACGTCCCGCCGCCGGGCCACCGATCACGACGGCGGCATTATTACCTCCGAAACCGAATGAATTCACCAGTACCGTGCCGACGGCCGCCCGACGGGGCCTGCTCTCGGGATTCAGCCTCAGTTCCGGATCCGGGTGGCTGGTGCCGGTGTTGGCGGGGATCAATTGGGCGTCGATGCAGATCCCGGCGG
Organism: Desulfobacterales bacterium; assembly: GCA_049687935.1. Classification (GTDB taxonomy): domain Bacteria; phylum Desulfobacterota; class Desulfobacteria; order Desulfobacterales; family SG8-13; genus JARFQH01. The sequence continues at coordinate 6,888 of JBAVJU010000263.1, read as the reverse complement.
CCACGGTAGACAGGGCACCGGCGGCCGCCAGCGGATGACCGGCCGCACCTTTTATAGACGATATCGGCGGCGGATGATCCCCAAACAAGCGCTCGACGGCTCTTGCCTCGGCCAAATCGTTATCCGGCGTACCGGTTCCGTGAAGATTGATGTAGTCAACATCGGCCGCGGCCAGTCCGGCATCGGCGATCGCCGATACCATCGCCGCATAAGCGCCGCGTCCCTCTGGGTGCGGAGCGGTCGGGTGGTAGGCGTCACAGGACAGGCCGGCGCCGAGGAGCTCGGAAACCGCGTTGTGGGAATCGTCGGCGACCAGCAACAACATGGCCGCCCCCTCCCCTACAGATATGCCGCGCCTGTCCTTGTCAAAGGGCCGGGCGCCAAGCGGGTCGATAAGCTTGAGGGCGCTGAATCCATAATAGGTCAGACGGCACAGAGAGTCGACTCCACCGGCGAGAACTCGGCGGGCCTTTCCGGTCCTCAACATTTCCAACGCCATCTTGAGCGCGACCGCCCCCGACGAGCAGGCGGTGGACACGGTCAAAACGGCCCCTTTGCATCCGACCCGATCGGCAATGTCTTCGGCTACCGAACCGGCGGCATGCCAACGATATGCGGCGGGGTCATCGACACCCTCTTTCAGGAGATCCTCGGTGGTCCGCATCCCGCCGGTCGTGGTGCCCACCACCACCGCATCGGGTGCCTCGCGGCAGTTCGCCATGGCCTGGTCGGCGGCCAGGCGCGCCAACTGGTGTGTTCGGGGAACGTCCTTCATATCCAGGGGAATCCGGATCTGACCGACCGGCAGAGGCGCGTTATCGGGCGTCTCAAAGAGACTCAGCGGCCCGAGATGGCGCCGTCCGGCGGCAAGGGCCGCACGGGTTTCGGCAACACCGGATCCAAGGGGACTGACAACTCCCTGGCCGGTTATGAAGATCCGCACACCGGTCATTTAAGCGGGCCGGGAGCGTTGTCGGCGATGTAGGCGGCCATGGCGGCCAAGTTGGCAAAGACTTTTTCACCCAATTCGCGATTTTCGATTCGGACGCCATAGTCTTTTTCGATCATGATGACCATTTCCAGCACGTCGATCGAGTCGAGTTCCAGCTTGCCGCCAACAAGCGGGCTGTCCGCATCGATATCCTCCGGCTGAATGTTGGTCAGATCGAGCAGGTCGACAATTTTGACTTTGAGTTCACTGATCAGCTGTTCCATAGAGTAAGGTCCATTTACGGTTTTTCACAGGGGGCCGTCATCGGTTTTTCATTCGGGAAATCTATGTGCACGGTCGATAAAATCGGGGATTTGCGCGGAGGCGATCGCATGTGCGCCGGGCCGGTGGCTGCACCGATCGACGCCGAGATTGCGGTAAAAGGTCATTCATTTTCGGAAACACATCCGAGTCGATTCGCTCCCTGTTGACTGACCATTTTCCGCGCGGCTCTGCCTTTACACCACTGCCGATTTATTGTATGTTCTCGCTCTGTTTGACGCCGAACCGGAAAAAAGAACCCTTTAGAGACGAAAACACGGCAACCTATCCGGCGCGGACTCTCCATACTATTGAACAAACGCTTTCTTTTCAATCTTTTTTTCTCTGTGAAACCGTGTCTCTTATGAATCCGTCGAATTTGAGCCCTGAAAACATCCTGCCCCACCGGGATGGGATGCTGCTGGTCGGCGGCATCATCGACGTCAACGACAGCGGCGCCGTCACCTGGTCGGTCGTATCCGATAAGTGGCCGTTCTCCGACGGCCAAAAGGTACGGGCCATCGTACTGATAGAGCTGGTGGCTCAAACAGCCGGGATTCACAACGGATGGATACGGGAAAAGAAATACGGCCCGACAGCCGATAAAAAAGGATGGATCGTCGGCATTCGTCAGGCGCGCCTGGCAGTGGATGCGATCCCGCTCAACACCGGTTTGATCGCGCGGACGGAAAACCGAATGGTGTTCGACGGTTTCCGCGACATTTACGGATCCGTTGAATGGAAATCAAACATCATTGCCGAGATAATGCTGCAGCTGCTGCGTTCGGACGTATCGACAGATGCTTCGGAATAAGACCGCGACGGCCTCGAGTGCGCCTCGGAGGCTCCGTGGTCCGGACAGGCGGCCAAACCTGCCCGGCAGGGCAATTAGAGAGTGTATTGGTGCGCCATGACTGAGAATCTTAACAAAAAACCGGCGATCGTGACCGGTGCGAGCAAAGGCATCGGCCGGGCCATCAGCGTCGAATTGGCAAGGTGCGGCTTTTATCCGATCATCAATTACCGCTCCGACGAGGCCGGTGCCATGCAAACGCTCAAAATGGTCACGGAACTGGGGGCGGGCGGTGAGATTATGGCGTTCGACGTTACCGATTTCGACGCCGTGCAGTCCGCCGTCGGCCGCATCATTGCCGATCACGGAACCATCGACGCCTTGGTCAACAACGCCGGTATCACGGCCGATGAGCTTTTCGTGATGATGTCCCGTAAAAAATGGCATTCGGTCATCGACACCAGCCTGAACGGTTTTTTCAACATAACCCGGCCGGTCCTCGAAAAGATGGTCGTGCAAAAGAAAGGGGCCGTCGTTTCAATTGCCTCTGTTTCCGCGCTGATGGTCAACCGCGGCCAGGCCAACTATGCCGCCGCCAAGGCGGGCCTGATCGCCGCCACCCGAACGGTTGCAGCCGAAGTCGGCCGCCTGGGCGTCCGCGTCAACGTCGTGGCACCGGGTCTGGTCGATACCGAAATGATCAAGGATTTCCCTTTGAAAAACATCAAGTCCCTGATTCCGATGGCCCGGATCGGACAACCGGAGGAAATCGCACGGGTGGTTCGATTTCTTTGTTCCGATGATGCCTCCTACATCACCGGCCAGGTTATCGCGGTCAACGGCGGCATGTGTTGAAATGAAAACCCTTCCCCTTCTTTTTCAAGTTCGAAACGCTCAGTTTCGGTTTAAACTTGCCAATCCTTTGCGAACCATTGGCGTCCTTACGGCGGCATGCCTGTTGATCGGCTGGGGATCGAGCTGGGAAGAATTGAAATCGACCGCCGGATCGGTGACCTCGCTCAGCGCCGATTTTGTCCAGGAAAAACACATGAAGATTCTCGCCCGCCCGCTTGTCTCCTCGGGCGTCTTCTATTTTCAATCACCGGCCTCCCTGCGCTGGGAATACCGGGCGCCCGTGCGGAACATCCTGCTGATGCACGACAACCGAACGGAACGCTACGTCGAAACCGGCGACGGTCTGACCAAGGAAACCGGTGCCGGTCTCCAAGTCATGCAGATTGTTCTGGAACAGATCTCCCAGTGGCTCGGTGGCCGGTTCGACGAGAATCCGATGTTCGCAGCCAATCTTGAGCCCGGTCCCAAAATTGTTCTGGTCCCGAAGGAAAAGGCCTTTTCCCGGATGATTCACCATATCGACCTCGTGCTTTCCGAGCGGCCCGGAATCATCGACTCGGTTGTCATCTATGAAAGCGAAGACTCTTTCACGAAACTCGTGTTTAAAAACGCGGTCCTCAACCAACCCATAGATGCCGCCCTTTTCAGGAAGGTTTCGTGAAGGGAGGTCTCCTTGCGCTGACAGCGGTGCTGCTGTTTCTGTCCTGCGCTCGTCTGCCGGCCATTGTGCCGGTTGCCGGCGCAGACCCCTGCGGACCGATCGAAGGGTGCAGCCGTATTTTTCCAGCCGGCGATTGGCAACTGCTTCATTCCATCGAAGCCGATCTGCCGGGGGGCCGGCGCAGTGTCATGCTGGGCCTCACGGTTTTGTCCTCCCGGCGCCGGAGCAACCGCAGCGTCATCATGAGCCTCGAAGGGTTCGTGGTGTTCGACGGTGAAGTCAATCAGGGACTGAGGGTCCACCGGGCCCTGCCGCCCTTCGATTCCCCCGGTTTTGCCGAGGGCCTCATGGAGGACATCCGTCTGATTTTTTTCAAGCCCGAGGGACCGGCCGCCGAATGCGGAAAACTGACGGACGGCTCGACCGTGTGCCGTTACCAAAACCCCGACGGGGGTTTGGTCGATATCGTCCTTCGCAGCACCGGGACGTGGGAGACGCGACGCTACGACCGGCAACAGCGTCTGATTCGTATCGTCAGGGTTCCGGCTGATGATGCACGCAGCGGCGACGGGATGCCGCAAACTATTGAGCTGACCGCTCAGGGGGAACAGACCTATAAGCTTGTCATGACGCTCCTGGAGGCCGTACCGCTCGACCCGTCGTCATTCGCTAAATGGTGGCCGGCATTCCGACATCCCGATCCTTCCGATGTGGGGCTGTTAGCGTCAAAGCCACTTAACAAACCCGTGACACCCGGTTTTCAGAGACCAAAAACGGCCCCTTAAGTGCCTGTGAAAGGTGTGACCATATGAAATTCCGATTGATTTACCCCAAGTGGCCGAAACTGGATCGGCAGACCGAATTCCACCTGCCGCCGCATGGTCCGGTGGTGTTTGCCGCTGCCCTGCCGGACGACATTGAAGTGGATTTCATCGACGAGAATGTGGAACCGATCGATTTCGACGCTCCGGTGGATGCCGTCGGCATCTCGATGATGTTGACGCTCCAGGTCAAACGCGGTTGGGCGATCGCCGATCGGTATCGCCGCAAAGGAATCAAGGTCATCTTCGGGGGCATCGCGACCATGCTGCATGCCGAGGAGACGATGGCCCATGCCGATTCAGTCTTTATCGGCGAAGCCGAGGGCCGTATGGAGAGGGTCTTCACCGATTTGCGCAACGGCGACCTGAAAAAGGTGTACGATTACCTGCAGGACCGGCCCCCGATCGAATCGGTTGGACCGGCGCGGCGCGACATTCTAAAAAGAGAGTTCTACAACTACCGGGGGGTCCAGATGTTCGACCTGGTGCACGCCTCGCGGGGGTGCCGATATCATTGCTACCCCTGCGCCGTGGCCTATCTCGGGGGCAGGAAGTTTAGGCCCCGGCCGATCGAGAAGTCGATCTCCGAGATGGCCGGCATCGACAACAACCGCCTGTTTATCGTCGACAACTCCCTGTCGCAGGACACCGAGTGGGAGATGGCGCTTTTCCGGGAAATGATTCCCTTGAAAAAGAAATGGTGCAGTCACCCGATCGAAGACAAGCCCGAAGTGCTCGACCTGGCGGCCCGGGCCGGTGCCTGGTACGTCTACCAGGCCGTATTCGACACGTCGGACTATATCCGGGAGCGGATTAAGCGCTATCACGATTACGGTATCGCCGTCGAAGGCACCATTCTGCTCGGGCTCGACGATCACACCGAAGACGGAATCCGGCGGCTGATCGATTTTCTCATGGAAATCGACCTCGACCTGGCCGAATTCACCGTGCTGACCCCTTTTCCCCACACCCGGGCCTATGACGACCTGGAGCGCCAGAACCGGATATTCTCCTTTGACTGGGATGAGTATTCGGCCGACAAGGTCGTCTACACGCCCAAACACATGACACCCGAAAAACTGCAGGAACTCCTGAACTACGCCTGGGACACGTTTTATGCCGACCAGCCGCAGGAAATCAAGATGTTCAACCTGTTTCAGAAAGTGGTTCGCAAAGAAATCGCCGACGACACCTACAGGCCGCGCATCCGCAGGTTGGGAAGGAAAGCCTTTGGAAAACCGATCGACGCCGACGGCTCTTGAAATGGTATACATTGCGGTCCGGAAGCAAACCGGCAGTCACCCGATACACATATGCCAAAACGACAGATCTCAGCTCGAAGCAGTATTCGATATCACATACCGCTTGCCTCCCTCCCACGTTTTCTCGAGAATTTCCAACGTTCCCGCCCGAACTTCAGTCCTCAAACCGTAGGCACAATTGAATTGCTCTATGTTGGCAGCCATTTCTTCCTCGCAGAGCACCGGGCTGGTAAGCAACAGGCTCCTTTCGTAACCGGCCATGATGCGTTTGGAAATCGGCTCGTCGAATCTGACGCCATGGGCTTTGCCTAAAAGTTCCTGCCAATGCCTTGAGAAGCCGGAATTCATGAAAAAGGTGCCTGCAACCCGGCATTGCTCCTCATAATAGTTCTCGCGTCCGCCGATGATGAGTCCCACACAGTCGTCCACCGTGTGATCATCATCGATGGGCATGAAGATGGGAACTCCAGCCTCTTTAAAAATTTCTTCGTGATTTTTGAGGGCATTGCCGCACAGACCGTACCCCAGCACGATTGCGTCCACCTGAGGTCCCATCTCCACGACAGCGTTGATCACACTCGTCCGCAGATCGTTGATGACCGTGTGCAGGCCCAGCTCCAGCACTTGGACAAGGACCTCAAGCCGTCCGGGCAGATTCGGCAAGTACTTCCCTATGTAGTCGATCAACCTGGGCTTGAGTCTCTCGCTTTGCTCATACGCTCGAATGAACCCCTTGCTAAAACGGGTGTCAACGATTGTAATGCCGGCCACTTCCGGGTCATTGGCGAGCAGATGAGCAAATTCCAACTCCAAAATTTCACAAGTGATGATTCCCAGGGTAGCCATGAGCTTATCCTCCTTTCTTCCAGTACATTTCGGACAATGCACTGCGGAAAAGCGCCAGAAGCGAATATTGACGGGCGAGTTGTGGCCCCCTTATGTCAGCAGGTCCATGATCGTGCCCACCGCATTTCCGGATTCGGTCCGGAAGGCAAAGTCCCTCTGGTCGATTTTGCGGAGGGTCTTATCGGTGTGCTGCGTTGAGAGCACCACGAAAACGGCCCCTTGCAGTTCATCGTCATCGGTTGAATGACCCATCAACCGACAATCGGCCGCATCGAGCCAGCCGGCCACGATCGTCTGGCAGGTACCGGAAGACAGAAGGTCGCCGGCAACGCCGAGGGCCGTGCAGCCTCTCTGGCCCACGGTGTCACCGACGGTAAATGTCGGCCCTGTCAACCGGA
>JBAVJU010000262.1:0-8055 GCA_049687935.1 Desulfobacterales bacterium | reverse complement strand
GCTTCCGAAGAGCGGTATGTCGAACAGCCGGCTCTTGACGATGGTGTTGTGCTTGTCATACAGCGAGATCAACAGAATCGAATCGAGATAGGACCGGTGATTGCAGACAATGACCGCCGATCGGATGTTCCTGACCTCGGGCGGGATTTGCCAGCGGTGACCGGGCATCAGCACCCGGGCGAGTGCGAAGAACCCGCGATAGAAGCGGCTGTTGAGCCGTTGAAACGATTTTTCCCTTTGGCCTGCAAATAAAAAGGACCAGAGATAAAAGGGCGCAAAGAAAAAGACGAACCCGGCCGTGAAATAGATCCACAGCACCACCGTGATGGCAAAATCGAGAGCGGGTTGAAGACCTCGGCGGTCGGGGTAACCTCTTGCCGGCATACATTACCGTCCGGATATTCAGGGCTCGGCAAAAAATAATGGCACCATTCATTTTTGCCGTGACCCTTACGTGTCGATTTTTTTCAGTATGAAGCAGGTATTCACCCCACCGAAGGCAAAATTCTGAACCGCACCGATCCGGATCGTTTTTTTCTCGAGATGCTGCACATGTCGAATCATTGCGCAGCGACCATCCACCTCGACCAGGTTCAGCGTCGGTGGAACAAACCCTTCCGCCATCATGTAGAGGGTAATGATCGCCTCGATGGCGCCGCAGGAGCCCATGGTATGACCCATGTAACTCTTCAAGCCCGTGACGAACGGTCCTTTTCCGTAAATGCTGCCGGTCGCCTGAGCCTCGATCACATCGCCCATCTTGGTGCCTGTGGCATGCGCACTGATGAAGTCGACCGCCTCCGGACCGATGGCGGCATCCTTCAGGGCCAGTGCGATCGTATCGGTGATTCCCCGGGTGTTCGGTAGAATCAGGTCGCCGCCGTTGTTGTTGCAGGAAAACCCGATGATCTCACCGAGAATACCGGCGCCGCGGTTTTTAGCGTGTTCGTATTCTTCGAGCAGCAAGGCCCCGGCCCCTTCGCCGACGACCAGTCCGTCCCGCCGCACGTCGAAGGGGCGCGGCGTGAGGTGCGGGGTGGCGTTGAATTCCGAGGAACAGGCCAGCAGGTTGTCGAAAACCGCCACGGTGGTGGTGTCGTACTCGTCGGCCCCGCCGCACAGCATGGCGTCCTGAAGGCCGTATTTGACCGACTCGTAGCCAAACCCGATCGACTGGCTGCTCGTGGTGCAGGCGGTGGACGAAGAAATGACCCGGCCGGTGATGCCGAACATTTTCGTGATGTTCACCGCCGTGGTGTGAACCATCGATTTGAGATAATCAACCGCCCCGATTGAGGCAAACTGTTGTTTCGATTCGCCGAAAAAAGTTTTGTAAATGTTCCGCTGGACCGACGGGCTGCCGTGGGTTGAGCCGAAAGCGACCCCAAGTCGTCCCGAAGTAATGAAGGCCGGATCGAGCCCCGAGGCCGCGAGCGTCTCTTTCGCCACCTGACAGGCGTAAAATGACACGGGCCCCATGGTCTTGCTGTGACTGCGTCTGAAATCATATTCGATGGGGTAATCCACCGTGCCGTAGACCCCGGAATGGATGTGGTCGGTCAACAGCCCGTCGTTTCGCAGCGGCTTGACGCCGGAAATTCCCTCGACCAGGTGACGGACGATCTCTGCGCGGGTTCGGCCGATCGGCGTGATGGCGCTGCAGGCCGTTATGACGACGCGTCGTGCCATTATTGCCCCGTTGTCGACAGACATTCGGGACCGGCGGAATCCGTTTGGCAGCGCGCCGCTGCCAGGGCCGCCACGTAATCGACGATCTGGTTGATGGTTCTGATTTCCATGGCGTTCTTTTTCTCGGCTCTCGTCAGTTGGGTGTCGAGCAGGATCTCAATCTCGTGTAAAAGCTCGATGGCGTCGATGCTGTCAAATTCGTAACCGTCCCGTAGATCGTCATCGACACCCGGGGCTTCGATTTCGAACTTTTCCGCGAAGATTTTAAGGATGGAAGATTCGATCGCATCGCGTCGCATAGAATCGTCTCGTCGGCGTTGGATTGTTCGTCATTAGAGAACAAACACCCTCTCCCGCGTCAGAAGAGGGTCGCAATAAAGGTGACAAAGCGTGTATTCATACACCAAATCAGCGCTGAATTCAAAAACTATCGGCGGCGTATACCTTGTTTTCTTGGTAAGACCGGTCGTCCAGCTTAATTTAAAGGTTCACCGGGAAATGTTGGGCGACACTGCAGCCGGAACGGCCGTCAGGGTGGTTTCAAACCGAGAAACGGCTCGAAGTGATACCACTCGAAGGGATTCTCGCGAAGATTTTTTTCGAGCAGGTTCGCATAGTTCTGCACGGACCGACGGATAGCCGCGGCCCTTTCTGAACGAGAGGCCGGTTCCACGTAAATCGGCGGCGACAGGGAGAAGTGGTATTGCCTGTTGCCGGTCCGGCGGGAAAAGAAGACAAAGACCGGTGCACCGGACAGCATCGCGAGTAGATGCGGGGATTCCGGCAGAAAAATGTCGTGCCCGAGAAACCTCGCCGAAACGACCCGCTGGCCCGTGTTCCACACCTTGTCTCCAGTCATCGAAACCAATCCGCCGGATTGGATGAACCGCAAAGCCTCCAGGAGATCGTACGAGCCGCCCTGATTTTTCTCGGCGGCAATGATCCGGATGCCCTTTTTCCGGAGGTCTTCTTTTTGAATGCGTTCGATCTGGGCCTTGGCGCGTGCGCCCATGAACAAGGCCAGCCGGAGTCGCTCCAATTTCTGTTTCATCAAGTGGGCCGCAATTTCCCAGTTGCCGAGATGCGACATCAAAATGACGCCGCCGGCGTTGCGCTCGATGGCCGCTTCGAGATGCTCCCAGCCCGAGCGGGTGTAGGGTACGGCACCGTCGGCATCCACTAGAATCCGGTCCAGATAAACCGATGTAAAATTACGGTACTGCTTCCAGGCGCACCCGAGATAATAAGCGCGCGTGCGCCGGGGGAAAAGGGCCTGGTAAAACCGCAGGCTGACCGCGACGCGACGCGGAGAAAACACAAAATATCCGGCCGCGATCCCTCTGGCAATCAGGTCACAGCTCCACGGTCCGACCACCCGCGACAGTAAAATCAGCAACCGGTAAAACAAGGCGAGCATGGGCTTCACCTGATTGTCCATCCGGAACGGCGAATTCCAGCGGGAAAAAGGTCATCTATAGGTTGACACGAGTTAATTTCGCATAAAGCTGTGCACAACGCGACGGGTGATCAAGCGGCTGAACACACCGAAGTTGCGCAAAAAATCGAAAAAGGGATGAAAATGTGAAATTCGGGGTGTGCCCGGCCGGTAGGACACCCTGATGGGTGCCTCGATAACCGGGATCCGGTTCCAATTCGCCTTGGCCAGGACCTCGACTTCGAACTGGAATCGCCGGCTCTCGACGCCGAGGTGCAGGCATTCGGGGAGCGGATAAATTCTGAACCCGCTCTGGGAATCCGTCAATGCCGGCCCGCCGGCCATGCGCACCCAGAAATTCGAAAATTCGCGGCCGAAGCGACTCGTCCACGGTGCTTCGGCCGCCAGCATTCCCTGACGGTTGCCGATAACAATCGGGCGTTTGTTGCGAGGAATGGCCGCCACCAAGGCCATGGCATCCCGGGGGTCGTGCTGGCCGTCCGCATCGAGCGTTATCGCCCAGGCGGATGTTTTTTCGGCCTGCCGGAAGCCGGTGATGAGGGCGGCTCCCTTGCCGCAGTTCCACCTGTGCCGCAGAATCCGGATGCCGGCGATGCCCTTTATCCGGTCATAGGTGGAATCGGTCGAGCCGTCGTCGACCACCACGACCGGCAAATCGAGAGCCAGCGTCCGGCGCACGACGTCGGCGACCGTTCGCTCGTGGTTATAAACCGGAATCACGACTGAAAAACGGTCTTTAATGCTACCGCCGTTTTGTGTTGCGTACATTGGATATCGAGCCTGGGGTAGAGGGCATAGGGTATAGGGTATGGGGTGTAGGGTATAGGGTTCAAGGCTAAAGGTGAAAGGGGTAAGGTCCAAGGCATGAGGATGAGGAGTTGAAATGCAACCTGCCTTGTTTCCTTTCGCCCTTCTTCATCGGCCTTACGCCTTCTGACTTTTTCCCTAAACCATAAACCGTGTACCCTGAACCCCGAATTCATTCCGCCTTTCGCCGTTCGCCCTTTACCGTTAGCCATCTCTTTCAGCCATATACGCTATCCCCCAGGTTCCCGGTCCCATGTGGACACCGGAGGTCAGGGAAAGGGGTTGCAGAACGATCTCGGCCGATGGATACCGGTTTTCGATTTCCCGCAACACCGTGTCTTCCACCCATCGGCGGTTGTCCGAATACTCGAGCAGGATAAGGCGGCCGGCAGCGGGTTCGAGGTCTTTGGCCAGCTTCTTTAAAGCGAAGTCGAGCTGCTCGCCCTGGTTGCGGACGGTCCCCGCCTTTACGGCCCCATCGGCCGTCGGGCTGATAACCGGTTTCAGGTGGAAGAGGTCGCCGAAGTATCCTTTTGTCTTGGACAACCGGCCGCCGGCGACAAGATACTGAAGCCGGTCGAGAAAGAGATATTCGGCGCTCTTCCGGACGGCGGCTGCGGCAAATCGCAGCACCTCCTCGGCTCGATCGACCCGGCCGGCATGGCGGGCCGTCGCCAGGGCGACGATTCCGAGACGCCCGGAGGCCAGGCCGGTGTCGATAACCGCAAGCCGGTTGTCCGGATCGTTGTTCTCTTTCCAGGCCGCGGCCTCGCGAAAATTGCCGGTGTAGACCGCACCGACGCAAAGATAGAGGGCCGTGCCACATCGGCTGATGATACTCTGATACCGCTGGTGGCGTTCGAAAACGGAGGCCTGGGCCGTTGTCACCCTGACCCCTTTTCGCATCAATGCGTAAATCTCCGCGGGATCGATCAAGGTTTCCGGCAGCGATTTGTCTCCAACGACGATATAGCTGTCGAGCAGGGTTATCCCCAGCCGGGCGGCATCTTGCCGGGTGATGGAGCCGGCCGCGTCGGTGACAATGTGGATCGGCGGCGCCTTGCCCGGGGCAGACCGGCTGCCGGACGGCCGCCCCATCTCCGTCGCCGACCACTGCACCACCCGCCCCATTTTCTCGAGCTGTTTGCGGACGGCCTCGTGATGCACGGTGTGGAGATGAATCTTGAGCCGCTCGGGTTCCCTCTGGACAACGAGGCTGTTTCCATAGGGTGCCAGCGTTTCCAGAGACGAATCACCATTTTTGTCGATCTCGACGAGTGTGTCGACACAAAAGCCCGCGCCAGGGCCCGTTTCGAGCACCAGCGACGGTTTCAGTTTATGTCGAAAGGTCTCTGTAATCGGGCGAAACCCGTTTCCTCCGCCGGCCAGCCGGCTGAGAAAAGCTTCCATGAAGATGAACATCCCCAGGGCGCCGGCATCGACGACGCCGGCGGCCTTGAGCTCCGGAAGTGTTTCGGCGGTCGCATGGACCGATTCTTCGAGCCGATCGATCAGGGCGGGATACACGGCTGTCAGCGGCTCTGCGGGCGCGCTTTCGATCGTCGTCAGCAGCGTGTCGAAAACGGTCAGGATGGTTCCCGGTTTCGGGTCGGAAATCGCCAGCCATGCCCGCTCTCTTCCGTTTTTGATCGCCCGGTGAAGGTTTTTGGAGGGATTTTCAGCCACGAAACCGGCGAAAAAACAGGCGGCGATGTTACCGGAATTACCGGTTGCGGACACCAGCAGCCGGCGGAGGATCGTTTCGGTGGGCGCCCCGCTCCGGTGCAGCGGGGCCAGGCTGATCATCAGGTTGCGGCCGGTGTCGGCATCTGCCACCGGAAAGACATTGATCTGATCGAGCAGATCGGACCAGGCGGAGAGTCGCTCGTAACCGGTGGTCAATGCGGCACGCAGCTGCGGATCCATCAGGCATATCCCAGCGCTGCGGTGACGTCGCCCGGCACTTCGAACTGCATCTCCATTTCCGGCATTTTGACCGCGACCTGTTCGCTTTTTCCACGGGTGCAGATTTTTCCGTTCTCAGCCAGCCGGATTTCAAAAGACATGGCGATCTTGTAAACCGCTTCGGTCACGGTTGCCCTGCAGACGAACGCGTCGTCATAGCGCAGGGGAACGATGTGCTTGGCGGATGACCGGGTCACGGGGAAGATGAGCTGCCGGGTTAGAAAATACTGGTACAGATCCAATCCGGCCTGTTTGAAGAGTCCGAACCGGGCGATGTCGAAATACTTCAGATAATTCCCGTGCCAAACGATTTGGAGGGGATCCAGGTCATGAAACGGCACCCGACGCTTGAATTCGTAAACCATCCGCATTAACTCTGTGGGTATCCTAATCAGACCAACCCCTGGTCCATCATGGCGTCCACCACTTTCAAAAAGCCGGCGATGTTGGCCCCGACTTCGTAATTCCCCGGGCTGCCGTAGAGCTCAGCCGCTTCGATGCAGGTGTGGTGGATGCTTTTCATGATCATTTTCAGACGGGTGTCGACTTCCTCGCGGGTCCAGGAGAGCCGCATGCTGTTCTGGGTCATTTCCAGGCCGGAAACCGACACGCCCCCGGCGTTGGCCGCCTTGCCCGGTCCGTAAAGCAGGCCGTGCGCCATGAAGATGTCGATCCCCTCGGGGACGGTGGGCATGTTGGCCCCTTCAGACACGAGCGTAACGCCGTTTTTAACCAGATTGCGGGCGTCCTGGGCGTTGATCTCGTTCTGGGTGGCACTGGGAAAAGCGCAGTCGGCCTTGTGGTTCCAGAGCTCATTGTGATCCTGGATCGGATCGACCGGTGTGTAGACCGCTTCGGGGTATTTTTCGGCGTATTCCTTGATCCGCCCGCGCCTGATGTTCTTGAGCACCTTGGCAAAGGCCAGTTTCTTGGCATCGATGCCGCTTTCGTCGTAGATGTGGCCGGAAGAGTCGGAAAGCGTCACGACTTTCGCACCGAGGTCGAGCAGCTTTTCGACCGTGAACTGGGCCACGTTGCCGGAGCCGGACACCAGGCAGGTCTTGCCTTCCAGACGCTGGCCGCGGGTCGCCAGCATCTCGGCCGCGAAATAAACCGACCCGTAACCGGTCGCCTCCGGCCGGATGAGGCTGCCGCCCCAGTTGAGCCCCTTGCCGGTCAGCACCCCGGTAAATTCGTTGCGGAGTCTTTTGTACATGCCGAAGAGATAACCGATTTCTCTGGCCCCAACCCCGATGTCGCCGGCCGGAACGTCGGTGTTCGATCCGATGTGCCGGAAAAGCTCGCACATGAAACTCTGGCAGAACCGCATGACCTCGTTGTCGGACTTGCCCTTGGGATCGAAGTCCGAGCCGCCCTTGCCGCCGCCCATCGGCAGGGTCGTCAGGGCGTTCTTGAAAACCTGCTCGAAGGCCAGGAACTTGAGGATGCCCAGGTTCACCGAGGGGTGAAACCGCAGTCCGCCTTTGTAGGGGCCGAGGGCGCTGTTCATCTCAATGCGAAAGCCCCTGTTGACCTGGGGTTGGCCCTGGTCATCCAGCCACGGGACACGGAACATGATCACGCGCTCGGGTTCTACCAACCTCTCGAGAATCCTGGCCTGCCGGTAGATCGGATTCTGGTCCAAAACCGGTTTGACCGATTCGAGGACCTCACTCACCGCCTGGTGAAATTCTTTTTCCTGCGGGTCCTTGTTGACGACCAACTGCAACATGTCATCCATTCCGACCTCCCTTGAGTTGGATCTTGAACTTCCAAAGCACCGCTGCCGATTTGATGTCTGAGACGCGCAATGGCCCCCTGGCCGATTTAAAGTAAGTAGCAAATTTGAACCCCCGTTACAAGCGAAATGGCGGTTGCAGCGGCAATTCTCGTCCTATCATTAGATTGGCCGGGCAACTTTTTATGAATTCTGTTTCAGCGGGGACCGCTGCAGTTGTGGCCTTCTTTCCAGAAGCCGTTTTCGATTCGGCTTGGCGCTGGACGACCGCAGCGCACAAAAACCTCACATAGTCCTAACAATTTCCTAACAATAAATATCTATTCATGTCCTTACGGCTTTTGTCCATGATCAGAGACCGTTGACGGCAAGTTTAAGGCGCGACTCGAAATCGGTTATA
>JBAVJU010000261.1:0-16804 GCA_049687935.1 Desulfobacterales bacterium | reverse complement strand
TGACCCAGCCCCGAAAGCTCGATATCGCCAAGGACATCATCGAGTATGCGCAAGCCGGCCGCTACGATGCCCTGGTCATCGGGCGGCGCGGGATTTCAAGCTTGCAGGAACTTTTCATGGGAAGCGTTTCATCGAACATCACGCAGAATTCAAACATTATTCCGGTCTGGGTTATCGGCGGCGATGTCGCCCCGGCCAAGTTCCTGGTGGCTGTCGATGGGTCGGAATACAGCCTGCGCGCGATCGACCACCTGGCGTTTGCCATGAGCGAAGCCGTCGGCATTAGCCTGACATTTCTCCACGTCAGGCCCAAGCTCAAGGACTACTGTGAAGTCGATTTCGAGGCGACCCAAGCCGAAGCGCTCGAAGACTTGATTCGAAAAGGCGACAAGGCTTGCATCGATAACTTCTATACCCTCGCTCTTAAAAAGCTCAAAGAATTCGACATCAGGGAAGATCGTATTGAAACCAAGACGGTGACCGGTCTTGCCAATATAGGGGCAGCCATTCTGAAAGAAGTTCAAACCGGGAACTACGACACGGTCGTGATGGGGCGCAGCGGCGTCAACAAGAGTTTTTTTACGGGCAGCGTCACAAACACGGTGTTGAACAAAATCTCGAAAGGCGCCGTCTGGCTGGTTCCTTAGTGACAGCGATCTCTACGGCACAGACTTCTGCCACTCTTTGGCAAAGATCCCGGCCACCCGGTCGACCTGGCCGGCGTCGATATTGAGCGCCCTGGCCACCTCCAGATAGAGGCTCTTCCGATCATTGTTTTCGGCGCCCACCAGGTTTCGGACCGTGCCTTTATCCCGCACGCTCAGGCTGTCGGTTTGGGCAATGACCACATATCCGTCTCCCCCCTCTTTGAGGACCCCGTTGGCGAACCAGGGTTTGAGCTGCGGGTAACGGTTTTTCATCCGGTTTTTAAGCTCACGGATGGCGGGGTTCGATACGGTCGTGACCTCCTCGGCCCAGGCGGTTGAAACCAGAAATGCAAAAAGGGATCGATCCCTGTTGTATCCTTGCGGCTTTTGTTCGGACGCCGGTGGTTTCCCCGGTTGTGGTCCGCGGATATCCTCCACGATTTCCCCGGCCACTGATTCCACTTTTTCGGCTGGGAAATAAATGTTGATCGTTACACAAGCACCGATCAGAAGAATGGCGCTAAAAAACACCACCCGAAAAACCCGGTTGTTCGATCTCATGAACACCTCCTGCCGTTAGCGAGTGCCCATCCACTGCTTTGTTAAGGGCACTGATACGTTTCCGAGCCACAAATGCGCAATTTTCTGCAAGTTCAAGGAAATCGGCTGAATTGCGCGGAGGCGTACTCGTGTACGCCGCACGAGCGATTCTGCCGATTGACGCTGAAATTGCGGGAAATGGCCATTTCTGGACGGAAACTAGCGAATCACCGGGCCGCCGCCTTTACCCGATATGCGTTTAATCCGTTTTACCATGTCTTTGAAACTGATGCGGTTGTTTGGGTTCAAATTTACTACATCGACTCCGGAAAAACCACTCTTTTTGACCAGATATTCCTTACCGTCTTCCGTAATGGTCCCGTTAACCCTGAAAACGTCGTTTGCAAGTGATGCGGCAATTCCGATTTTCCAGTAGGGGAATTCTCTGAAGAACCTCGCGAACGATCCGGCCAGCCCCACGAACGGACTCCCTCCGCCGCCGAGGCTGGCGATGCTTTCCACGGCCCGGACATTGATTTTCTGCTGTACGCCTTTCTTTGAAACCGTTTCCAGTCGCAGTTCGAATTTTTGCGGCTGACCGCTGACGATTTCCACGTCAGTCGCGCTTCCCCGCAAGATGCCCTGGATTTTTCCAAAGGCGGTGCCTGCCGTCAATTTTTCCAGGCTGAGGTCGTTGATACGGCTGTTGAAAAAAAACACCGGTATGGAGGTCAGCGGCCCGGAAACGCCCGGCCAGAAAACTCCTGGATTGATGATGTCGATGCTGCCGTCGAAAATATCGATGGTCGCCGTTCCTTGGCTGGTGAGCCGGTTGTTTTCCAAGCGGACCGATTCGAGCCGGACTCCCAGGATTCCGCCGGTAGGTTGTGACCAGATCCCTTTCAGCAAGCCGTCGATTTCGATTCCGGTTGCGGAAAGATAGGTTTCGAGCCTGGTGTGTTCGTGAAACAAGTTGGTGAGGACCACCGGACCGAGGTCGATCCGGCCGGAAAAGAAGCGCAATGCGGGAGGCTGTCGGAGCGCCAGCCGATTCGGGCCGACGTCGAAATTCAGGGCCAGCGACTGTTCGCCCAGATAGGGAAGTTGCATTTTTTCCACCGTCAGGTGTCCGATAAGGGTGGACGAAGGCGCGGCTTGCGGTGCCGCCTGATACCAGAAGGGCAGGTCCAGGTCGATGCCTGAAAGTGAGATGGTTCCGCTGTTGCTGCTGACATGACCCTGCTGCCAATAAGCGCGCCCTTGGGCACGCATTGATCGCAGGCCGCCGTATAAGGCGATTTCGCCCCCGATTCGACCGTCGATCCGGACATCGCTCAGGTTAGGTTGGTCGTACTTGTGGGGCTCGGCGATCAGATGCCGGTAGAGAGATTGTGCTTTCACCGCGGGCACATTGAGGCGTAGATCCAGCTTCAGGCCCTCAGTCGCCGATTGTGCCGAGCCGGAACCCGTCAGGACAATCAGGTTCTTGAGGGAGGTTTCCAGACGATCGACGATCAAAAGACCCTGATCGGTCTTAATTTTCAAACGCCCCGCAGCGTTGAAGGGCATGGCGCCGAGGTCGAGGTAATATTTGCCCCAGAGAATCTCCCCGGCGGTCGCCGTCATTCGAACATCCGATTGGACGGCCACCGCCTCACGGTCGAAGCGGGTGCTGGTTTCCACCGCGACATCCAGTTTTTCGGCAAAACGGCTCTCCGCAGGGTTGCTGAATTCAAAGTCCGTCAACCCCATCCGGCCGTCCAGTGAACCGCCGATACCGGCCCGCCATTTCAGGGCCAGGTCGAGAGAGTCTTGTGCCTTGAAGCGCCAGTCGGCCGGCAGAAAGCCCCATGAAGCGGCCGCTCGCAGAAGGTCGTTGTTGCGACCTTGAAGTCGCAGAAGCGTATGGTCTCCGGTTCGAGTTAACGATCCTGCGAGGTTCGCCAGTGTGGAGCTTGAAAGGTCGATACGGGGCAGCGACATTTCCCCGTTTTGCAGATTAATCCACCCATGATCCAGGCCGACTCTAACCTGCGTCAGGTGGCGCGACCCGGCGCTCAGCCGGGCGCCCGGACCGTTGGTGTGCAGGCTGACGTCCAACACGGGAAAATGCCCGGAGGCTCTCACGAGCGGCCGGAATTCCGTCAAAACCCCGTATTTTGTGGTGATCGCCATATCGTGTGCTTTCAGGTTCAACTGAACTTGCGGGTTCGCGAGATAACCGTTGAGCTGCATACTTCCGGATAATAGCGCCTGCAGGCGGTTGCCGGTGTCGTCATATGCCACCGGCACACTCTGCAGCATGAACTGCAGGTTTCCCTGCCATTCGGACCCTTTTCCGGTCAACGGGCCCTCAACGCTTCCCTCGAGGCCGATGGCGCCTGATACTGCCAGAGGCATCGGCCGGCCGCCGGCTAAACCGGTGTACAAGGCGCCGAACTGATCGGCATCGAGTCGTCCTTCCAAGAGGCTGAGCTGCAACCGGTAAGGGGTGGCGACCTCGAGCCGGGCCGTGCCGGAGGTCTCCAGCAGGCCAGCGGCCTCGAGAGACCACCCGGCCAGGTCGAGCACCTTTTCTGCCATGCGATAAACGCCCCGGCCTTCAAGCGACAACCGCTTCGTCGGATGCGCAACGGCCGTCGCTATCAGGGGGGTCGCGAGCTGCCCGCCTAATATCATTTCCGGCAGGGTGATTTCATTGCGGTTCGGTTGGTATATCAGTCGTATCGCAGCTGTGATGGCATCAGCGTTGAGTAGCGAACCGGAAATCCGGCCGCCGGAAAGTACGACCTCTCCGGTAATCGAGCCGGTTTCCGGGCGAGGGGTCGGCTCGAGGTGGATACGGTAGTCGGCAACCGCCACTTGCATGTCCGATCCGATTCGCGATTCCAGCATCCGACCGCGTGCATCGATTCTGTCGGCCGCGTCCGATTCCAGCCGAAGCCCATCAAGCACCAATTTCGTTGCGTCACCGATGATGGTGAGCCGGCCGTTATCTGCTTCCATGGAGGACCAGGTGATATCGGATATCAGAAAAAAGCCAACCACCTGTCGAATCAGCCGACCTCCGAATGAAGGGCTTGCGGCTGCTGACAGGGCTGCCGGCAGCCGGGTGTCCGTTTTCACGAGTGCCGTGAAATCCTCTATCCGCAGATGCTCGATGTCGAGCGTGCGGCGGCCGAAAGGGCCGGTGATGTGGGCATCGGCCGCAATAGATCCGAGTTTCAGCTCGAAACCATTCCTGCCGTCCGTCGGGCGCGCACCGACATCACGCGCTCGGAGCTGCAGCGGGTTGAGACTGTAGGACAGTTCCCCGACCGTGACCGCTACGCCGGTCAGATGTGAAAGGTGCTCGGCCACAAGTTCCTTTACTCTGGATGGGTGTCGATAAAGATACCCACCAGCCAGAATCAGGGCGATCAGGGAGGCGCCGGCCAGACCGGCGGCCGTGAGCATCAGCTTTTTAAGCGCACTGCGTCCGGGTGGTTTGGTTTCGCTATGATTCACGTGCAGTTCCGGCATGTCGCATTTCGATAAAATGACAGAAAGACATGAAAGGCCTCGGTTGAAAAACCACGCTGGCCTTGGTCTGAGCAGAAATTCGCCTTTTCTGAATGGCCACTACTTAAGGAACGCTGAGGCTGGCGTCAAGTTACCAGTGGTCGATTTCCCACTTTGGCGGCAGATATTCCCTCAGCCGAGCCTTGGCCCCGTTGCGGTTGACAACTGTCAAACTGATTTTAACTTGATTCATCATTTTTGGTTTTGGAATAATGGAGATATGTTCAAATGAAAAAGATGAAAAAAGTCGTGAAAAGAGACATCTACAAGACCAGTTCCGTCAGGGACAAGGCGCAAGAGGACGCTGTTTCGAAGCGGGAGGACCCGTCGGATTGTTCCGGAACGGCCGTTGTCCACTGCAATCAATGGGAATGCTTCACACGGATTTTGTGTCGTGAGAAAGAATCCGATACCGAACCGGTCAGTTCAATCCAAAACGGTTAAGAAGTCAATCGACCGTCAACCCAACAGTCGCCGATACGGTGACTTTGCCTATCTCAAGTACCTTTCTGGCATCTGGATCGGCTTTTGACCGTGATGACATCAAGGCCCTGATAGACGCTGCTTCAGCGATTTGGGCAAACTGCCGTTACCGCCGATGAGGCTGTTAATCTCCTCGGTCAGCCGGATGCGGTCGATTATTCTGGACAGCGCGGCCACGCTTTTCTGCAGACGTATACGGGTCGATGTCATTTCAAGAAATTTCTGTTTTTCAGGGGCGTTGAAGCCGGCGCTGCCGGCCACTAAAAACGAAACGCTCTTGAAATCCGCTCCGTCTGTCAAGTCGAGCGATTTCTTGTGCGGTTCTAGACCGGCCACTTGATTCAACAGCATTATGCCGCGACGGGCATCTCTTTGCATGTCGGCATCGGGCTCTTCGGGGTCGTCGTCAAAATAGTCGACCGTTGCCTGCAAATAAGATTTGGACTCGTCGAGCTGTCCGACGATAAACCGACGCTCTCCGCGGGTAACAATATCCAGTCTTCCGTTAGGGTACTTCTTGAGGACCTTATCAACCCGTGCGCTGCAGCCTGCGCTGCACATCTTTTGTCCATCGAAGTAGACGATGCCGAACACCTTGTCATCCGCAAGACATTCGCCGATCATCAGCTTGTAGCGTTCCTCGAATATGTGTAGAGGTATCAGCTGCTCCGGCAGCATCACAATGCCGAGGGGAAAGATGGGAACGAGCTCATTTCCGATCATCTATCTGCTGTTTCGCTCCTTATTTGCCATTCGTGGTTGCGGCAAACCACTCCCGTTAAAAAATTTTCGTATAGAGACGCTTTTCTCTCTTTTCAACCAGTTGACCGTAATTGGTGCGATCAGGTAAATTATGGTAATACCCGATCGAAAATTGTCAAAACTTCCATTCCATTTACAGGTTCACCGTGAGCCGCCAGGCGCCCGGCCACCGGCTTGACAAAATTTGCCAGAGCTGCGTAATGAATGCTATGGACATTCAGGGAATTTTCATCAAAGAAATGCCGGTCCTGAAGAAACCTGTTCTGGTGGCCGGTTTCGGTGGTTGGGGCAATGCCCTCAACGTGGCCACGGATGCGCTCGACTATCTGATTCGTCATTTCGAGGCCGAGCCGTTTGCCCGGCTCGACCCGGATGCTTTTTACCGCCACGACCAGTCACGCCCGGTGGTGAAGATCGTCGACGGAGTCCTTGAAGACATGACCTGGCCCGACCTCACCGTTAACTGTGCGCACACCGGAGTCGAAGAATCGGATCTTGTTATCTTGAAGGCGGATGAACCGTCCCTCAACTGGTACCGGTTTACCGATGAGTTGCTGGTTCTGTGCCGGGCGCTGTCGATTCAAATGGTCATCACGCTCGGCAGCATGTACGACAACGTTTTACATTCAGACCGGATAATTTCCGGTATGGCCTCGCGCGAGGCCATGCGGTCAAGGCTCAAGCAGGAGGGTCTTTATCTGATTTCTTATGAGGGCCCCAGTGCCATTCACTCAGTGATCCAGTCCGAGGCCGCTCGGGTAGGTCTCGAATGCCTCAGCCTCTGGAGTCATTGTCCGTACTACCTCCAAGGGACATCCCATTTCGGGTTGCTGGCCTCGCTGTGTAGAATTCTTGGCAAGGTGGCCGAGTTTGCTATCGAAACGGCTGTTCTGGAAGAACGCTGGACGGCATTGAACCGGCATATACAGACCCTCATCGAAACCAAACCCGAATTGCGTGAGATGATCAATACCCTTCGCAAGGAAAAGTTCAGGGGGACTGTCGGCGAGAGGAAAACCACCGGCAAAAAAGAAGAAAAAGTCATCAATATCAAAGATTTTTTCGACTCATAGATGATTATTTTTAGGAATCAGACATGGCGAAACGATTGGACGGTCGAACAGCCGTCATCACCGGGGCCGGACAGGGGATCGGCCGCGCTATCGTCCACTGCTTTGCTCGGGAGGGAAGCCAGGTGTGGGCCACCAGCCGGGGTCTCGCAGCGCTGCAGTCCCTCGAGAAGACGGCATCGGTTCGGATAGAACAGCTCGACGTCACCCGGCCCACCGATGTCGCCGCAGCAGCCAAAAAAATCGGCACCATCGATATTTTGGTCAACTGTGCCGGATATGTGGCTTCCGGCACGATCCTCGACTGCTCGTCGGAAGAGCTGGAGCGCTCCTTGGATGTCAATCTCAGGGGTGCGTTTTATATGACCCGCGCTTTTCTGCCGGGTATGTGCACCCGGGGTACCGGATCGATCATCAACATCGCTTCGGTGCTATCGAGTATCACCAGCGCGCCCGGTCGATTTGCCTACAGTACCGCCAAGGCTGCTCTTGTCGGATTTACCAAGTCTGTCGCCGTCGATTTCGTCACCCAGGGAATCCGGGTTAATGCCGTCTGCCCTGGTGCCATCCAGACGCCGGGGCTGGAATCACGAATTGCCGCCAGCGAAGATCCCAGTGCCACGCGGGCGTCTTTCGTCGCTCGACACAAGATGGGGCGTCTGGGAACGGTCGAGGAAGTTGCAGCGGCCTGTCTATATCTGGCATCTGCCGAAAGCAGCTTCGTAACCGGACAGATGCTGGTCTTGGATGGCGGTATGACCTTGTGAAAACCCCAGGCCCCGATTGGAACCGATCCGACGGCTTCCGATCGAAAAAACAGCCTTTATCCCGGATTCCGAATCCTCCCCGCCACATACCGATCGATGCGATGGAGCAGCCATGCCGATGACCATCCTCGACAAACGCGGAACCGATATTGATTCACGCTTTCGTTCGCTGCTGCAAAAAGCGGTGCGACGTGGTAACGTCGAACTGGTCTACACCACCAGTGCCCTGATTCAAAGTCTGAGCTTTCGGGAGAAGAACTGGTTTCGGAACCGTGCCGCGATCATCACATTTGAAGAGTGCTGGCCCTTGGGTGCCGAACTGCTCTTCAACAAAAAATTCCACAGCAAGGCGGCGGCCCTTATCAAGGTGGCGCGTTCGGCCAAAGCCCGGGATGCGACCGGTCTTGGTTTTTTAGCCTACCGCCTCTTCGAGGGTGATCGGTCGGTGCTCGATGGGACCCCGGACGATCGCCACATCAAAATCCTCGCCGATGCCATCCGGCGCCCGGATGATTTCTGGCGCTGGCTGGACCGCAGCACGTCTGAAGATGGCCGTCACCCGCTGATTTCCAACGCGATGCGGTTCAAGAACGCGGGTCGGCCGCGGGACCGGGCCGTGATACAGGCGGCGGCTTATTTGGCGGTCTCTGGCGACATTGCCGAGAGTGTGCCGTTGGCGGATGACGAAAAACCGTTTCCATACTGGGTCGCCCTTGACATGCATACGCCCCAAGGAAAGCGCGTCCTCAACGATGTGGCCAGGGACCTGCACGTCGATGTGAGGCAGCTCGAATGGACTCTGTTCTATTTCGAAGGCAGCCGCGCCAACGGAACCATGCCCTCGCGCTGGTGGGACCGCAACTGTGCCTGCCGATTCCGGAGCCTGGGTCTGCCGGCCGAGGAAGCGCACCTGCTATGGGAGCCGATCAGGCCTCAGCTGATTCAGGCTTTGGCGGAAGACAGTCGCCGGCTGCACCACGAAATCTACACCTGGAAACTGGCCAACCGTGAGTCGATCGAGACATTGAAAAAACAGATCGATCTGTACATCACTCATTCTGAGACCGGCCAGACCGATCAATTGGAATTGTTTTAACGCAAACAAGGCGAAGGTGGCCGAAACGTGATGCCTGAATGGTCTTTAATTGAGGACGAATTCTTGGTAAGCTTACCGTAGTTGTCTATTTCGGAACGGTTGCCGATAACACGGCCGAGCCGGATGTTCCCGAAGTGACGTCTTGTGATCCAAAACCGTTCGATCACCCCGGCACTTGACACATTTAACTGTTATTATTAAAAAAATTTTATTTAAGGAAAACTCGATCTCCTTCCGAGGCCACGACCATGTTCGAATCCGGTGCCGGAAAGAAACGTGATGTATAACAAGTTTTTCTTGTTTCGGGAAAAACCCTTTAAGCTCGTTCCCAATCCCGAGTACTATTATGTGAGCCGCAGTCATGAGGAGGCAATGGCGCACCTGAAATACGCCATAGCCGAGGGGGAGGGGTTTGTCGAGATTACCGGAGAGGTCGGCACTGGAAAAACCACGCTCTGTCGCGTATTTCTCGATAACCTCGACGACAGGACCGAGGTCGCCTATATTTTCAATCCCAGACTGGGCCCCACGCAGCTGCTCAAGACGATTGCCGATGAACTGGGTGTCAAGTGCCGTGCGGACGATACCAAACAGCTGATCGATGCCCTCAACAACTACCTGATCGACATGAAAACCGCGGGGAAAACCGTGGTTTTACTTGTGGATGAAGCCCAAAACCTGACCCGGAACGTCATGGAACAACTGCGGCTTCTCTCAAACCTGGAGACCAACCGTTCCAAGATGTTGCAGATCATTCTGGTCGGCCAACCGGAACTCGGCGAATTGCTCGACTCCTACGATCTGCGGCAGTTGGCTCAGCGCATTACGCTCAGCTGCCATCTCTCACCGTTGAGCTTCAGGGAAGTCAGGGAATACATCGAGCACCGCATCCAGATCGCCTCGATTCAAACGCCGGTCGTCTTCACATACTCGGCCTACCGCCTCATCTATCGTTATTCAACGGGGATTCCCCGTCTCATCAACATTGTCTGCGACAGGGCGTTGCTGACGGCCTTTGGCCGCAATCAGAAAAAGATAAATGGCACCATCGTCCGGGCTGCCATACGCGAGCTGTCCGAACGCGGGAAAAAGCGACGCCGGCTGCGGGCGCTCAGAAAACCGGCGCTCGTCCTGGCGGCGGTGCTTTGTGCAGCGGCTCTTGTGTTCTGGTATTATCGGATGGGGCCTGCGGATTCTCTCAAAACGCTGAACAAGGGGCCCGAAGATGTTCAGACGCAGGCACCCCCGTCCCCCGCCCCTTCCACAGCACCGGGCACCGATGCGCCGGCACCGCCCTCTCCGGCCTCACAACCACCGGGTGATCTTCCAGAGAGTGAGAGCACCGATTTTTCGCACTTTATTCAGGATATGGATGTCCGCTCGGCGCGGCATATCGCTCTTCAAACCGTTTTGGAACTCTGGGGCGTCGATTCCAGCATCGATCCGGCGCTCGACGAGCGGGCCGATAACGATGCCTTCTTCGAGACGGCTGCCGGGCAAAACGGCCTGGCGATGCTGCGGGTCGATTGCCGTCTCGACATTCTCAACAAACTAAACCTTCCGGCCATCATATCCGTGAGGTTGACCGGCGGTTCGTCACCGGGGTTTCTGACTGTTCTCGGGATCCGGGGCGATCAGGTGACCCTGGGTCGCGCGCGATTGAACGAGACCATCACGGTGACAAAAGATAACTTAAAGCCATACTGTGCCGATGGTGTCTATATACCATGGAAGGATTTCATGTCCCCCGATGGTTTGGCGCCGAACCGACTGCCGAGTGATGCGATTGCGGCACTGAAGAACCAGTTGAGCGAGATTGGATACACCCAGCTCGATACCGGCCCGTCCTACGACGAGCGGACCAAAGAGGCCGTCAGACAGATTCAAAGGAAATACGGCCTGGAGCCGGATGGGATCGTCGGAGCCCTGACAAAAATTGTGCTGTTCAACGAAAACCAGCGACTGGATATCCCCCACATCCGGAGCGATTGAGAGGCGGTCGAGCAGGCATGCGAATGCCAGCATCCATCTATTTGTTAAGTCATATCGATGTGTGGGATGAGAATCCGCTTTTATCGAGGCATGTGAAATCGTGAGTTCCATTCTGAAAGCCCTTAAGAAACTCGAAGACGAAAATCCTCCCAAAGGTCGATCGGTGGCCTGGCCTTCAGAGTCCACACCCCGCAGGGCCATTCGTCGTTGGGACATCGCTTCCGGCTGGTCGGCCGTGTTGCTGTGGGGTTTGCTGGCGGTGGCGGTGCTGATTTCAGTCGGAGGGATCTACCTTTACCTGCTATCGCCGTCGGACCGCAACGCTGTGCCGACGGCATCCGTCGGCCGGCTGGTCGCCAAACCGATTGTAGAATCACTTCCACCCGAAACCGTGGCCAAGCTGCCGCCGCCGGTTCCAACGCCAGAAGAGGCTTCCCCGCCGACAGCTCCGCCGGTGGCAAAAGCTGCGCCACTGCCTAAAGCCGTTTTGCCGCCGGCCGTCAAGAAAGTTCCCTCTGCTCCCCGCAAAGAAAAGTCGCCGGTTCGCGCGGTGGAAGCCGAACCCGATCGCTCCGCGACCGCCGATTTGCCGGTCCTTACGACCGACTTGAAGCTTCAGGCGATATCCTGGGCATCTGCTCCCGGCGACCGCCTGGCGGTTATAAACGGTAACATCATGCGGGAAGGGGCGTCTCTTGAAGGCTATGCCATCGTTCAGATCGACAGGGACGAAGTGGTGGTCCGCAAGGGATCGGAACAGTGGAAATTGGTGTTCAATCTGAGGTAACAAAAAGAGGGGCATCCGCCGTGCTGTCGGCGAATTTTTCGCAACGGTTCCGAATCAAATAGCGACTTTATTTCGAGAAACCGGTACCATCGTTTCGATGCCGACACTTCCAAAACCTGAGGAGGGATTTTGCGACCACTTTCGTTTTTACGCGCCGGTCTGCTGCTGTTCGGAGTGGCCTTTTTCTGCGGATGCGCCGGGATTGCACCTGGGCGGTCGGTTCAAAACCCACCACTGGAACCCGTGGCGGATACCGGCGCCAAGGGATGGTGGGCGGTTCGATTTCAATTGAACTGGCCGGAGGATGCTTCGCCAGCTTGGTACATGGACACGCTGATCGCCCACCGGGTGGTCGCTCCGACACTGGGCCGCTACCAGGAAAAGATCGACCTGTGGCGGTTTCATCGCCGCGCCTCCCGCGACAGTGCCGGTCATCAATTCAGCTTTATCTTTTACACCGACCTCGTATCGGCGCGTCTGATAACAGACGAACTCCGCAACGATGCACTGGTGGCGTCGCTGATGCGCTCCAGCAGTGTGCGGCGGGTGTTATCCGAGGACACCCAATCGATTACCAAGCCTGAGATCGCCGATACCAGTGACCCGGTCTGGCCGCCGGCAGTTCAGCAGGCCTGGCCTTATTTTATTGACGGTGTCAGCCGGAGCTGGCTCGAACTGGTCGAACAAACAGCGCAACGCAGCCGGCCGGCCGTCGATGACATGTCTGTATCCGTGCTTCAGGACTACTATCGCACAATCGACAAAGAGGTCCAGGAGGCTTGGGAAACACAGGGGCGTCACGTCTTTCTGCACCATTTGAATGCCATTTTCGGTTATGCGCCGGTTGTTGTGTACGAGAAAAAATACATGAAGTTTTAAGTCAGAGATTGCCACCTTATTTTTTGTGAACCCCAATCCGGAGCTGCTGCAGCATGAAAGTTATTTTATTGATGGCGTTGACGGTAGATGGAATGATCGCCCGCAGCTCGGACCACTTTCCGGACTGGACGGGCCGGGAAGACAAGCGCATGTTCAAGGAATTGACGATAAAAGCAGGCGTCTTGATCATGGGATCGAAGACATATGATACGATCGGCAAACCCCTGCCGGGGCGAAAAAACGTGGTCATGAGCCGCAACAAACGCCGAATTTCCCAGCAAAAGGATCTGGTTTTCACGGATAAACATCCTCGCGAGTTGCTGGCTGATCTCAGACAGGAGGGGTTCAAGGTCGCGATCCTGGCAGGCGGCTCTCAGATCAACACGGTTTTCGCGCGGGAAGATCTGATTGACGAAATTCACCTGACCTACGTCCCGCAGATTTTTGGTACGGGTCTTACTTTGTTCTCCGATTCGATTTCAATGCAGCTCGAGTTGATAGATTTCAAACAACTGGGTACCGGACAGATTTTTGCCAAGTATCGTGTCATCCGGGAAGCCATGGCCTGAGGGGCGATGAGCGCCGCGGTTCAATACCGGCAACCGAAGTTTCGGTGCCAATCGCCAACAGACAACCGGCCGGAATCAGGCCGGGACCAAACCTCGATGGAAACTCAAATCAAAGGAGATGCAAGATGCCGACAACCACTGTGCGATGGGTAACCGGTCAGCAGTTCGTGGGGATGGATTCGAATCGTCATGCGGTTGTATTGTCCGGTGAGAAAGAGCCAAATGGACTCAGACCCTCTCAGATGCTACTCGTCGCCCTGTCTTCCTGCACGGCCGTGGATGTGGTCGACATTTTGACCAAAAAACGAAAACCACTCAGCAGGCTTGAGGTCATCGCCACCGGCGAGCAGGATGACGATCCACCCTGGGCTTACCGCAAAATTCACCTAAAGTATCGTCTCGGCGGCAAAGACCTCACGGAAAAGGCCGTCCAGCAGGCGATCCAGCTTTCCGAAGAGAAATACTGTTCGGTGGCAGCGACCGTTCGTGGCGTGGCGGAGATCACGACCGAATACGAGATATTGTCCGAGGAAGAATAGGGCGCCGTTAAAACCGATTTCATTTATCCCGAACGCTCACCGGAATATGAAAAGACATCCACCTGACCAAAACGACCCGTCAGTTTCTTTGACAGCAGACCCCACAGCACCGGGAGGGGTCTACCTGTGTCAGGTCAACCGGCGGGTTTCCTGCGCCGCCTGTTGCGGACTTTACAATGTGGCCGACGCCGCTTTCGGTCCCTTGGTGTCGATGCTGAGCGAGAGGACAAAAGAGTTTGCGCAAGTTCCCCGCCAAGCCGATGCCATTGCGGTGTTCGGCCAGCGGGCGCAGACCCGATGCGGAACCGGTCCAATCAACGATTTCCACCATTGCCCATTTGTCGGGTTGATCGGAGAAGAGCACCGGCGGGTCGGCTGCCTGCTTCATCCCCACGCTGCCGGAAATCGCGGTGTCGATTACCGGGGGCTGAGTTATTACGGCGGTATGGCCTGCCGGCTTTATTTCTGTCCGGCGCATTCCAAACTTTCGGCGGTCGTCAAGACCGTCGTGCGGGAATCTGCCGTCAGCTGGTACGAATATGGCTTGATCGTCTCCGAGACCAGGCTTCTGAGCGAATTTTTCAAGACTTTGGAAGAGCGTCTGGGTTCACCGTTGACTGTGGCGGACATCCTGAGTCGCGAGGATTGCCGGCAAATCGTGGGGCGCGTTTTGAGGCTGAAAATCGACTGGCCGTTTCGCCGACGCCCGGATCCGGGCTTCTGCAATTATGTGTTCGATGATCGCCTTTACCCCAAACCCGCCGTAGGCTACCCGCCGCAGACCACACTGTTGTCACCCTACGATATTTTATTGGAAGAGCTGCTGTCCGTCTTCAACACGCCGGCGGAATTGGAGTTGGCCGAGAGAATGCTTGCAGACCTGATCGAAAGTCTGGCGAAGGGTATTCTGGCAGGCAGACACGCGCAGACTCCGACTTAGGGTTAAGTGAGTCTAAGACCGAGGGGTTTTTAGAAGTTCGGCCAGTCTTCTGTATTCGTCATCCGTGCCGTCATAGTCATAACTCGATTCGGCATCGGTGACCGGGATGATTTTCAACCGCCCGCCGAAGAAGGCCGAGGTGATGTTCTCGACCTCTTTCACGCTCAAATCTTTTTTGATGAAATACTTGGAATAGACATTTTCATACCCCAGATTGCGGGTAATTCGGAACAGTTTTAACTGCACATGGGGATTGAGGCACTTCCGCAGGTTATAGGCCGTGTTGGCTGTGTTCATATCGAAGCCGTGCGGATCGGCATACATCAGAGACGAGAGCCTGAACCCCTGGCGGCCGTATGCGTCTGTTTCGGCGGACAACTGGAAATCGGAATCGTTGATGAGCCTCAACGGATAGCGACCGAACCTGTCGACGGTCCCTTCAACCAGGACCGCAGGCAAGATAATCGCGCAATCGCTTGCATAGGTTTCCGCAAGATCAATAAAAAAATCGATTAATGTTTCAGATGTCAGCGGCGAATCCGATGCCACAAACAGGGCGTGGCGGCGTTTATCACAAGCGGCGCTGGCGGCATACCCTTTGATCATGTTGCCGGCGATGGAATTGTGTTTCACTTTGCGCGTCCGGATGTGAAACCGGCTGATGATTTCGGCCGGAATCCGGCTGTTCTGGTTGATGATGCTGTAGGGCGTGACCTGCCGGCTGAGATAATCTCTGAGGCGCTGCTCCAGCAGCATCTGGTGGCCGACGATAACGATGTCGCCGATCCGCTCGTTATTGAATAGTTTTTCCAGTGTGAACTGTATCAGCGGCTTGTTGACGGGCTGACCGTCTTGAATCGTTTGGAACTCTCGCAGGGGTTTGTAGCCTGCTTCGATAAACGTTTCGCCGTAATGCTCGGCAACGATTTTTGCGTATTTCTTTACAGCCCACTTGTTGTTGTATCCGGCCATCACGATCGCACTGATCTTGTCCATCGAGGTGAGCATCTTTCATGAGTGTCTGACGTCGAAGCATAAAAGGTTGCAACCCTTTGTTTGCCACAAATTATGCGGAAAGAAAAGAAAGAACACAAAAGAGGCTTGATTATTGGCAATCCAACCGTTAGTGTCCACCCATGATCGGTAACATTCGGCCTGAGCCCGATGGTCGCGCGTTTTTATGCCTGTCGACTTTTCCGCGGCCGCTTGGGGATTGCTACAACTCTTCGCCCCCGGCCCGACCCTTGGGAAGTGGCTTGCTTTTTGACCATGCCGACAGGATCAATGCTTTTCACATAGGAGAAGGACACATGGCGGAACCGACTGTTCCAACACGAGATGCCGCAATTGCCTTGCTGCGGGAATACAACAAGAACGAGAGCCTGATCAAACACGCTCTTGCGGTGGAGGGCGTCATGCGTTACATGGCCCGCAAACACGGTGAGAATGAGGATAAATGGGGGATCGTCGGTCTGGTCCACGACCTGGACTACGAAATGTACCCTGACCAGCACTGTCGCAAAAGCGAGGAAATTCTGCAGAGCCACAACTGGCCACCGGAATATATCCGTGCAGTGGTCAGCCACGGATGGGGAATCTGTACGGATGTGGCCCCTCAGACTGACATGGAGAAAATTCTCTACGCCATCGACGAGCTGACCGGACTGGTCGTCACCACCGCGCTCGTTCGCCCCTCTCGAAGTGTAATGGACCTGAAGGCCAAATCGGTCAGGAAGAAATGGAAGGACAAGCGGTTTGCCGCCGGTGTGGATCGGTCGATTATCGAGAACGGGGCCCGGATGCTGGGGCTCGAATTGAACGAACTGATAACCGACACCATCATGGGCATGCGTGAGGTTTCGGAGAGTATCGGCCTCAAAGGCGACGTTTCGTGACAACGGGTATACGGGCCGAAGAGCAGCCGTTTAATCACCTCACTGAATTTGCGATTCGAAGTGAACCGGCTCGACAGACCATTTGGCCCGTCGAGCCGGTCGAGGTTGCATCGTTGCCTTAGGGCGCACCTAAAATAATTATTTCACCTTTTGGACGCCGGCACATCCCGTCTGGCCGCGTTGCGAAAACTCGCCATATCGAGATATTCCTTCGTTTTCGCGCATTGCCAATCGGGCGCCTCAACGCCCAAAATTGCGAACTTATTTTATCGAGAAC
>JBAVJU010000260.1:0-4188 GCA_049687935.1 Desulfobacterales bacterium | reverse complement strand
GCGCCTGCCCGGCATCGGGCATCGACGGCTTCGACCCGCGCAAGATCGTCCGCATGGTCGCGCTGGGGCTGGAGAAAGAAGTGGTTGCCGCCCGCTGGCCTTGGATTTGCACGATGTGCGCCAAATGTGAAGTCCTCTGCCCCATGGAGATCGACATCCCGAACATCATGCGGTCCATCCGGTCCCTGCGGGAACGCGACCAGGTGCCGGGGATTTTGCACAAAGGGGTCGATGCGGCCCTTCGGACCGGCAACAACCTCGGGCTGCCCAAGGAGGACTTCCTCTTCATCGTCGAAGACGTGGCCGAAGAGATCGCCGAAGAGCCGGGCTTCGAGGGCTTCAAGGTGCCGGTCGACAAGAAGGGGGCCAACATCCTCTCGACCATTCACAACAAACTGGTCAACACCCACACCGAAGACCTGAAGCACTGGTGGAAGATCTTTCATGCGGCCGGGGAAGACTGGACCATCACTTCCGAAGCCTGGGAAGGCACCAGTTGGGGTTTTTTCACCGGAGACGATGCCGCCATGAAAGTCATGGCCGGCCGCATCGTCGAACAGGTGGAAAGACTGGAGATCAAAAACCTCATGTGGCCCGAATGAGGGCACGCTTATCTGTCGACCAGGTCTGGTCTCGAAAAATGGTATCCGGAAATTCTGAAGAAGATCGGCACTTACACGGTCTTCGATCTTTTGGTGGCCTACATCAAGCAAGGCCGCATCAAGTTGGACAAGTCACGTTTCGATGTGTTGGCCACCTACCATGATCCCTGCAATTACTGCCGCAAAGCCGAAAAGTTGTTCGGATACGGGTATTACGAAGAACCGCGCTGGATCATGTCGCGGTGCCTCGAAAACTGGGTCGATCTGTACCCGTCCCGACAGCATCAGATCTGCTGCGGCGGCGGCGGCGGGGCCCTGACCACCGGCTATAACGAAGAAAGGGTGCATTACGGCCGCAGAAAAATGGAGCAGATCAAGGCTTCAGGCGCCGACATGATCGTGGTGCCCTGTCACAGCTGCCACGGGCAGCTCAACAACATCAAGAAGAACTACGGCTTGCAGGATCTGTCGGTCAAATACCTCTGGGAACTTGTCGCCGACTGTCTGATTCTTAACGGGAGCGCACCATGAACAAGGCCGTCATTTCGGTCCTGGGACCGGATCGACCCGGCATCATCGCCGCTGTGACCCGGATGCTGTTCGAAAAGAACTGCAACATTGAAAATGTCAGTCAGACCATCCTGCAGTCCGAATTCAGCGGTATCTTCATCGTGGTCCTGCCCTCGGAGCAGTCGCTCGCAGACCTGCACGGCTATCTCGAGGAAGGCCTGACGCCTCTGAACCATCATGTTTTCGTCAAACCTCTGGAAGTGACCGGCCCGGTTTTTAAAATGGCCAGAAGCGAACCGTTCGTGATCACCACCAAGGGCCCGGACCGCAAAGGCCTGGTGGCCGCTATAACCGAAATCATTGCCCGCTACGGGGTCAACGTGACCAATCTGCAGGCGGTTTTCAAAGGCGGCGACGATCCGAACAGCAACATCATGATCTACGAAGTCGACATTCCGGCCGATATCGACCAACAGGCGCTTTACACCGACCTGCGCGCCAAGGCAACTGAATTGAGTCTTCAGATCAGTATTCAGCACCGCAACATTTTCGAAGCCATCAATCGCATTTAACCGTTTACGGTTGTCAGGGATCCTGACGAAAGAAAACCATGCTGACGGAAAGAGAAATTCTATCGACCCTCGAGATGCTGGAGAACGAACATCTGGACGTGCGGACGGTCACGCTCGGAATCAACCTGCTCGATTGTGCCAGCCACGACCTTAAACGGTTCCAGGACAATGTTCTGTCCAAAATAAACGATCTGGCCGGCGGCCTCGTCAAGGTCTGCGACCGTGTCGGAAACAAGTACGGCATACCGGTGGTCAACAAACGGATTTCGGTCAGTCCGATCGCCGTTGCGGCGGCCCCTTTTTCATCCTCCCAGATGATCGAGATCGCGCACACGTTGAACCGTGCGGCACAAGAGGTGAACGTCGATTTCATCGGCGGTTTTTCCGCCCTGGTGGAAAAAGGGATCGCCAAGGGTGACCGCGCCCTCATCGATGCCATACCCGAAGCGCTGGCCGGGACCGATCGGGTTTGCGCTTCGATCAACGTGGCCTCCACCCGGGCCGGCATCAACATGGACGCCGTTTACTTGATGGGCCAAAAGATCAAACGTGCCGCCAGCCTCACTGCCCGGCGAGACGGCATAGCCTGTGCTAAACTTTGTGTTTTTGCCAACATCCCGCAAGACATTCCGTTCATGGCCGGGGCGTATCTTGGCATCGGAGAAGCCGATGCGGTCATCAACGTGGGCGTCAGCGGACCCGGGGTGGTCAAGAAGGCGATCGACCGCGCCCTGGATGCAGACCCCCGTATGGACCTGGGGCAGATATCCGAACTGATCAAACGCACGGCCTATAAAGTCACCCGGGTGGGCGAACTCATCGGCCGCGAAGTGGCCGCGAACCTCGACATCCGATTCGGCGTGGTCGACCTGTCCCTGGCGCCGACACCGAACGTCGGCGACAGCGTGGGAGAAATTTTTCAGAGTCTCGGCCTGCTGAGCATCGGTGTCCCCGGTACCACGGCTGCCCTGGCGCTTCTGAACGATGCCGTGAAGAAGGGCGGCGCCTTCGCCAGTTCACATGTCGGCGGCCTCAGCGGTGCTTTTATTCCGGTCAGCGAAGATCTGAACATTTCCGAATCGGCCGCCGCCGGTCATCTGACCCTCGAGAAACTCGAAGCGATTACGAGCGTCTGTTCGGTGGGACTCGACATGGTGGCGCTTCCGGGCGATACGTCCGATGAAACCTTGGCCGCCATCATTGCCGATGAAATGGCGATCGGTGTCATCAACAAAAAAACAACGGCAACCCGCCTGATCCCTGTGCCGGGGAAAAATGCGGGCGACAAGGCCCACTTCGGCGGTTTGCTCGGACAAGCCGTTATCATTCCGGTGAACAATTCGCGCGGGGCCAATCGCTTCATTCGACACGGCGGTCGCATCCCGGCCCCGATCCAGAGCCTTGTCAACTGACCGCGTCGGTATTGGCAGATACGGCCTCGATGTGGTAAGCAGATCCTATTTATGATGATGCCGTGTCATGAGAAATTCCTCGTTAGGGAGCGCTCAAGCTCAACGCGCTCGACCCTTGATCCGTCATGGCCGCCGGCACGGCTTTAAGGAAGGCACAACCGATGTATCTTCACAACCTCATACTGAAATACTACTGTAAATTGCTGCTGTTCAACCCGGATTCATAAGGCACAAATTACCTGAAGATTACTGCCCATGCTCCGTTCAAACCGTTATAGCCCTTCAAACCGTTCCGCTTCTCTCCACCATCATCTCCTGTTTGATCTCTTCAAATATGGGGCCGTTGTCGGCGCTCTGAGCTGGCTGATTTTTCGAGGCGTCGAAAGGTTGGGATACAACTGGCAGTGGTACCGCGTACCGGCCTATCTCTATTCTATCGAAAACGGTCGTTTGACGCCCGGCCCTCTGATCGACGGACTCTTCATTACGCTGCAGATCACGGTCGTCAGTCTGGCCCTGACACTGGCTTTCGGCTTGATAACCGCTATTTTACGTCTGTCGCATTCATTTGCCGCCAGAGGCGTCTCAAGAGGCTATCTCGAATTGATGCGTAACACGCCGCTCCTGGTGCAGCTCTTTTTAATCTATTTCGTGCTGTCGCCGGTCCTCGATCTCAATGCGTTCACCTCGGCCGTGCTGGCCTTGAGCCTGTTCGAAGGGGCCTACGCTTCGGAAATCTTCCGCGCCGGGATTGTGTCCATTTCCCGGCACCAGTGGGAAGCTGCTTTCAGCCTCGGGCTGAGCCGGTGGCACACTTACCGATTTGTCGTTCTGCCCCAAGCAGTTCGCAGAATGCTGCCACCTCTCACTAGTCAAGCCGTCTCGCTCATCAAGGATTCGGCCCTGGTCAGTACGATCGCGATCTATGATTTGACCATGCAGGGCCAGATCATCATCGCCCAAACGTATCTCGTGTTCGAGCTCTGGTTCACGATTGCCGCCATCTACCTCGTTATGACAATGAGCCTTTCACTCACCGTTTACACTCTCGAAAAACGCCTCAGAGTTGTGGAGTGAAATCGATTGCGGTAA
>JBAVJU010000259.1:0-5888 GCA_049687935.1 Desulfobacterales bacterium | reverse complement strand
CCTTCATCGGATGGCTCCGGCGCTTCCTCTTTATCATCGACGGCGTTGGTCTCGGTCTCCCGGGTCGCCGCTTCTGCGGCCGGCTGATCGCCGGTCTGTTCTTCGATTTTTTCTTCCGGCTCCGCTGCCTGGCGAGCCTCCTTTTCGACCGGCATGGCCTCCGTCGCGGTGTCAGCGTCCTTTCCCTCGACGGCCGCTTTTTCTTCCACAACTTTCTTGTCGGGCACCGTGGCCTTCGCCTTGACGGTTTTCTTTTTCGTCTCGCCGATGTCCGCTGAGGACATTACGAGTTCGATGACCGAAATCGGCGCGGCATCACCGGCACGCCGGCCGAGTTTGACCACACGCGTGTACCCCCCCGCAATGGCTTTGAAACGGCTTTGGGCCTCTTCAAACAGCTTGTGAACAACTTTTTTTTCCCTGACAATGGCCATGGCCTGCCGCCTGGCGTGCAGATCGCCCCGTTTGGCCAGGGTGACCAGATGATCCGCCCAGCGTCGCAGTTCTTTGGCCTTTGCATCGGTGGTTTGAATGCGCTGATGTTTAAACAAAGAGGTCACCATGTTCCTGAACATAGCGTCTCTGTGGCTCGCGGTACGGTTCAACTTCAACCCAGATTTACCGTGTCTCATGGCGACCGTTTACTCCTCTTCTTCCGTTATTTCTTCGGGTGGCATGAACCCGTCCAGTTTCATTCCGAGCGAAAGCCCCATGTCGACGAGAACTTCCTTGATTTCGTTCAGCGACTTACGCCCGAAGTTCTTGGTCTTCAACATCTCGGCTTCCGTCTTGGACACCAGTTGATAGATTTTGTGGATATCGGCATTTTTGAGGCAATTCGCGCTCCGCACGGAAAGTTCGAGCTCGTCGACCGTGCGGTAAAGATTGTCATTCCAGCGCGGTTTCTCATCATTTTCGGCGTCGTTGTCGAGGGTCGGTTCTAGATTTTCGTCGAAATTGATGAAGATCGACATCTGGTCTTTCAGAATCTTGGCCGCGTAGGCCACACAGTTCTCCGGTAATATACTGCCATCCGTCCAGACTTCCAGCGTCAATTTGTCGTAATCGGTCTTCTGGCCGACGCGGGCATTGCCGACCACGTAGTTGACGCGCTTGACCGGAGAAAAGACGGCGTCGATCGGAATCGTCCCGATCGGCGCATCCTCGTCTTTATTGTTTTCCGCCAGAGTGTAGCCCTTTCCCACTTTGACGGTCATGACCATATTGAGCTTGGCATCCTCGCCTAAAGTGGCAATGTGCAGATTCTTATTCAGAATTTCGCACTTCCCGTCATCGCTGATAATATCGCCGGCGGTGACCTTCTTCTCGCCCGTGGTTTCGATTCTGACGATATGGGGCTCAGCATCGCTGACCTTTAACCGGACCTCTTTGAGATTGAGAATGATTTCCGAAACGTCTTCGAGGACACCGGGTATGACGCTGAATTCATGCATCACCCCGTCGATTTTTACGGACGTGATGGCGGCACCGTGCAGGGAAGACAGGATGACCCGCCTCAACCCGTTGCCGATGGT
The DNA here is from genome assembly GCA_049687935.1 of Desulfobacterales bacterium. Classification (GTDB taxonomy): domain Bacteria; phylum Desulfobacterota; class Desulfobacteria; order Desulfobacterales; family SG8-13; genus JARFQH01. The sequence continues at coordinate 4,353 of JBAVJU010000259.1, read as the reverse complement.
GATTCCGAATCCTCTCTCGAGCGGCTCACACACGAACTTGCCATACGAAGGTTTGCTGGTTACCTGAACCTTTTCCGGCTTGAACATATCACGCCAGTTGATGTACATAAGTTCATTCGGTGACATTTTTTTGAATCTCCAGCCTTTTTTGTGGTGTTGGTAGCAACAAATTGAATTTTGGAACACCAAGCCCGATTTTTTTTCTTCCTTCGCAGATTCATTCCAAAATCCCGCCGGGCAACAAGCCCCGGTTTCCAGCGCAGGCGGAAACCGTTTATTTGGAATAAAGTTCGACGATGAGCTGCTCCTGGATCGGCATCGTGAGGTCTTCGCGTGCCGGAAAATTCTTGACGACTCCTTTCATGTTCTCTTTTTCCAAGTCCAGCCACTGGGGTATGCCACGACGCACGACGCCGTCCATTGAATCGGAAATCGCCTGAACCTTACGGCTTTTTTCTCGGACTTCGATGACATCGCCCACTTTAACGAGATAAGAGGGGATATCGACCTTTTTGCCGTTGATGACGAAGTGGTTGTGCCTGACAAAATGGCGCCCCTGCGAGCGAGAATTGACGAACCCCAGCCGGTAGACGACATTGTCAAGCCGCCGCTCGAGTGCGACCAGAAGGTTTGTGCCCGTGACACCCTTCTGGCGATCCGCCCGCATGAAAAACAGTTTGAACTGTTTTTCAGAAAGACCGAACATTTTTTTTACTTTTTGCTTCTCTCTGAGCTGTATGCCGTAATCCGATATTTTTCTGCCGCGGCGTTGGCCGTGTTCTCCGGGGGGGTAACTGCGGCGGTCAAACGCACATTTATCGGAATAGCACCGATCGCCTTTGAGATAGAGTTTTAAATTCTCGCGCCGGCATATCCGGCAGACAGAGCCTGTATAGCGTGCCAATATGAATCCTCCTGTCTTGCTTCCAAAGGGGTCTTCCGTAAGAGCGTGAAGGGCGCATCGGCCATTGATTCAACGCCATTCTCAACCCTTCAACCGGGCAAACCCATCCTGTCGATCGACCGTTTAAACGCGACGTCTTTTGGGCGGCCGGCAGCCGTTGTGGGGAATGGGCGTGACGTCCTTGATCACGATGACGTTGAATCCGGTAGCCTGCAACGACCGCAGGGCCGATTCGCGTCCGGGGCCGGGTCCCTTGACAAAGACCTCGACGTTTTTCATACCGTGTTCCATCGCTTTTTTGGCGGCATCCGAGGCCGCCATTTGGGCGGCAAAAGGGGTGCTCTTGCGTGAACCTTTAAATCCCTGAGCTCCGGCGCTTGACCACGCCACCACGTTTCCGGTCTGATCGGTGATGGTGATAATCGTGTTGTTGAAGGTAGACTGAATGTGAACAACTCCGTTTTGGATATTCTTTTTTTCTTTCTTTTTGGTACGGGTTCTCTTCGCCATGTAACGAGCCTCACCTGTCTATAAATTATTTTTTCTTGGCGGCGCCCTTCTTCTTGACCGCCGCCCGTTTGGGTCCCTTGCGTGTGCGGGCATTGGTGCTCGTCCGCTGTCCGCGGACCGGCAACCCTTTGCGATGCCGCAATCCGCGATAGCAGCCGAGATCCATCAGCCGCTTAATGTTCATGGCGACTTCGGATCGGAGTTCGCCTTCGACCTTGTATTCCCCGTCGATGACCTTTCTGATGTCATTGATTTGGGACTCTGTCAGGTCATCGCTTCTGGTGTTCGGGTCGACGCCGATTTTCGACAAAATCTCAATGGAGGTGCTTCGCCCGATCCCGTAAATATAGGTCAGCGCGATCTCAACTCTTTTTTGTTTCGGTAGATCGACTCCAGCAATTCTGGCCAATTCCTGCCTCCTCTATCCCTGCCGTTGTTTGTGCCGTTTGTTTTCACAGATCACCCGAACGCTCCCTTTTCTGCGGATGATCTTGCATTTCGGGCAAATTCTTTTCACAGATGCTCTGACTTTCATTGAAACACTCCTTTTGGTGCAAAAGCTGCCGGCTAAAGCCCGTTTTCTATTTTTGCCGTTCCCGATTGCTTAGCGCCTTCCCCGTCATGCCGCCCGAAAATCATTTGGACCGATACGTAATTCTACCCCGATTCAGGTCATAGGGTGACAGTTCGACGGTCACCCGGTCGCCGGGAAGAATTTTAATAAAATGCATCCTCATTTTACCGGAGATATGGGCCAGAACCTGATGCTTGTTATCGAGTTCCACCTTGAACATCGCGTTTGGCAGAGTCTCGAGAACCGTGCCCTCGACTTTTATGGCTTCTTCCTTGGCCATTTGGCCTCCCGTTACTGACACCCACCCGCGCTTACCGGAACTCCTTAGCGGCGCCCCTTGATCCGGGCACCCGACTTCTTCAAAAATCCCTCGTAATGGCGGCTGAGCATGTGTGATTCCATTTGGGCCACCGTGTCGATGGCCACACCAACGACAATCAGAAGGGCCGTCCCGCCAAAGTAAAAGGGGACGTTGAAGTGCGTAATGAGGATCGATGGCAGTACGCAAACAGCTGAAACGTAGAAGGCGCCGCCGAGTGTGATTCGACTCAACACCTTGTCGATGTAATCGGCCGTCCGCTTGCCGGGCCGGATGCCGGGGATGTATCCCCCCTGTTTTTTCATGTTGTCGGCGACATCCACCGGGTTGAAGGTAACGGCCGTATAGAAATAACAGAAAAAGAAAATCAGGCCGACGAAGAACAGCTCGTAAACGACATTCCCGGGCGAGAGCGCCGAGACGACATCCTGGATCCAGGGCACCGTTATGAAGCTGGATATCGTCGCCGGAAACATCATGATGGAAGAAGCGAATATCGGCGGAATAACACCCGACATGTTGATCTTGAGCGGCAGATGGGTGCTTTGACCGCCGTACATGCGTCTGCCGACCACCCGTTTGGCATACTGCACCGGAATGCGCCGCTGCCCTTGTTCGACGAATATGATCACGGCAATAACGGCCACCATCAGCACGAGCAGGATGATAATGGGAAAAACGCTCATGGCACCCGTCGACACCAGACGGAAGGTGTTGCCGATGGCGGTCGGCATGCGCGCGACGATGCCGGCAAAAATAATCAGAGAAATGCCGTTGCCGATGCCGCGCTCGGTGATCTGCTCTCCCAACCACATGATAAAGGCCGTACCGGCCGTGAGGGTGAGAACCGACATGAGACGAAAGCTCCAGCCCGGATCGATGACGGCCCCCATGCGTTCGAGGCCGATGCTGATGCCGAATCCCTGGATGATGCTCAAAATGACCGTTCCGTAACGGGTGTACTGGGTGATCTTCTTGCGCCCTTGCTCGCCTTCCTTTTTCAATTGCTCCAAATGCGGAATCACGACCGTCATCAGCTGTAGGATAATCGATGCACTGATGTACGGCATGATGCCGAGGGCAAAAACCGAAAGATTTTCGAGCGCGCCACCGGAGAACATATTGAAGATGCCGAGAATGGTGTCTTTGGCCCGATCGAAAATCTCCGCCAAAGCGCCTTTGTCGATGCCCGGCACCGGAACGTGTACCCCCACCCGATAGACCACCAGCAGCGCCAGGGTGTACAGGATCCTGCGCTTTAGTTCGGGGATTTTGAAAATATTGCCGAAACCGCCGCCGATCATAATTGCGCAACCTCTACCGTGCCGCCCGCCGCTTCAATCTTCTGTCGGGCGCTCTGGCTGATGAGATCGATTTTAACCGTCAGGGGAATATCGATGTCGCCTTGACCCAGAAGCTTCACGCCGTCACGCCGTCCCTTGACAAGACCGGCCCGCACCAGAGCCGCTTCGTCGACGACACTGCCGCGCTCCATTTTTGCCAGGTCGCGAATATTGATGACGGCATAGGTTTTCTTGAAAACATTTGTGAAGCCGCGCTTCGGCAACCGGCGGTGGATGGGCATCTGCCCGCCTTCGTATCCGGGCCGCACGCCGCCGCCCGATCGACTGTTTTGACCCTTGGAGCCTCGACCGGCCGTTTTGCCCCATCCGGAGCCGACACCGCGACCGATGCGTTTGCGGGCCTTGCGGGCACCGGGTGCCGGTGCCAGATCATTGAGCCTCATTGGTCACCTCCACGGCCGTGACGAGATGCGATACGGCTTCAACCATGCCTCTGATGGCCGGCGTATCATTTCTCAGGACACTTTTATTGAGCCTTCCGAGTCCCAGACCGCGCAGAACCCGGCGATGTTTTTCCGGCCTGCCGATCATGCTTTTCACCATGGTTATCTTCAGTTTCCCTGCCATCGAAAATGCCCTTCCGGTCATAAAGCCGATAAAAATAGCCTCAGTGCGCCCGTTGATCAAAGCTCTTCCACTTTGATGCCGCGACGGTTGGCGACCTGCTCCCGGCTTTGAAGCT
>JBAVJU010000258.1:0-4085 GCA_049687935.1 Desulfobacterales bacterium | reverse complement strand
AAAGCGGCAGGATGAGGTCGTCGGTCGAGAGCCGGGTTTCACGGATCATGCGCCGAAAAGCCTCGTTTTGCCGCAACCGCCGCGGCCGATAGTCGGGGAAGAGCATGGTGGTGTGGAGCTCCTTTCTGTCGGTTGAGCCGGTTTGGCCCGTTAGGCCAGTTTAGCCCGTAAACCATTCGGCCGGCGGCGAGTTATCACTGTGGGTCACCAATATTAACCGGCTAACGGGTTCAAAGAATTTAACCGGCAAACCGGCCAACGGGCTCAACGGGCTCAACCTTTTTCACGTTGCACAACCGCTTCCGGCAGCGGCCGCATCGGTGATTTCCTCGTCGGTCAGATAGCAGGCGGGGTCCGGGGCCCACACGTCGCCGGTGACCGCCTCGGCCCGCACCCTGAAATTCCCGCCGCAGACGTTCAGCCAGCGGCAGCCCGCGCAGCGGCCCGTGACATGGTTCTTCTTCTCCTTGAGGCGCATCATCAGCGGTTCGGACGTGTCGGTCCAGATCTCGGAAAACGGTCTTTCGGTGACATTGCCGAAGCTGTGGTGGCGCCAGAACTGATCGGCATATACTTCGCCGTCCCAACTGACGCAGCCGATGCCGCGGCCGGAGCTGTTGCCTTCGTTCATCTCGAGCAGCTCGAGAACCTCCGCGGCCCTGGCGGGGTTTTCCTTCAGGAGCCGCATATACAGGTAGGGGCCGTCGGCGTGGTTGTCGACTGTCAGGACTTCCTTCGGTTTGCCCTTCTCGTGCAGCTGCCGGGTACGATCGATGATCAGGTCGACCGCCCGGCGGGTCTCCTCGTGGGCCAGATCGTCGGCCACCAGTTTCGAGCCGCGCCCGGCATAGACCAGATGGTAGAAGCAGACGCGCGGGATGTCCATCTTTTCCAGCAAATCGAAGATGGCCGGGATTTCGTTGACGTTGAACTTGTTGATCGTGAACCGCAGCCCGACTTTTATTCCGGCCGTCTGGCAGTTCCGGATGCCTTCCAGCGCCGCTGCGAATGCTCCGTTGACTCCGCGGAACCGGTCGTTGATTTCCTGCATTCCGTCCAGGCTGATCCCCACATAGGAGAGACCGATCTCTTTGAGCGTCCGGGCCAAGGTGGGGGTGATCAGGGTGCCGTTGGTGGAAATGACGGCCCGCATTCCCTTTTTTACGGCGTAATCCGCCAGCTCGGGCAGATCTTTGCGGACAAGGGGTTCGCCGCCGGAAAAGAGCAGCACCGGCGCGCCGAAACCGGCCAGATCGTCAATGAGGTCGCGACCCTGCGACGTGGAGAGTTCGTTCGCAAAGGATTTGTCCTCGGCATGGGCATAGCAGTGCACGCATTTAAGGTTGCACCGCCGTGTCACGTTCCAGACCACAACCGGTCGCTTGTCCTCTGAAAACTGCAGCAGGTGAGAGGGCAGGCGCGACGAGTGGCGGCCGTAACGAAGGGCATCCGAAGGCTCGACGGTTCCGCAATAGAGTTTTGATATTCCGATCATGGTTATCCGTTCCGGGACTGCTTCAGGCTCTCGCACATGGCGGGCACGGTTGCGGGCATTCCTATCCGTGCGTTATGGCAGGTTCAACTCCGTGGCGAGACTGTTACGAATATAGGTTTCCGGGTTCAGCAACGCTTCGCGGCTGATGAAGAATCGATTTTTGCCGGTTTTTTCCCGCACCAGCTTCAAGCCGTGCTCGAAGTCGATGTTCAGCTTTTTATAGAACTCGTCCAAATGCATATCAGATGTCACGAACTTTTCAATGATAAAATCAATGGCATCCTCTTCCAGCACGACGTTTATGTCATGGTTTTTGAAGAAAAAAAGTTCGATTTTTTTGACCTCATCGTAATAGGAGCGTATCTGGCGGATCGCCGTTCCCACATCTACGATGTGACGGGAATAACAATTCGCCACGGTGGCGATGCGCGCAGCGGTCATGGTCAGGCTGTATTTTTCGGCCAGTTTGCCCGTGTTCGACTTGAGGTAGTCTCTGATAAAGGCTTGCTCCTTTCGGCCCAGCTCTTCGAAGGTGCTGTGCAGGGCATCACTGTTTGTCGCAGCGGTCATTTCGGCCAGTGCTTCCTCGGGTTTGCGGATCACGCGCTCGGTGACCGGAAATTCCCGGATGCCGGTCGAGGGCAGTTTTCTTTCAAAGGGGAGCAGGGCGCCTTCCACGGCGCTGACAAGCCCCCTGGCGCCCGTGTTTTCTTCGCTAGCGATTTTGGCCAATATTTTCAAAGCGTCTTCATCGAACTTAATGTCGATCCCGTAAGCGGCGAAATCGAGTTTTTTCCCGAGCATGATCGGGTTGTTCGGATTGTGCAGGATCTCGAACAGATCCGCCTCGGTCAAATTCTCGAATATAGCCCGGACCGGCAGGCGCCCCACGAACTCGGACTCGAATCCATATTTGATGAGATCTTCTGATCTGACGTGCAGGAGAATGTCCAGATCCTCTGACGTGTGTTTTATGGAGGCCCCGAAACCAATTCCTTTTTCATTGAGGCGTTTGCGAATGATCGCCGGCAGATCGGCGAAGGCGCCGCTCATAATGAAAAGGATGTTTTTGGTGTTGAGGACGCGTTTGTGGCGTTTGCCGGTTTTACGGTACTGTTCAATCTCCTGAATCATCGAAATCGGGTCATGGGAGACCTTCAGGTCGACTTCGGTTTCTTCCATCGGTTTGAGAAGCCCGCGCTGAACGCCGGTGCGGGACACATCGGCGCCGATGTGCTCGCGGCTTCCGGCGATTTTGTCGATTTCATCGATGTAAATGATGCCATACTGGGCCAGGTCGATATCGTCATCGGCTTCACGCACCAAGTCCCGCACGAGGTCTTCGACGTCTCCGCCGACATAACCGGTCTCACTGAACTTGGTGGCGTCGCCCTTGACGAACGGGACCCCGATTTTTTCGGCGATCAGTTTGATGATGTACGTCTTGCCGACACCGGTCGGCCCGAGCATCAGGACATTGTTTTTGATGCTGCCGATCATCATGCCGTTGGCATCGGCCGGTCGGCTTTGGGAACGCTTGATGCGGTTGAAATGGGTGCAAATTTTTGTGGCCAGAATGGCCTTGGCCCGATCCTGCTTGACGATATACTGGTCCAGGAAGGCGATCAGGTCCTCGGGTAATAGATCAAAATTGATCTTTTTTGTGGCATCGGAAGGGGGCTCCGGTTTCTCTAACGCCAGCGATTGGTGCAACACGACGGGCGAGACAATTTTGACGTTGTCTTTAAATTTTTTCGAGAGAAACTCGCTGATTTCCTTTTCAATTTCTTTGGGATCCGGTATTTTTTCGTTGTGCGATTTCATAACGACGCCAGTATAATCACATCTGCCCGGATTTGCAACCTGACGCGCTCTATTGCGGGTGCAGCCGACGCAACGCCTGGGCGGCATTGACGCCGAAAAGGAGCAGCCTGCCGATCCATCCGGCCGTGGTTAAGGGCCCTTCACCTGCCATAACGGGTCCGAGCAGCGCCGCCAGCAAAATTCGCGTCGCTGATACGATGCGGCCTTCGACGGCAGTGATGTAGCGAAAGCCGATGGGGATCAAAAACTCTCCGGCGATACCGGCGGCGGAGCACAGTGCCAGGCAATAGAGGCCGGTTGAATTCGGCCAGAAAAAGTGTTTGTGAAAACGCAAAGAAAGAGGGATCGATCGTGACCTCGGCTTGGGACCATCTGACCGCCCCCGTCGAAAGGTAGAAGCAGAAGGCCGATGCGAATACCGCCAGTTCGCCGAGAAGCCGGTGGGTCGGTTTTGTCATCGGGAAATGATGTTACAGCGCCCAGCGAGTTCAGCACAACGGTTTTTTAGTCGGTTGAGCCCGTTGGTCCGTTGGTCCGTTGAGCCCGTTGAGCCGGTTAAGCCCGTTACGAATAAGTCCGTTTTCCAGTCGACATTGAAAAATGAAACTCTCGCCCACTCATACGAGTTCTGAGAGTTGACTGGGGTTGTAAGACTCGCGTGCCCTGAGAGCTCCGTGAGAGACATGGCCAGAATTGTTTCTCTGTCGAGATTTTTTGTTTCTGATTCAACCGGCTCAACGGGCTCAACCGGCCAACGGGCTCAACC